>JAMLIB010000001.1:80000-380000 GCA_023954415.1 Trueperaceae bacterium
GGCGAGCAGCGCGACGAGGTTCGTCGCGAGCGCGGCCCGCCACTCGCTCAACGACTGCTGCGGGAGGCCGAGCTGCTTGTTCTCGGCCAGGTAGTCGCGAACGAAGTCGATCAGCGGCGGGTAGGCCTCGCCGAACGGCATGGCGGCGTAGCCGCCCGCATGAACGAGGTGGCGGCCCGTCTCGTCCTCCAGCTCCCAGGGCGACACGACCTTGAACGGGCCGGCGATGCCGAGTATGTCCAGGACCTTCAAGAGATCGCCGTTACCGTGCCTGCTCTCCAGGTCGAGGACGCGGTGGTCGCCCCTCCCGGTCAGGAGGTCTCGCGTGGCGATGGGGAGGCGGGCGGTGGTCGTGGCGGCTTGGCTCATCGTAGGTCCCTGGTGGTGGTGTTGCCGGCGCTGTCCTCGACGACGATCTGGCCGTCGCTCACCGCGTCGACGATCACTGAGAACGAGTACTCCGTGCCTGGGGTGAACGCCAGCGGCACGCCGTTGATCCTGATGCTGCTGAGGCGCATGTTGTCGCGCGCGACCCCCTCGACCCGGATGCGGCCCCCCGCCACGGACTCGACCTTCGTCAACTCGACGGTCGGGGGCGTGGCGTCCAGCGTGAGCACGTAACGCTCCAGCGACGAGCGGCCGTTGACGTCCGTGACCTCGAGGACCAGCCGCAGCTCGCCGTCCTGCAGGTTGGGCTTGGTGAAGGCGAACTGCACGAGACGCTTGCCGCGCTCGGACGCGTACAGGCTGTCTTGCATCAGGTCGGCCCCGTCTACCTTGATGCTGGCGATGCCGGCGTCGTCCAGTGCGTACCCGCTGATGCGCAGGTCGTCACTACTTCGCGTAGTGCCGCTGCGCGGCTCGGTGATGGCGATCGTGGGGGCCATGGAGTCGGTGCGGTGGACGCACGCGCTCAAGGCGAGTAGCGCGGCGCCGGCGAGGGCCGCCCTCGCGCTGCGCAGGATCGGAAAACTAGGCTGCACGGGCCAATGCTACACCGCCCCACTCACCGCGCCCGCTCCAGAAGCGCTCATGCGCCTCATGGTGACCCGTGGCGCACGAATCCCGGCCGTTCAGTTATAGTTACGGCACGCGTCAAGGAGGGCATGGGCCCTCTCATTACGAAAGGGGGTCCCGCCAGTTCGGACCACGAAGTTGTATCCGTGAACGTTCTGCCCGGGACAGGCGCGTGGCTAAGCGTGCCCCCTCGCGACCGCAGAGAGACGCAAGCAATTCGTTAAGGAGTGATAGTCGATGAAGAGAGTCATTACCCTGCTAGCCGCTGGCATGCTGTTGTTGGGCACGGCCTTCGCGCAGGCGCCGGCCGACACGTACGTGTATATGACGTTCGGCCAGCCCGTCTCGATGGACCCGGCCCGGGCTTACGACACGGGCTCCGGCGGCATCATCGAGAACGTCTACGAGACCCTCATGTCCTACGACGGCGAGTCCCTCGACGTCTTCGTCCCGAGCCTCGCCACCGGCTACTCGGTCAGCGCCGACGGCCTGCACTGGACCTTCGACCTGCGCCCGAACGTCAAGTTCCATAGCGGCAACCTCATGACGTGCAAGGACGTGGCGTGGTCCTTCAAGTACGGCGCCCTCACCGCCAACCCGGAAGGCGCCCCGGCGTACCTGATGGGCAACCTCTGGCTCGGCACCGACATCGACGGCTCCGACCCGGCTGCGTTCCTCTCCGAGGTCACGTGGGACATGATCGACGGCATCGTCACCTGCCCAGAGGGCCCGCAAGGCCTCAAGGCGACGGTCAACCTCGTCAACCCCACCCCGGCCCTCATCCCGATCCTCACCTACACGGCCTTCAGCATCGTCGACTCGCAGTTCGCCATCGCCGGCGGCGCGTGGGACGGCACCGAGGCCACGTGGCAGGACTGGGTCGGCCGTGATCTGACCGCCGAGTTCCTCCACCGCAACGCGAGCGGCACCGGCGCCTTCCAGCTCGTCGACTGGACCGACGACAGCGTCGTAGCCGACGCCTTCGCCGACTACTGGGGCGGCGCTCCCGCGCTCAAGCACGTCATCTACCGCTACGTCGACGAGCAGTCGACGCGCATCCTCGCCATCCAGCAGGGTGACGCTGATCGCATCACGCTCAACGAGAACTCCGCCGTCGCCCAGGTGGAAGGCGCCGCCGGCGTCTCCGTCCTCCGTGACCCGAACTGGCTGCCCGCCAGTGTCACCGCGGCGTTCTTCAACTTCGCCATCGACGTGACCAACAACGAGGACGTCGGCTCCGGCCTCCTCGACGGCAAGGGCATCCCGTCCAACTTCTTCGCCGACGTGAACGTGCGCCGCGGCTTCGCCCAGCTCTTCGACCAGCAGGCGTTCGTCGACCAGGTCTACCAGGGCCAGGGCACCGTCATCACCATGGGCCTGCCCTCCAGCTTCCTCGGCTATAACCCCGACGTGGCCGTCCGCACCCTCGACCTCGAAGCCGCCGAAGACTACTTCCGCGCCGCGTTCGATGGCCAGGTCTGGGAGAAGGGCTTCGAGTTCACCGCCCTCTACAACTCGGGTAACACCATCCGCCAGACGGCCCTCGAGCTCATCAAGGACAACCTCGAGTTCATCAACCCGAAGTTCAAGATGAGCGTGCGCGGTCTGCCCTGGGCCGACTACCTCTCCCGGACGGCCGAGAAGAAGGCCCCGATGTTCGCGCTCGGCTGGGCAGCTGACTACGCCGACCCGAGCAACTTCATCAACACCTTCTACGACGACGACGGCTACTACTCGGCCCGCACCAGCATCAGCGTGCCCGAGATACAGGCCATCATCGACCAGGCCGACCAGCTGGTCGACCCCGAAGCCCGTGGCTTCCTCTACCGCGGCATCGGCACCCTCCACTACGACCAGGCGCCACTCATCGCCGTGCCGATCCAGAGCGCGTTCCTGGTGGTCCGTTCCAACCTGAACGGCGTCTACTACAACACGATGTACTCCGACAAGTTCCTCTGGAAGGACCTGTCCAAGAACTGAGCCGCCTTCTCGTGGGGTCGGGAGCTCTCGCAGCCTCCCGGCCCCACGGGGCCAGCGCCAGGTTCCAGGGCCCGCTCGCCGCCCACCGCCACGCGGTGCCTCTGCGCGGGCCCCAAGGGTGCGGCGCCGGCCGACGAGACGACCAACCAGCGATATGGATCCGGTATCTTGCTAGTCTTCATCGTCAGGCGCCTGCTGCTCCTGCCGGTCGTGTTCGTTGGGGTGACCCTGGCGATCGTGCTGCTCATGCAGCTCCTCACCCCCTACCAACGCGCCGCCGCCTATGTCCAGTCCGAGCAGCAGATCCGTAATATCGATTCGATAATCGTTCAGTACGGCCTCACCGACCCCTGGTACAAGCAGTACGGCCGCTGGATCGGCGAGGTGGTGAAGGGCAACCTCGGCTACTCCCGCACGGCTCGCGAGCCCGTGCTGACGACGCTCGGCAAGCGCTTCCCCGTCACCCTCGAGCTCGCCATCCTCGCCATCCTGCCCGTCATTGGCGTGGGCGTCGCCATGGGCACGGCCGCGGCCCTCAACCGCGACAAACCGATAGACCAGTTCGCCCGAGTGGCGTCCATCGTGGGCTGGTCGCTGCCGACGTTCGTGCTGGGCATCTGGTTACTCGTCATCTTCTACGGCTGGTTGGGCTGGTTCCAACCCGGCCGCATATCTGATGCCATCAGGATCTCCACAGGCCCCAACTCGGGGTTCGTCAACTACACCCGCATGCTGTTGCTGGACTCGCTCCTCAACAAGCGCCTCGACGTCTTCTGGGACGCCCTCATGCACATGGTGTTGCCCGTCATCACCCTCTCGGTCGTCCAGAGCGCTCAGATCATGCGCGTGATGCGCTCCTCGCTGCTCGACGCGCTCGGCAGGGACTACGTGCGTACCGCGCGCGCCAAGGGCCTCCCCGAGCACGTCGTGACGCACAAGCACGCGCGGCGCAACGCGCTGATTCCGGTCATCACGCTCTCCGGTTTCGTCCTCATCGGGCTCATCAACGGCGTCGTCATCACGGAGACGATCTTCAACTACCCTGGCCTCGGCCAGTGGGCAGCGGCCTCCGCCGTCAACCTCGACTACGCTTCCGTGCTCGGCTTCGCCGTCTTCACGGCCATGATGGTGGTCCTCGCCAACTTGCTCGTGGACATCCTCTACGGGGTCGTCGACCCGCGGATCAGGTACGAGTAGCATGGCACCAGACACCGACACCCCCCGGAACCTCGAGAGCATCGGCAGCGCCGATGAGCACCTGGACCAGCCCGCGCGGAAGGGCCGCGCCTGGAAGCGCTTCCGGCGCAACCCGCTCGCCGTCGTCGGCCTGATCATGGTCGCCGGCTTCGTGCTCATCGCCACGCTGGCTCCGGTTCTCACCGAGCTGCCGCGCAGCTGCCTGCGGGACCTCGAGCTCACGGCCGCCAACCAGCACGACTACCGCAACCCCGTCAAGCCGGTCTTCTGGAAGGCCATCTTCGCTCCCCCGAAGTCGTGCTTCACGATCGCGCGGGTCAGCTTCAGCACGCAACCGGCCGACGCCGCCACGACCAAGACGGTTCTGGGCACCACCAGCGGCGGTTACGACATCTTCTACGGTCTCGTGTGGGGCACCCGTACGGCGTTCAAGGTTGGCCTCATCGTCGTCGGCATCGCCTTCGCAATCGGCATCATCATCGGGTCGCTCTCCGGCTACATAGGCGGGGTCTTCGACAACCTCGTCATGCGTTTCACCGACATCGTCATCTCGCTGCCGAGCCTCGTCGTGGCGCTGGTGGTCGTCATGGTCTTGGGGAAGTCGATCGAGAACATCATGCTGGCCATCGCGGTCACGGCGTGGCCGTCGTACGCGCGCCTGATGCGTGGCGAGGTCCTGCGCATCAAGGAGGAGGAGTACGTGGCGGGGGCGAGGGCCATCGGGCGGCGCCCGCTCGGCATCATCGGCCGTCACGTCCTTCCGAACGCCATCGGCCCCATCGTGATCGTGGCCAGCCTCGACATCGGCTCGATCGTCCTCACCGCCGCCGCGCTGTCGTTCCTCGGCCTGGGCGCCGAGATCGGTTACGCCGACTGGGGCCAGATGATCTCGTTCGCGCGCGACTGGATCCTCGGTCCTCCCGGCAAGCCGTTCTACTTCTGGTACGTCTCGTTCTGGCCCGGCTTGATCATCCTGCTCTTCGTGCTGGCCTGGAACCTGCTTGGCGACGCCTTCCGTGACGTCCTCGATCCGCAGGCCAAGTGAGTGAGCGCCCGGGCCACGCCGTCCTGAGCCTGGCGGCTGCCCAAGCCTAAGCTGGCGTCCGGTCGAGGCCTGCCCCGGCCTGGCGAGCGTCCGGCGCCGCGAGCGGCCTGGCCGGGGTGTTCAAGGCGTGGCCACGGCGGCCGCGTTGGCTACGGCCTCGGCGGCGGCCGCGCTTCTCCCGTTGAGGTCGAGCAGGTAGGCGGTCAGGAGCCAATACTCGGCGGGCGTCTGGCGGCCGGGTTCGTAGCGCGGCATCGTGGCGCTCACGTACGCCCACAGTGCCGCGGGCGCGGCGGTGAGCGCCAAGCCCGTCGGGTGTCCCGCGGTCGCTATCAGGGGCGGGGGCGTGCCGATCGAGAACATGTCGTTGTCGACCACGGGCTCGGACAGCGACTGGACCGTGCGGTTGCTCGGGCGGTGGCAGCGCGTGCACGTTCGGTCTTCCGGGGGGAACGAGAGCTTGGCATCCGCGAGCCCCCCGGCGCCCTTGCCGTGGCATACGGCGCAGTTGAGCGCGTAAAGGCTCGCGCCTTCGGCGACGGCCGCCCCGTAGCCCACCGGGCTACCGCCCCCGCCGCTCGCGCCTACCGGCGTGCCCAGGGTGATTACGACGCATAGGCCGACGATCGTCAGGACCGGCAGGCCGGCGAGCGTGAGGCGCGCACCCCGGGGTGCTGATGGCCTCCGGCCTTCAGGCGGAGCCGTCCTCAGGCGCCCTCGCCCGCAGGTCGGTCCTCATCGGCGGGCTCGTCCGCCGGCGAGCCGACGTCTGACGCGCCCTGCGCCGGGGCGGCATCGGCGCCGTCATTCGACGTAGCCGTCGATTCGGTGGCGGAGGGAGCGACGATAGTCGACGAACCGTCCGCGTTCGCGGTGGGCGCCGCGCCGACCGGCGCGGCGTTCTGAGGGTGCGGGGCGGGCTGACCGCTGCCGGCCGTCGGGGCGGCTTCCTGCCTGCCTTGCAGCGCCTTGACCAGGAAGTAGACGAGGCCGGCCACGAGGGCCACGGGCACCACGAAGCGCAGGAGCAGCCACAGTAGACCGGCGATGGCCTTGAGGAGCAGGCCGCCGAGAGACAACAGCCAGCCGACCAGCCAGAGCAGCCCGGTACCGACGAGCAGAGCGACCAGGCCGAAGACGACCAGCTCCACGACTTCTTGCAAGGAGCGCTTCATGAGGCCAGTATACCCGCCACCATGAGCGCTCTTGAGTGCGGTTAGACTGCCCGGCGTGAGAGAAGGCGGCTACGAACGTGTGCCGAGCGTGACCGCGCGGGGCGTGGAGGTCGCGGTGGAGCGCACCGTCCATGGCGGCCTCGCCCTCGGCCGCGCCAAGACGGGCGAGGTCGCGTTGGTGCGCGGGGCGATACCGGGCGAGAGGGTCCTGGCGGACCTACGCTCCCAGAAGGGCGTGCTGATGGGCGCCACCCTCCAGGTCCTGGAGCCGAGCCAGGACCGCGTGCCGCCCAGCTTCCACCCCGGCCTCGACTTCTCGCACATGACCTACGCGCGCCAGCTCACGGAGAAGCGCTCCGTAGTGGCGGACGCGTTGGCGCGCGCGCGCCGCCAGGCGAAGGTGGGTGGCAGGGCGGCCGTGGCCGAGTCCGGCGTGGCGCCGGTCGTCCCGGCGCCGAGCGAATGGGCGTACCGCAGCGGCGTCCAACCCGCCACCGTGCCGGGCGGCCTCAGCTACCGCAGGCTGGAGTCGAACGAGGTCGTGGTCATCGGGGCCGATCCGGTGGCCACCGCCGGCGTCGACGCAGCATGGCAGCGCGCCGTCGCCATGCGCGCCCACGCCGCGCGCGGCGCCGTGGAACTCGTCATCCGGGCCAACGACGAAGGGCACGCGCTCCTGGCGATCGTCGCGCATACGACCGCGCGCCGGCTCCTGCCCCTCGCGCACGCGCTCGTCAACTCCGGCATAACGGGCGTCGCCCTGGCGCCGCACGACCCGCGGGGGCGCTTCAGGTCCGGCACCGAACGCTTGGCGGGCGAGCGGACCATCCTGCAGCGCTACGGCGACGTCGTAGTGAGCGTCAACGCCTCCAGCTTCGCCCAACCCAACCCTGCCGCGGCGGGGGGACTGTACCGGGAGCTGGCCGGCTGGGCGGGGGCGGGGGAGCGCGCTGTCGAGCTCTTCGCGGGCGGCGGTGCCATCTCGTTCCACCTGGCACCGGCCTTCGCGCGCGTCACCGCCATCGAGATCGACCGCGGCGCCGTCATGCGGGGCGAACGCGACGCGGCCAGGCTCGGGCTCGGGAACGTCGAGTTCGCGCGCCAGGACGCGAGGCTCGCGGCCATACCCGCAGACGCTGAGCTTCTGGTCGTAGACCCGCCGCGCGCCGGCCTGTCCGCCGAGGTGCGCGCGGCCATCGCGGCCTCCGGCGCCGCGCGCCTCCTCTACGTGAGCTGCGACGCCGCGACCTGGGCGCGTGACGTCGCGGACTTCGAGGCGCGGGGCTTCCGCCTCGCCAGGTTCATGCCCTACGACTTCTACCCGCAGACGCACCACGTCGAGCTCCTGTCCGAGTTGACGCGCGGCTGAGATCCGGGGCCGGTTCGCACCGCCACGTGGCCGATCGGCCACGCGGGCACGGGACACTGCACGGCGCGCGTGGCGTACACGAACGCTGCGCCCGATCGGCCACGCGGGTACGGGGCGCCGCCGGCCTGGATGCCCGCCTTGGCTCACGGGTCTCACGCCCGGCAGGGGAGGTGCCCGAGCCTCAGGTGCCACCGTGCGCGCCGCCGGGGGCTACACTCGTGCACATGCTTGCTAAACGCATCATCCCGTGCCTGGACGTCCACGCCGGCCGAGTGACCCGCGGTCGGCAGTTCGGGCGCGCCGAGCTGGGGGAGCTCGCGGACGTCGGCGACCCCGTCGCCCTCGCCATGGTCTATAACGACCAGGGGGCGGACGAGCTCGTCATGTACGACATCACGGCCACGAGCGAGGGCCGCGGCGCCATCCTCGACGTCGCCGCGCGCGTGGCCGAGCGCTGCTTCATGCCCCTCACCGTGGGCGGCGGTGTCCGCGGCCTGGCGGACATGCGCGCGCTCATGCTCGCCGGGGCCGACAAGGTGTCCATCAACTCCGGCGCCATCGCCGACCCCGAGCTGCTGACGCGGGCAGCGGACCAGTTCGGGTCGCAGGCGGTAGTCCTCTCCATCGACGTGCGCGCCCGCTCGCGCGCGACCGGGTCGACCGAGGCGCGCGGCCGGTCCGCTGGTGCGTGGGACGTGTACGCGGCAGGTGGTAGGCGTGAGACCGGCCTCGACATGCTCGCCTGGGCCGAGAAGGGCGCGGCGTTGGGAGCGGGGGAGATAGTGCTGAACAGCATCGACGGCGACGGCATGAACACGGGTTACGACCTGGAGGCCCTCCGCGCCTTGCGGGCCGCCGTGAGCGTGCCGGTGGTGGCGTCGGGCGGCGCCGGCAACGCCGAGGACATGCGCGCTGCGCTCCTGACCGGGGTCGACGCGGCCCTGGCCGCCGGCATCTTCCACCGGGGCGAGGTGAGCGTCGCGCACGTGAAGCGGGTCTGCGCGGCGGCGGGGCTGCCGATGCGCGAGGTGGCGGCATGACCGACCTCCGTTACGACGAGCGGGGGCTCGTGCCGGTCGTGGTGCAGTCGGCGGCCGACGGCGCCGTCCTCATGCTCGCCTACGCCGACCGTCAGGCCGTCGCACTGACGCTCGAGACGCGCGAGGCGCACTACTACAGCCGCTCGCGCTCGGAGATCTGGCGCAAGGGCGCGACCAGCGGCAACACGCAGCGCGTCGCCGAGGTCCGCTACGACTGCGACTCGGACGCGCTGCTCTACCTGGTCGAGGAGCGCGGGCCGGCGTGCCATACGGGGGAGAGGACGTGCTTCTATCGGACGTTGGAGGGCGGCGAGCTCGCGGCCCGAGCGGTCGAGACGGGCCCGGCCGCGCCCTTTGGCGGCGCGCCGAGCGGACGCGTCACCGAGGCGGGCGCCGCCAACCTCGGCACCACGCTCCAGGCGCTGCAGGCCGTGATCGTGGGCCGCCTCGCCGCGCTGCCGGAAGGCTCCTACGTGCGCAAGCTCCACGAGCGCGGCGTCGGCTACGTGGCGCAGAAGGTCGTCGAGGAAGCCGGCGAGACCGTTGTGGCCGCCCTGCTCGAGCGCGACGACGAGTTGATCAACGAGAGCGCCGACCTCCTCTTCCACCTGAGCGTGCTCCTCACGGAGCGGGGAGTCGGGCTGGGCGCGGTCGCCGAGAAGCTCGACGAGCGGAGGCGGTAGGCCGGGGCCTGTCGGTCGGTAGGACCCTAGCGCGGGGCCTGCGTTCCGGCGCTGCGGGTATGGCTGGCCTGGCGCCGGAGCCCGCGCGGTCTCCCCGGGCTACCCAAGACGCCGGCCGAGGTCGTAGGCTCGTTGGTGCATGCGCCGCCGTCTCCTCTTCGCCGCCATATCCTTGGCCCTTGCCGTCGTGGCGGGGGTGTTCGCGTCGTGCGCCCCGGCCGCCTCGCGCGACGACCTGGCGCGGGCGGGCGCCACGCGCACCACGTCGAGCGGCTCACCGCTCGACGGCATCGGCTACGTTCCCGCCAACGCGCCGAGCGCCACGCTGCGCCCGCGGCCGGCGGACGCACCCGACCTCGTCATCATCGCGTTCTCGGGGCATTGCGGCCTCGTGTGCGACACGCGCAGCACCTGGTCCTACCTCAGCAACGCCAGCGATTCGACCGGCGGCGTCGCCGTGCTGGACGCCATCGCGGCGGCGTACACGCGCCTCGGCCTCGCGAAGATCGAGGTCTTCAGCGCCTCCTCGTTCGCGACGAGCCACTACAGCTCCATCAGCGGCAAGATCGAGCCGGGCTACCTGCAGGCGCAGGCCTACCTCGACGAGGTGAAGCGCGACTGGATCGACGGGATCGACGACCCGACGAGGGTCGTCCTCGTCGGGCACTCGCACGGCACCGTCTGGGCGTCGCTACTAGCCATGAACAACCTCGACGTCACCTTCGACTCCTTCGTGTCGCTCGACGCCGTGTGCTGGATGTGGTGGAACAAGCACAAGCAGTACGTCAAGGAGACGTTCGTGGACGGCCCGTGGACGATCCCGTTCCCGCTCGAGCAGGGCGACCCGTGCGGCACGCTCGACGTGCCGGGGCAGACGGAACGCCAGAACATCAACGACGTGGTGCCCGCCAACGTCATCTACGGCCTGGAAGTGCGCACGACGTTCCGCCTCTTCTCGCTCGACCCGAACGTGCTGACCGACGACCACGTGAACGTGCGCATCAACGGGACGCACACGAACATCTGGGGCATAACGGCGACGGAGTCGCACTCGGACCTGGGCAAGCATTACAACCGCTCGGTCAGCTGGGTGGTGGCCATGCTCGACTCGCTCGGCATACCCGATCACTCCGCCTACCCGATGTCGGCCTTCGTGCTGCCGGAACCGCCCGAAGGCTTCACGTACTTCGGCGGGGAGCTTACGCCGCTGGCGCCCTGAGCGGCCCCGGTCTACCGCGAGTGGCGGAAACCGCTCTGCGCCGCGCGCCCCGTGAGCGCATAGTGGGGTATGACCAAGCCAACAGACGGTGAGCTCAAGGATGCCGGCGGCAAGCAGACGGCCGGCGTGAGGGCGGGCGGGGAGCGCAAGGCCACGCGGAACGTCGTGCGTAGCGGCGGCCTGGAGGCCGCGCTCGTGCTCGACACGGTCAGGGTGACGGAGCAGGCCGCCATCGCCGCCAGCCGCGTGGCCGGCAAGGGTGACGCCGACCTCGTCGACCAGGCGGGCGTCGACGCCATGCGCTCGGTCCTCAACGAGCTCCCCATCGCCGGCGAGATCGTGATCGGCGAGGGCGAGCGCGACGAGGCGCCCATGCTCTACATCGGCGAGAAGGTCGGCACGGCCGGGCCGGACGACTGGGAGGTCGACATCGCCGTCGACCCCGTCGAGGGCACCAACATCACGGCGCGGATGATCAACAACTCCGTCGCGGTCATCGCGATGGCCGAGCGCGGCGGCCTCTTCCAGGCGCCGGACACCTACATGGAGAAGCTCATCGTCGGCCCACCGGCCAAGGGCAGGGTCGACCTCACCTGGCCCGTCGCGGCCAACCTGCGTGGCGTCGCGCTGTCGCTCGACCGGGCCGTCGACGACCTGACGGTCGTCATCCTCGACCGCCCCCGCCACGAGCAGCTCGTGCGCGAGGTGCGTGAGGCCGGCGCGCGCGTGAAGCTGATCGGCGACGGCGACGTCATCGCGGCCCTCGCCGCCGCCGTGCGCGGCACGAACGTGCACGCGGTCATGGGCACCGGCGGCGCGCCGGAAGGCGTGCTGGCCGCGGCCGCGCTCAAGTGCCTCGGCGGCGAGATCCACGGCCGCTTCCGCCCGCGCAACGAGGACGAGCGCCGGCGCCTACAGGCGGCCGGGGCGAGCGAGGACCGCGTCTACCGCACGGAGGACTTGGCGCCCGGCCGCGACATCGTCTTCAGCGCCACGGGCATCACGGACGGCGACCTCCTGCGGGGCGTCAAGTTCTTCAAGAACGGCGCACGCACGCATAGCATCACGATGGGCTACCGCTCGCGGGTCATCCGCTTCACGGACTCCGTGCACCTGCTCGGGGACGGAGCGCGGGTGACGATCCAGGTGTGAGTGTAGGGTAACGCCCCGTTCTACGCAGCGCTCCACGGTTTCGGTTCGCATGCGACGAGCATGGGTATCGGGCGCGCCTTGCGCCATGCTAGTGATTCTACTATACTGATAGCACCGCTATCGGATTCCAGGAGATGATATCAGATGCCGGCCGTGACGATCCGCAACCTGTCCGAAGAGGCGCACCGCGCTCTGAAGGTGCGCGCCGCCCAGCATGGACGAAGCGCCGAGGCAGAGATGCGCGCCATTCTGGAGGCGGCCGTGCGCCCCGCTGATCGGTTGCGCATCGGTTCCGCCGTGTCGGCGTTGAGCCGCGAGGCCGGGCTGACCAACGCTGATTTCGAGGCGCTGGAACGAGGTCGCGACAGGACCCCCGCCGTGCCCCTGCGCCTCGGATGATCGTTCTGGATACGAACGTCGTCTCGGAGGCGATGAAACCCGAGCCGGATCCCGCCGTCCGCGACTGGTTGGACGAACAGGTCGCCGAGACCCTCTTCCTTACCAGTGTGACCGTGGCGGAGTTGCGATTCGGTATCGGCATGCTACCCGAAGGCCGACGCAAGCAGAGGTTCGCCCTGGCGCTCGACGGTCTTCTCGGGCTGTTCGACGGCAGGATCCTCGCCTTCGACACCGATGCGGCACGCCATTACGCTGACCTCGCCGTCGCGGCCCGCAACGCGGGCAAAGGATTCCCCACGCCCGACGGCTACATAGCCGCCATCGCGACCGCCCATGGCTTCGCCGTCGCGACGCGTGATACCACGGCCTTCGCGGCGGCGGGTGTTCCGATCATCGACCCCTGGAAGGCCGGACAGCGCTAAGGGCGTTCGGGCACGGTCGAACTGCTCTAGAGCTCCGTGGACCCCGTTCTCTATGCTTGGCAGTCGGTGCAGAAACCAACACGGACCGCGCTCATGCCAGCTTGGTCGTCTTGGCTAGTCGAACTCAAGCTCGCGCGGCGTGGTATCCCGCAGGACCTCGTTCCCTGCCGGCGTTACGGCCCACGCAGCGAAGGCCGCGAGCGCGCGCCCACGGTGGCTCACGGCGCGCTTCTCCGCCAGCGTCGCCTCCGCGAACCCCTTGCCTAGCTCCGTGCTGTGGAAGATGGGGTCGTAACCGAACCCCTTCTCGCCACGGGGGCCGTGCAGGACGCGGCCCTCGCTTTCGCCCCTGAAGGTCTCGACCGCACCGGCGGGTGTGGCCAGCACGATGACGGCGACGAACCTGGCCGTTCGCGCCTCGTCCGGAACCTTGCGGAGTTGCTGCAACAAGTGCGCCATGCGCTCGCCGTCCGTCAGGCCGGGGCCGCCGAAGCGGGCCGTGTACACGCCCGGGGCGCCGCCGAGGACGTCGACCTCCAGGCCGGAGTCGTCCGACAGCGCTGGGAGGCCCGTGGCCAGCGCGACGTGCCCCGCCTTGATGAGGGCGTTCTCCTCGTAGGTCGCGCCGTTCTCCTCGGGGAACTCGGTGACGTCCATGTCGGGCGCCGCCACGAGCTCGAAGGGGAGGCCCGCGAGGGCGTCTGCGAACTCCCGGAGCTTGCCCGGGTTCTGGGTGGCGATGGCGATGCGGAGTGGGGCTAGGCTGGGCTCTCCCAGGTCCTGAACGAAGGTCACCTACGCCGCCTCGCGGCCGGGTTCCCCCCGGCATCTGCCCGAGCGGCCGCAGGACGCGCACTCATGCCAGCGCACGGTGTCACTTGAGCTGCCCTCGCACCTGCGCGACGAGGCGTTCCACGGCCGCGACGCCGGCCGCCACGAGCGTCACGTAGCGTTCGGCCGAGACGGGGCCGGTCTCGCTGCCGCCCTGGACCTCGAGGACGTCGCCCGTCGCCGTGGCGACCACGTTGAGGTCGAGCTCGGCGGCGGCGTCCTCGGCGTGGTCGAGGTCGACGCGCGTCTCGCCGTTCACCACGCCGACGCTCACGGCGGCCAGCTCGTGGCGCAGCGGCCACTCCGCGACGCCGCCTTGGAAGACGAGCCTGTCGGCCGCCTGGTGCAGCGCCGCGTAGCCGGCGAGGATGGCGGCGCAGCGCGTGCCGCCGTCGGCCACGAGGACATCGGCGTCGACCGTGACGGTCTTGCCCTTGAACAGGTCGAGGTCGACCGTGCTGCGCAGTGCCCGGCCCATGAGGCGTTGGATCTCCTGGGTGCGGCCGGAGGCGTAGAGGCGTTCGCGCGCGACGCGTTCCTTGGTGCTGCGGGGGAGGAGGGCATATTCGGCCGTGAGCCAGCCGCCCTTGTGCGCCGTGGCGCGAAGGTGCGGCGGCAGCTTGGCCTCGATGGTCACGGTGGCCGCGATCACGGTGCGACCCCAGGTCACCACAGCCGAGCCTTCAGCGTGGGGGTTGTAGCCGAGCTCGACGTTCACGGGCCTCAGCTCGGTGGCGGCGCGGCCCTCGCGCTTGTGTGCGCTCATGCCGGGGAGCTTATCACCGGGCTGATGCGGGTTGCCTCGCGGCGCGCGTGGCCCATGGCCCGGCCGGTTCGCGGCTGAGCAGCGGTGAGGTAGTGGCGCTGCGAGGCGGAGATGACCGGGTATCCTCGGGGACCTCGAACGGAGAGGACATAGCATGGCCAAGCTTGTGTTCGGAATGAACCAATCACTGGACGGCTACGTCGATCACACGGCGTTCGGGCCGAGCCCCACGCTCTTCCGCCACTTCATCGAGCAGACCGAGAGGGAGGCCGGTGCCGTGTACGGTCGCGGGATATACGAGATCATGCGCTATTGGGACGACGACCAACCGGACTGGGACGCGGGAGAGCACGCCTTCGCGGCGGCGTGGCGGAACCTGCCGAAATGGGTCGTCTCGCGCTCGTTGAAGTCGGTCGGTCCCAACGCCCAGCTCGTCGAGGGCGATCTCGAGAGCGCGATCCGTAGGCTGAAGGTCGAGCGCGAAGGCGAGATCGAGGTCGCCGGCCCGAAGCTGGCGCACAGTCTCGGCCAACTCGGCCTGATAGACGAGTACCGCATCTACCTGCACCCCGTTGTGTTGGGTCACGGCCGGCCGCTCTTCGTGGGTCCTCGCCCGCCGCTCAGGTTGGTAGCCAATGACGTGCTGGACGAGAACGTGGTCAGGCTGGTGTACGTTCCCGCCTGAGGCTGGCTAGGAGCAGGTGGTCGACACCTGGGCTGATCGAGCGGCTGGATGCTAGAAGCTGCCATCGCTGGGTATGGCGGAGAGGGAGGGATTCGAACCCTCGGTGCAGGTATCCCCACACACACGCTTTCCAGGCGTGCTCCTTAAACCACTCGGACACCTCTCCGCGAAGCCGGCGCGCCCGTGAGGGCGGCCCGCGCCGAGCCCATGAGCGACAGGCCGCTGGGCGCGAAGGCAACACGAAGTGTAACAGGCGCCCCTAGGTCGGTCAACGAACCGCCGGGTTGGTCGAGCCGCGAGCGCGTGGACGATAGCCAAGCCGGATCCGGTTGGCGCGCTGCCGGTCTCGACGGACCGCGCACCGCTGGTCTCGTCTGCCCGCGCACGGTTCCTGGACGACTGACCTCCCGCCCCCGCTCTGGATAGACTCTTCCCACGTGTAACGGAGGCAGCATGCTCAAAGACCGGATCGTCCTACTGAACTCGCCAGAAGCCGTCGAAGCCTTCTTCGAGCGGTACCCGAGCAGCGTCATCTTCAAGGCGGGCACGTGCCACAAGACCATGCAGGGCTTCGGCTTCGTGCAGGAGCAGCTCGAGGGGCGCGAGGACCTCATGTGCGGCGTCATCCGCGTCGTCGAGGCGCGCCCGGCCAGCAACCTCGTGGCGGAGCGCACGGGCATCCAGCACGAGTCGCCGCAGGTCATCGTCTTCGACGCAGGGAAGCCCGTGTTCGCGGTGGACAACTGGGACATCACGCCGGAGGCCCTGACGGAAGGCTTCGGCCGCGTGGCGGTCGGCGAGCCGGTCGCTGCTCCGAGCGCCAAGTCGGGCTCCGACCTGCGCCCGTACCTGGACGTGCTCGAGCGCTACCTCGCCGGCAGCATGGACGACTCGGACTTCGAGCACACCTACACGTACATGTTCCGTGGCGACTCCACGCTCCGGCCGGGCGACGAGGTGGAAGCGCTCAACTCGATCTTCGGCGACGTCGACCAGCACATCAACATGCACCTGATGATGGCGGGCAAGGCCGACAACTCCAGGCTCCGCCAGCGCGCGCAGGCCGCTTACGACAGGCTGAGGGAGATCGCCGGCGCTACCGCCTGAGGGCCGTCAGCTCCGCCGGCGTTCGGCGTCGATGAAACGGTCGAACGCGTTCGGTTCCACCTCGCGCGGCTTCACGGTCGCGCGAGGTGTTTCGTTTGTCTGCGGGGTCCTCGGGGCGTCCGGCTCGGGTCGCTGCGGCTCCGACTCCGTGACCACGACGCGCGGGCGGACGCTGACGCCACCCGGCTTGCGGTCCTGCTCGCCGGCCGCCGGGACGGCAGCGTCGGCCACGGGCTCACGGACCGCTCTGCCGCTGCGGCCCGGCCTGATCTCCGTGGGAAGCGGGGGGTCCATGGGAGGCGGGGAAGGCGCCTGGCTGCCGTGCGCGCCCACCTGGTCGCGTGCCGAGCCGGCCTGATCGTGTGCCGAGCCCACCCCATAGCGCGCTGCGCCTACTTCACCGCGTGCCGAGCCGGTCGGACCGCGAGCAGCGCCGACCCGCTCCGTCGGCGGGTCCGCGAAGTCGATGGCGGGTTGGCTGGTCCTGGGTTCGACCACGATGCGCGGCGGCGAGACCACCGTGCGCTTGGCGACAGGCGTCACGACCGGCTCCCGAGTTCGGGTCTCGCGGGCGCGCTCGGTGCCCCTCGCCTCGTAAGGCTCGTCCTCCGGCTCCGCCCGGCGTTTCCGCCCTACGGCGAGCGCCGACCAGACCGTCAGGGCGAGCGCCACGGCCGCGGTGAAGAGCAGCAGGACCAGGACGGTGAGCGAGTTCACTACATGAGAATAGTCTGCCGCCGACCGGCTGGCAACGCGCGCCGCGCACACGGCGCGGTGGAAACGGTGATGGCGCCCGTCCGCCGGACGTTAACGAGCGGGCGCTTGCACGCGAGAGCGACGCGCCTCCGGTCGTTCGAAGCGCGTCCGACAGCGGTCCGGCGCCGAAACGAGCCACGGCGACTCTCGCGGTCACACGAACGCGGGTAAGTCAGCGCACGCCGAGCAGCGCGCAGAGCCTCGTCGGGTCCACGTTGCCGCCGCTCGCGATCACGACGGTCGGACCCGGAAGCAGCTCGACGCCGCCCGCGCGGCCGGTCGCCAGCAGACGCTCGAGGGCGGCCAGGGTGATGGCGCCGGTCGGCTCGACCACCAGGTGGGCCTTGGTGACGTAGTGCCTTACCGCGCGCGCGATCTCGTCCTCCGAGACGGTGACGATGCCCGCGAGCAGGTCGGGGAGCATCGCGAAGTTCAGCACGCCGATGCTCTGCGTGCGCACGCCGTCGGCCATCGTCCTCGTGACCTGCTCGGCGGTCCACTTACGCCGTTCACCCGCCTCGAGCGACTCCTTGGCGTCCGCCGCGAACTCCGGCTCGACGCCGATGACCTGCGCGCCGGGGACCATGCCCGTGACCGCCAGTGCGACCCCGGAGGCGAGGCCGCCGCCGCCGACGGGCACGAGCACGTTCTTCACGTCCGGCAGGTCCTCCGCGATCTCGAGCCCGAGCGTGCCCTGCCCCGCCACGATCCAGGGGTGGTCGTACGGGGGGACGACGGTGGCGCCCTCGCTCCTCGCGATGGCCGCGGTGGTCTCCTCGCGCGCCGCTTGCGTGTTCTCGCAGCGCACCACCGTGGCTCCGAGCGCGCGCGTGTTCTCCACCTTGACGGCCGGGGCGCCTTCGGGGATCACGATCGTGGCCTTCACCCCGAAACGCTTGGCCGCCGCCGCGACCCCTTGCGCGTGGTTGCCGCTGGAGTGCGCGACCACGCCACGCTGCCTAACGTCCTCCGGCAGCGAGGCCAGGAAGTTCAGCGCGCCGCGGACCTTGAACGAGCCGACCGCCTGCAGCATCTCCGGCTTGACGAAGACGGGGTACCGCGCGTGCTCGACGGTCAGCGGCAGGAGGGGGGTGCGCCTGACGCCCGCCGCGATGCGCTCGCGCGCCGCCTTGACGTCCTGAAGGGTGGGTACGCCTGGGGGAACGACCGCGGTGTCTGTCACGCGTTCAGTGTGGCACGCGGCGCCCCGGGGATGCTCAGGCGGGGGTGACGGACGCCCCTGCTAGGAACGCCGCGAGCTCGGTCGCCGTAGGCAGCGCCGGGATGGCGCCCAACCGGGTGGTGGCCAGGGCGCCGCAGGCGTTGGCGCGTCGCAACACCGCCTCGAGGGCGCCCCGGTCCGTGAGCGCGTTCCTGTCCGCCAGGATGCCCGTGAGGAGGCCCGCGACGAACGCATCGCCCGCGCCCGTCGTGTCCAACGCGGCGACGGCGAAGCCGGCGACGTGGCCGGCCGCGAGACCGTCGCCCGTGGCGAGGTAGTAGCTCGCCCCCGCCGCGCCGCGGGTGACGACGAGGAGCCCGGTCGCTCCGCGGAGGAGCGCGGTGGCCCCGGCCTCGCCCGTGCCGCCGGCGAGGAAGTCGAGCTCTTCCTCGCTCACCTTGACGACCTCGCTCGTGGCGGCCGCGGCCAGGATCGCGGCGCGGGCCTCGCCTGCCGAGCCCCAGCCCTCGAGCCGCAGGTTGACGTCGAGCGACCGCAGCACCCCTGCGCTTCCGGCGACGGCGACGGCGTGCAAGGTGGCCTCGCGCGCCGGTGAGACCGGCAGGCTGACGGACCCGAAGTGCAAGACCTCGGCGTGCCGGATCCGCTCGGCGTCCACCTCATCGACGCGCAGTCGTTGGTCGGCCGCTGGGTGGCGGTAGAAGAGGAACTCGCGGTCGCCCTCGTGCCGGCTCACGAACGCCAAGCCGGTCCGCGCCTGCGGGTCGCGGGCCACGAGGCTCGTGTCGACGCCCGCAGCCGCCAACGTGTCGACCAGGTGGTCGCCGAACGGGTCGGCGCCGACCTTGCCGAGGAACGCGCTGCGGACGCCGAGCCTGGCCGCGCCGACGGCCACGTTCGCCGGCGCGCCGCCGGCGGCCCGGACGAAGGTGCCGGCCTCGGCGAGGGGCGTGTCGGTCTCGACCGCCACGAGATCGATGAGCGCCTCGCCGACGCACACGAGGCGTGGGGCCGCACGGTCGCTCGCAGCGTGGCCGCTCACTCGGTCACCGCTCGTCTCATCACGCTCATGGCGCCGAATCTAGCGCGCCGCGCGTTTTCCCACACGTACTTGGGGCGGCGGAGGCCGTTCACACCACGTGTTACAACATGAGTTCGATGACGGTGGCGCCTCGGCGCGTCCACCGAACGAAGCTGGCAGCACGCCCCCACCCGCGCACGGCCGGGCTCGGCGGGCGTGGCCTAGGTTCTGGCATGCCGCCAGAGCACGCCGAGAACGTCGTAGGTCACGAGGTAGCACTGAATGGATGCTAGCAGCCAACCCGGCCGATTCAACAGTTCGAGTCTGGAGTACCTCGAAGAGCTCTACCTCCGCTACCTGGAGGAGCCTTCCTCGGTCCCGGCGGAGTGGCAGGAGTACTTCCGGTCGCAGCCGCTCCCCGCCAACGGCGCGCGCCCGGCGTTGGGCCCGAGCTTCACCCCCCGCAGCCTCTTCAACCCCCCCAGCGGTCACTCGAGCGTCCGCCTCGGCGAGGCTGAGATCGAGGCCGCCCTCCTGCAGCAGAAGCTCGACAGGCTCGTGCGCAACTACCGCGTCCGCGGCCACCGCTTCGCGGACCTGAGCCCGCTCGGGCGCGACCGCTTCGAGGCACCGGAGCTCGACCCCGTCTACTACGGCCTCTCGGACGCTGACCTGGACCGACCTGTCCTCGCCAACACGTTCCCGGGCGCCGCCACGGTGCGCGAGGTCATCGACGGACTGCAGGTCACCTACTGCCGCAGCATCGGCGCGCAGTTCATGCACATCGACTCGCTCGAGGTGCGCGTCTGGCTGCAGCGGCGCATGGAGGCGACCCGCAACCGCCTCGCGTTGCCGCGCGACCAGCAGCTGCGCATCCTCACCAAGCTGACTGACGCCACGATCTTCGAGGAGTTCCTCCAGAAGAAGTACGTCGGCGCCAAGAGCTTCTCGCTCGAGGGGAGCGAGACGTTGATCCCCCTCCTCGACCTCGCCATCGAGAAGGCCGGCGCCCAGGGTGTCGAGGAGGTCGTGCTCGGCATGGCGCATCGCGGCCGCCTCAACGTGCTCGCGAACATCCTCGGCAAGAACACCCGCACGATCTTCCGCGAGTTCGACGACAAGGACCCCGAGCTCTACCTCGGCAGGGGCGACGTCAAGTACCACCTCGGCTACTCCAACGACTGGGTGACGTCGCAAGGCAAGCGCCTGCACCTGTCGCTCGCGTTCAACCCGTCGCACCTGGAGTTCGTGAACACGGTCGTCCTCGGGCGCTCGCGGGCCAAGCAGGACCGCCTGGGCGACGCGCGGCGCGAGCACGTGCTGCCCATCCTCATCCACGGCGACGCCTCCTTCATCGGCCAAGGCATCGTGCAGGAGACGCTCAACCTGAGCGGCCTCGTCGGCTACCGCGTGGGCGGCGCCCTGCACGTCATCGTCAACAACCAGGTCGGCTTCACGACCGGCCCCCGCCAGGGCCGCAGCACGACGTACGCGTCCGACATCGCCAAGATGCTCCAGAGCCCCGTGTTCCACGTGAACGGCGAGGACCCCGAGGCCGTCGCGCAGGTCATCGAGCTGGCCATGGACTTCAGGAGCGAGTTCAAGCGCGATGTCGTGGTGGACATGTACGCCTACCGCCGTTTCGGGCACAACGAGACGGACGAGCCGTCCTTCACCCAGCCCGTCATGTACTCGAAGATCCATAGCCGCAAGGGCGTCCGCGAGGCGTACCTCGGGCACCTGACGCAGCTGGGCGAGGTCACGCAGGCCGACGCCGAGCGCATCGCCGACGAGCGCCGCGCCCACCTCGAGCAGGAGCTGTCGGTCGCGCGCAGCGGCGACTTCAAGCTGCAGTACTCCACCCTGCAGGGCGTGTGGGACAAGTACCAGGGCGGCGTGGACGAGAAGCTGCCCGACCCGGACACCGGGATCGCCCTGGCGGACGCCATGGCCTGGCTGAACGCGCTGACGGTCGTGCCGGAGGACTTCAACCTCAACCCGAAGATCGCGCGCATCCTCAAGAACCGCGCGGCGCAGGCCGCCGGCGAGGCGCCCCTCGACTGGGCCGCCGCGGAGGCGCTCGCCTTCGCGAGCTTCGTCGCGGGTGGCACCAAGGTGCGCTTCACGGGTCAGGACGTCGAGCGCGGCACGTTCAGCCACCGGCACGCCGTGTTCCACGACGCCGAGGACGGCCACGAGTACGTGCCGATGAGCAGCGTCGAGGCGAGGCCCGGGCTCTTCGAGATCCACAACTCGCCGCTCTCCGAGACCGGCGTGCTCGGCTTCGAGTACGGCTACAGCCTCGACGCCCCGGCCGCCCTGGTGCTCTGGGAGGCGCAGTTCGGCGACTTCGTGAACGTCGCCCAAACGATCATCGACCAGTTCATCGCGAGCGCCGAGGAGAAGTGGTCGCGCCTCTCGGGCCTCGTCATGCTCCTGCCCCACGGGTTCGAGGGCCAGGGCCCCGAGCACTCGAGCGCGCGCCTGGAACGGTTCTTGCAGCTATGCGCGGACGACAACCTGCAGGTCGTCAACCCCACGACGCCGGCGCAGGTCTTCCACCTGCTCAGGCGCCAGGTCGTCAGGCCGTACCGCAAGCCCCTCATCGTCATGTCGCCGAAGAGCCTCCTGCGCCACCCGCAGGCCGTCAGCCCCCTAGAGGAAGTCACCACCGGCAAGTTCAAGCGGGTCATCCCGGACGAGACGGTCGAGGCCTCCGGCGTGAAGCGCATCCTGCTGGCGAGCGGCAAGGTCTACTACGACATCGTCGCGGAGCGCCAGCGGCGCGGCGTGGACGACGTGGCCGTCGTGCGGCTCGAGCAGCTCTACCCGCTCAGGGAAGCCGAGCTCGAGGCGGCGCTCGCCCCGTACCCGAAGAAGGCCAAGGTCGTCTGGGTGCAAGAGGAGCCGGAGAACAACGGCGCCTGGCATTTCATGCTCGTCCGCTTCGGCCAGAGCATGTTCGGACGCCCGTTCAGCCATGCCTCCAGGCCGGCCTCGGCGAGCCCGGCCACCGGCTCCGGCGCCGCCCACAAGGTGGAGCAGGCCGAGGTGCTGAGGAAGGCGTTCGAATCTTGAGAAGCGCAGCGCACGGCGGCACGGGTCGCCACTGGAGGAGTACGAATGGCAACTGACGTCAAGGTGCCCGCCGCCGGCGAGTCGATCAGCGAGGTCTACATCGGTACGTGGTTGAAGAAGCCCGGCGACGAGGTGGCGGCAGACGAGGCGATAGTGGAGCTCGAGACCGACAAGGCCACGCTCGAGGTCCCCGCGCCGGCCGCCGGGGTGCTGCTCGAGGTCCTCAAGAAGGAAGGCGAGGCCGCCGGCATCGGCGAGGTCATCGCGCGGATCGACGAGAGCGCGACTGCCGCTGCTCAGCCGGCGGCGACTGCCGCGGCAGCGTCCGACGCTACACCTGCGCCGGCGCCAACGAACGCCGCCGCGGCCGCAGGCGCGCCCACTGCGGTCGTCTCCATCCCCGCGGCTGAGTCGGCCGCCAAGGAGCCCGCCAAGGAGCCCGCGCCGCAGCAGCACGCGGCGGCGACCGTGCCGGCGCAGCCCGCCAAGACGGGCGCGCGCGCGACGAGCGTCATGCCGGCCGCGCAGCGCCTCCTCGACGAGAACGGCCTGAGCGCCGACGACGTGCCGGCCACGGGCCCGGGCGGCCGACTCCTGAAGGAGGACGTGCTCAACTACCTCGCCGAGCGCGAGCGCGCCGCCGCGGAGCCCGAGCGGCCCATGGGGGCGGGTGGCTACGACCGCGAGGAGGAGATCAGGCCGATGAGCCTCCTGAGGCGCCGCATCGCTGAGCGCCTCGTCTCGGCCCAGCAGACGGCGGCCCTCCTCACGACCTTCAACGAGGTCGATATGAGCGCCGTCATGCAGCTGCGCAGCGAGTACAAGGACCTCTTCGAGAAGCGTTACGGCGTGCGCCTCGGCTTCATGTCGTTCTTCGTCAAGGCCGCCATCGACGCGCTCAAGACCGTGCCCCAGCTCAACGCCGAGATCCGCGGCACCGACGTGGTCTACAAGAACTACTACGACATCGGCGTGGCCGTCTCCACGGGCCGCGGGCTCGTCGTCCCCGTCATCCGCGACGCGGAGCGCCTGTCGTTCGCCGAGGTCGAGCAGGCGATAGCCGACTTCGGGCAGCGCGCCAACGCCAACAAGCTCGCGCCGGAGGAGCTGCAGGGCGGCACGTTCACCATCAGCAACGGCGGGGTCTTCGGCTCGCTCCTCTCCACGCCCATCGTCAACCCGCCCCAGTCGGGCGTGCTCGGCATGCACTCCATCCAGGAGCGCCCCGTGGCCGTGAACGGCCAGGTCGTGATCCGCCCGATGATGTACTTAGCCCTCACGTACGACCACCGCATGGTGGACGGGCGCGAGGCCGTCACCTTCCTGAAGCGCATCAAGGACGCCGTCGAGAAGCCGGCCCGGATGCTCCTGGAGGTGTGAGGTGGCGACCAACGGAGCGGGGGAGAGGGCGACGGCCCAGCACGACATCGTCGTGATCGGCGCCGGGCCGGGGGGTTACGTGGCCGCCATCCGCGGCGCGCAGCTCGGTTTCGACGTCGCCGTGGTGGAGAAGGAGCCGGCCCTCGGCGGAACGTGCGTGCGGGTCGGCTGCATACCCAGCAAGGCGCTGCTCGAGTCCAGCTTCAAGTACGTGGAGGCCAAGCACGAGCTGGCCGAGCACGGCGTGATCGTGGAAGGCGTGCGCGCCGACCTGGCGGCCATGCAGGCGCGCAGGGCCAAGGTCGTCAAGCAGAACACCGACGGCGTCGAGTACCTGATGAAGAAGAACAAGATCACGCGGTACTCGGGGACCGGGCGGCTGTCCGGCGACCGCGCCGTCACCGTCACGGCCGCGGACGGCGGCGTGACGGAGCTCGTGGCCGAGCACGTCGTGCTCGCCACCGGCTCGGTCACCACCCAGCTCAGGGGGGTGGAGGTCGACGGCGACGTCGTGGTGACCAGCACCGAGGCGCTCGAGTTCTCCGAGGTGCCGAGCAGCCTCGTAGTCATCGGCGCCGGCTACATCGGGCTCGAGCTCGGCTCCGTCTGGGCGCGCCTCGGCGCGCAGGTGACCGTGCTCGAGTACTTGGAGCGCATCCTGCCCGGCATGGACCTCGAGATCGCGCGCGAGGCGCTGCGCGTCTTCAAGCAGCAGGGGCTGCGCTTCGAGCTCGGCGCGCGCGTCGCCGGCGTCAGCGTGAGCGGCAAGGGCAAGAAGCGCAAGGCGACGGTGCAGATCGAGGGGCGCGAGCCCATCGAAGCCCAGAAGGTCCTCGTGGCGGTGGGCAGGCGCCCGGCCACGGACGGCCTGGGCCTCGACGTCGTGGGCGTCGCCCTGGACGAGCGCGGCCGGGTCGCGGTAGACGAGGGCTTCCGTACGAACGTGCCGGGCGTGTACGCGATCGGCGACCTCATCCACGGGCCCATGCTGGCCCACAAGGCGGAGGAGGACGGCGTCGCCCTGATGGAGCAGCTCGCCGGCCAGGCCTCGCACGTGCACTACGACCTCGTGCCGGGCGTGGCTTACACGGAGCCCGAGATCGCCACGGTCGGCCTCACCGAGGAGCAGCTGCAGAACGGCGGCGTGGCCTACCGCAAGGGCACGTTCCCGTTCTCGGCCAACGGCCGCGCCCGGGCGCTCGGTCACACGCAGGGCAAGGTCAAGATCCTGGCGGACGCGACCACGGACCGGGTCCTCGGCGTCCACATCCTCGGCCCGCGCGCCGGCGACCTGATCGCTGAGGCCGTCGCCGCCATGGCCTTCGGCGCGAGCAGCGAGGACATCGCCCGCACCATCCACGCCCATCCGACGCTCGCGGAGGTCGTCAAGGAAGCGGCCCTCGCCGTCGACGGTCGGGCCATACATATCTAGGACGGAGCGCGACCGCGGGTAGACTTGTAGGTATGTCGAGCCAAGTGCTCACCCTCAACCCGGAGAGCCCGGCGGGCAGCGACCTGATCCTGCGCGACAAGGCGCTGCACCGCATCGCCGAGGCGGTGCTGGAAGGCCGCCGGCTCAGCCTCGAGGACGGCCTCGTCCTCTATCACACCCGCGACGTGCCCGGTCTCATGCGCCTCGCCGACATCGTGCGGCGCCGCAAGGTAGGCGACAAGGCCTACTTCGTCCACTCGCTCAGGCTGTCGCAGACGAACATCTGCTACGTGGGTTGCACGTTCTGCGGCTTCCAGCGCAAGTTCGGCGAGGACGGCGTTTGGGACTACGACCTCCCGCAAGTGTGGGAGTACGTCGACCGCTTCTGGCACCCGGACCTCACCGAGATCCACATCTCGTCCGGCCACCACCCCAAGCGCCAGTGGGACTACTACCTCGACCTCGTGCGCGGCCTCACGGAGCGTTACCCGGGCGCGCAGGTGAAGGCCTGGACGGCCGCGGAGATCCACCACTTCACGAAGATCACGCGCCCGCGCCTCGACTACCGCGAGGTGCTGAGCCAGCTCATGGCGGCCGGCCTCGTCGCCATGCCGGGCGGCGGCGCCGAGATCTTTGCCGAGCGCGTGCGCAAGCAGATCGCGCGCGCCAAGGTGACGTCCGACGACTGGCTCAAGGTGCACCGCACCGCCCACGAGCTGGGCCTGCCCACGAACGCCACCATGCTCTACGGGCACATCGAGACGCTGGCGGAGCGCCTCGACCACATGCTGCGGCTGCGCGAGCTCCAGGACGAGACGGGCGGTTTCCTCTCCTTCATCCCGCTCGCGTTCCAGCCCGACAACAACCGGCTCGCGGCCGAGCTCGGCACGCGCCACACGACCGGCATCGACGACCTGCGCAACCTGGCCGTGGCGCGACTCATGCTCGACAACTTCCCGCACGTCAAGGGCTACTGGATCATGATCACGCCCGAGCTCACCCAGGTGGCGCTCTCGGCCGGCATCTCGGACATCGACGGCACCATCAAGGACGAGAAGATCGCCCACGCGAGCGGCGCCGTGACCGAGAAGGGCATGACGGAGGACGAGCTCGTGCGCCTCGTGCGCACGGCCGGCCGCGTGCCCGTCAGGCGCGACGCACTGTACAACGAGCTGCATGTCTACGCGTGAGGGCGGCGGGCGAGCCCAGGACGCGGGAACTGCCCAGAGCGAGGCGCAGCCCAAGCCTGCCGGGCTAGCCCCATCTGCGGGAGCGGTCCAGCGCCCCGAGCGCGTCGGCATAGTCTCGTTCACCAACGTCGCGCCGCTCAACTGGGGTCTGAAGCCCTGGGCGTCGGCCGGCGGCCAGGCCGAGTTCGTCTACGGCGTACCGACCAAGCTCAACGCGGCCCTGGCGGCCGGCGACATCGACCTGACCCTCGTGTCGTCCATCGAGTTCATCCGGCACCGCGACCGCTACCGGGCGCTGCTCGACTTCTCGATCGCCACCCTCGGGCCCGTGTACAGCGTGATGCTCTTCCACCGGCCCGGGTGGCGCGACCTGCACGGGGCACGCATCGCCGTCACCACCGAGTCCGCCACCAGCGTGGAGCTGCTCAGGGTGCTGCTGGAGGCCGACGGGGTCCGGGCGGAGCTGGTGCCGACCGCGGGCGGCCTCGACGACCTGCTGGCCGTGGCGGACGCGGCGCTGCTGATAGGCGACGCGGCGCTCAAGGGCGCCGTGAGGCACGTCCCACCCACGCAGGGCGGACCGGGCGGGCGCCCGATCAGCGGCCGCAGCGCCGTCGAACCCGGCCTGCACGTGACGGACCTTGGCGAGGCGTGGTACCGACTGACGCGGCTGCCCTTCACCTTCGCGGTCTGGGCGTCGCGGGAGGACGCCCGCCCCTCCGAGGCGCTCGTCGCCGCCTTCCGCGAGGCGCGCCGCTCGGGGCTGGGGCACCTGGGCGCCGTGGCGGCCGTCGAGGCGGAGAAGCTCGGCCTGCCGCCCGGGATCGTGCAGCGCTACCTCGAGAACTTCAGGTACTACCTGGAGCCGCCCGACCTGGACGGGCTGTACGCGTTCGCCAGGCGCAGCGACCCGAGCTTCCAGGAACGTGAGTTGCGGTTCTGGGAGGAGTGAAGAAGGCTATGGTAGAATGGTGGATGGTGAGAGAGCGTTCCACCGCCTTGAGGGGAGGCGATCATGGCTTTGAACATAAAGAACGACGAGGCGCACAGGCTTGCGCGTGAGCTCGCAGAAGCGACGGGGGAGAGCATGACCGAAGCCGTCGTAACGGCGCTGCAAGATAGGCTAGAGGCCGTGAGAAGGGCAAAACGAGCTGGTGGTGTCATGACCGAGGTTGCCCGCATCCAAAGGTTCGTCGCGAGCCTGCCGGACCTGGACACCCGCAGCCCCGATGAACTACTCGGCTACGACGAGAACGGCCTGCCGAGCTAATCCCGATGGTCATAGATACTTCCGCGATGGTAGCGATACTGCTAAGCGAACCGACTGCCTATCGTTTAGTGGAGGCAGTGGCCGCAGCCACGCGACGCCTGATCGGCGCTCCGTCACTGGTCGAGACCTCGGCCGTGATGCTTGGTCGCAAGGGACCCCAAGGTGACATCGCGCTTAGCGCGCTGCTGCGGAGCCTCGACATCGAAGTTGCTGGTATGACGGAGGGAGCTGCAGGACTGGCTCGCGCTGCGTACGCGCGTTTCGGCAAGGGAGTAGGCGACCCCGCTGTTCTCAACTTCGGGGATTGCCTTGCCTATGGCATAGCGATGGATTTGGACGAACCGTTGCTTTTCGTCGGTGACGATTTTGCGCGAACGGATGTCAGGTCGGCACTATAAACCTCTTTGTCGCGACCTCATGCCTAGAACCTAGGGGACGACTTGTGAAGGGGACGGCGCAGCTTACGGTCAGACGGAGTTTCTGGTCGTTCGTAGCCCTGCTGATGTTCAGCTCGCTCGCCATCGCCCAGACCTCCACCACCGAGACCATGCGACACGCCGGCCTGGAGCGCGCCTACTACCTGCACGTCCCGGCCGGGATCGGCGCCCAGGCGGCCGGCGAGCGGGCCGCGGTCCCCCTGGTCCTGGTGCTCCATGGCCGCGGCGGCGACGGGTCCGGCACCGCCGACCTGACCGGCTTCGACGATGTCGCCGACGAGCACGGCTTCGTCGTGGCGTACCCGACCGGTCTCGACGGTCAGTGGAACTACGTGGACGGCATCCCGGGGTACGAGCTGAACGTGCCGGACGTCGAGTTCCTGCGCGCCCTGGTGGCGGAGCTGACCGCTCGCTACCCTATCGACCCGGCCAGGGTGTACGTGGCGGGCTTCTCGAACGGCGGCTACATGGCCCAGCACCTGGCCTGCAAGGCCACCGACCTGTTCGCGGCGTTCGCGAGCGTGAGCGCGGCGGGGTACGGCGGCCAGCCGACCAACTGCGGCGACCCTGACCCGGTATCCATCCTGTTCATCCACGGCACCGCAGACGCCGTCGTGCCGTTCGCCGGCCTGCGCCAGCAGGGCCCCAACGGCCCCATCACCGTGCTGGCCAGCGTGGAGCAGACGTTCAGCTACTGGGCGTACCGCATCGGTTGCGGCGACGGCATCCGACCGACGGTGCTGCCGAGCACGCTGTCGCCGACCATGGCAGTGCACGTGCTCGAGGCGCTCGACTGCCCTGCGGGGCGTGAGCTGCGCCTGGTCGTGATCGTGGGCGGCGGCCACAACTGGCCCGGTCGGCCGGGCAAGTTGCCAGCCGAGGTCGGCGGCGAGGTCAGCCTCGACGTGGACGCCTCGCGCTACATCTGGGAGTTCTTCGAGGGGCACGCGCTGAAGTAGCCGGCCAGGCGCGGTGCGGGGCGCGGTCCAAGCTCGAACGGCCCCGACGACCGGCTACAACACGTACCGACTGAGGTCCTCGTCCTCCACGATGTCGGCGAGCTTCTTCTCGACGAGCGCCCTGTCGACCTTCACGATGCCCAGGTCGGTGCCGAAGGCGATGTCCTCGAGCACCGTCTCGATGACGGTGTGGAGGCGGCGCGCGCCGATGTCCTCGACCTCGCGGTTGACCTTCTCGGCGTACTCGGCGAGCGCCAGGATGCCGCTCTCCTCGAAGCGCAGGTGAGTGCCGTCCACCGCCAGGAGCTCCGTGTACTGCTTGGTGAGCGCGAAGCGCGGCTGGGTGAGGATGCGCTGGAAGTCGGTCGCGCTCAGCTCCTCCAGCTCGACGCGGATGGGGAAGCGGCCCTGCAGCTCGGGGATGAGGTCGCTCGGCTTGGCCACGGAGAACGCGCCCGCCGCGATGAACAGGATGTGGTCGGTGCGCACGGGTCCGTAGCGCGTCGTCACCTGCGTGCCCTCCACGATGGGGAGGAGGTCGCGCTGCACGCCCTCGCCGGACACGTCGGCGCCGCCCGTGCGCTCGTTGCCCGCGATCTTGTCGATCTCGTCGATGAACACGATGCCCAGGTTCTCGGCCCTGTCGACGGCCTCGCTCGTCACGCCGTCGTGGTCGATGAGCGCGTCGGCCTCCTCGTTCTCGAGGATGCGGCGCGCGTCCCTGACGGTCGTCTTGCGGCGCGTCGTGCGCTCCGGCATGAAGCGCTTGAACATCTCCTGCAGGTTGAGGCCGGCCTCCTCCATGCCCGGCATGGGCAACATGGTCTGGGGCTCGTCCTTCACCTCGATCTCGACCGGGCGGTCCTCGAACTCGCCGCCCTTGAGCAGGGCGCGCATGCGCTCGCGGCTGTCCGTCGCGCCGCCGGGGATGAGGACGTCGAGCAGGCGCTCCTCGGCCGCCTGGCGCGCGCGGTCCATCACGGCTTCCTTCTTCTCGCGCTCGACCATCGCGGCCGCGGCGTGGACGAGGTCGCGGACGATCGAGTCGACGTCGCGGCCCACGTAGCCGACCTCCGTGAACTTGGTGGCCTCCACCTTGAGGAAGGGCGCCCTGGCGAGCTTCGCGAGGCGCCTGGCGATCTCGGTCTTCCCGACCCCGGTGGGGCCGATGAGCATGATGTTCTTCGGCGTCACCTCCGCTTGCACCTCGAGGGGCAAGCGCCTACGGCGGTAGTGGTTGCGGAGGGCAACGGCCATCATGCGCTTGGCCTTGCTCTGCCCGACGATGTGGCGGTCGAGTTCCTCCACGATCTCGATGGGGCTGAGCTCGGCGTTGCGCGTTACGAGGTCGCCAATCACCTGGGGTCCTTCCTCGCCTGGGGGTCGTCGCTGCCGGCGCGCCGCCGTCCAGGCACGGCCGCGCGTCACCGGAGACGGTAACACCCCGTGGGCGCGCGGTCGTGACCCCAGGACGACGTGGTCCCATGGGCGCTGGGTGCCCCCGCGTCACAGGATGATCAGCCACTCGAGCTCGACCTGATCGACGCCCGTAGCGCCGTCTGGATCGGTGACGTACAGCCGCAGGCGCACCGTGTACGTGCCGGCCTGACTGAAGTCGTAGTGATCGGACGGCGTCCAGGACGCGGTGGCGGTCGTGCCCACCTCGATCTCGGGCTGGTCGAAGAGCTGGACGGTCCAGAGGTAGGTGAACGCGGTCGCCCCCTCCGGGTCGAAGCCGGAGCCGACCAACGGCATGGGCGCGTTCACGGCGAGGTCGCGCTGGTGGTAGGTGGGTTGCTCGATCTGCACGAGGGGCGGGAGGTTGGCGGGCGGGTCGACGACGGTGATCGTGACGCTCGCGCTGTCCTGGGCGCCCTGCGGGTCGGTGGCCGTGACGGTGAGGGTGCGCGGGCCGTTGCTCGCGAACGTGGTCTGCAACAGGCACCCCGACTGCGGGAAGGCGTCGGTCTGGACGCTGCTCGTCCACACGAGCCGGTCACAGGCGAGCGCCTCGTTCGGCTCGTTGCGGTCGCTCGCCTGGGCGCGCAGCAGCACGGGCCCCGTGCGGTAGACCGCGGCGCCGTCGGCGGGCGACGTGATGGCGACCTGCGGCGCCTCGTTGACGACGTTGAGGACGGTGGTCCTGGTGGTGGAGGCGCCGCCGGAATCCGTGGCCGTGACGGTGATCGTGCGGCTGCCGGTCGTCGTGAAGGTCCTCTCGATCGACCAGCCCGTGCCGAGCGCGCCGTCGACGTCGGAGCTCCAGGTCACCGTGCAGCACGGGAACGGGTCCTCGATGTCGATCGGCGTGATGGAGAGCTGGGCGGGCAGGTTCAGCAGGGCGGTCAGCGAGCCGGGCAGGTCGAAGGTGGGCGCGACGTTGCCGAGCGCCTCCAGCACGGCGGCGAGGGCGTTGACGCGGCGACCGGCGTCGGCCTCGGGCTCGTGCGCCGTGCGCATGAGGATGTCCTCGACCTCGTCCGCGCCGAGGCCCGGGTCGGCCGCCCAGACGAGCGCGGCCACACCGGCCACGAAGGGCGAGGAGAAGCTCGTGCCGTTCACCACGTGCGCCCGGTTCTCCGTGTGGTCCGGGTCGGGGCCCACCCACAGGGTGAAGGGGGCGTAGATGTCCACCTGCTCGTGCCCGTAGTTGGAACGGCTCGAGCGCTGCACGCTGTTGACGCGTAGACCGCCGACGCAGATGACGCCGGAGTTCTCGCACGGGGTGTACCAGGTGTCCTCCCAGCAGCCCACCAATGGGGCGCAGGTCGTGCCGTCGACGTTCTTGCCGTCGTTGCCGGCGGAGGCGAACATCAGCATGCCGGAGTAGCGAAGCGCGGCCGTGGCCGCCTCGAAGGGCAGGACCGACCACGCCAGGTACCAGGGCACGCCGACGCCGTAACTCATGTTCGCGACGTGGGCGCCCGCCACCCTGGCCTCGGTCAGGGCGGCGATCGAGGTGAAGAAGTCGTAGAGCGTGTATACGAGGACGGGCTCCGCGACCGGACCGGCCGGGCCGGCGCTGCCGTAGCCGTTGCCGGCCACGGCCATGGCCGCGCTCGCGACGTTCGTGCCGTGCCACGGGCAGTCGCCGTTGCCGCAGCCGAGGAGGTTGTCGTCCTCCACCGGGTCGCTGTACGGCACGTTGCTGATGGCCGTCCAACCGCTCGGCATGTCGGCGTCCGGCCGGAAGCCCATGTCCAGGACGGCGACCTTCACGCGGTTGCCGAGCTTGCCGGCCAGGTCGAGCGCGCGCCAGGCGGCGGCCACGCCGATGTCCTGCGGACCGCCCCGCTGGTGGGACGGCCACAGGAACGGGTTGGGCTGGTAGTCGAGGTTGGTGGCGAGCGCGTCGCCGGCAGGCGCCTCGCGCACGTCGCTGCCGCGGAAGTCCGCCGCGGAGCCCACCCAGTTCAGGCCGACGGGCACGCCGCCCGCGGCCTCGTGGCTGCCGGCGGCCAGGAGGTTCAGCCCCGCCTCGCTCGACACGCCGTAGTCGCCCCGTGCCCGCGGCTCCAACTTGCGGAGGTCGGCCACCAGCTCTCCGGTCGACGCGGCGGAGGCGTCCACCCGGATCAAGTACTGGCCGGGCAGGTCGGCAAGGCCGTGGTCCGCCCGGGGGAGGCTCAGCAGGACCGTGCCGTGCCAGCGGGACACGAGGGCCGCCAGGGCGTCCTCGTCGTCCGTCTGCAGCCAGAGCTCGTTGGCGACGAACGTCGCCGGCACCCCGTCGTCGCCCGCGATGACCGCGACGGGCCGCGGCTCGCCGTCCTCGAACGCGGGCAGCTCCGTCACGTACGGCACGAGCGTGGGGTCGACCGCGATCTTCAGCTCGGCGGGCGTCGGGGAGCTTCCGGGAGAGCACGCGGCGAGGATCAGCGCCGCGGCGAGCCCGAGGGCGGCGACCGCCAGCCGGGTCGGAACCTTCAGGGCGTCGAGCGTTCTGTTACGCATGTTGCCTCCTGAGTGGCAGGCTAGCTGCCGGCCGCCACAGGGGCGCCACAAGCCGCGCTGGCGACCCGCAGCTCCTCCAGCAAGGCCTTGGCCCTGGCGCCCGTGCGCTCGTCGCCCGCCGCCTCGGCCAACTCCTCGGCCTCGCGCGCGCAGGCGATGGCGGCGGCGAGGTCGTCTACCGCGCGGTGCCACCTCGCCAGCACGGTGAGCGCGCGCATGAGCGACCAGGTCTCGCCATGCCTGCGGCAGAGCTCGATGCACTCGTCCAACCGGCGGCGGCACGCGGCCATGTCGCCGACCTTGAGCAGCACGATCCCGTAGAGGTAGAGGGCGTGGGTGGTGAGGGCGGCGTCGCTGGCGCGCCGCAGCCAGTTGAGGCTCTCCTCGAGGTGCGCCTGTGCTTCCTCGTACTCGCCCAGGGTGTTGCAGACGCTGGCGAGGTTGTTGAGCAGCGTGGCCGTCGCGCGCGGGTCGCCGAGCTGCCGCAGGATCGCCAGGCTCTGCCGGTAGAGGCGCTTGCACTCGTGGGCGTCGCCGCGCTCGTCGATGAGCGTGCCGAGGTTGGCCAACGCGGACGCCTCGCCCAGGCGGTCGCCGAGCTTGCGGAAGGTCGCCAGGCTGCGCTCCGCGAGCCACCGGCCTCGTCCGTCCTCACGCATGTAGACGAGCACCCCGGAGAGGCTGAGCTCCGCCTTGGCCTCGCTCAGCTCGTCGCCGCCGTCGCTGGCCAGCGTGGCCGCCTCTTCGAGGTAGGAGACGGCGCGCTCGTACTCGCCCGTGTTCGCGAGGAGGTCGCCCGTTACGCGCAGCGCGTCCGAGGCGAGCAGCGGCGAGCCGCCCGCGCGCGCCTGCCCGAGGGCCACCTCCATGTGTCTCAGCGCCCCCGGGTAGTCGCCGTGGTTCTGGCGCACGCACACTGCGAGCCCCAGGTTGGCCTCGGCCGAGAGGCACCGGTCGCGCAGCGCCTCGGCCCCTTCCAGGGCGCGTTCGTAGAGCGAGCCGGCGAGGCTGTCGCGGCCGAGCCGCTCGGCCAACTGCGCCGCGCGGACCTGCGCCTTCACGAGGACCCTCGCCGGGAGAGCCGCGCCTTCGCCACCGATGAACGCTTGCAGGTAGCCGAGCCCTTCGGCGTCGTGACCGCGCAGCGACCAGAAGGTGCCGAGATCGGCCGCCAGGGCGAGGCCGCTCGCCGGGTCCGTCTCCGCGAAGTACGCCAAGGCCTGCCGCAGGTTGGCGTGCTCCGCGTCTAGGAGGCGCAGGTGCTCGAGCTGCTCAGGGCCGCGCAGGCGTTCGTCGCTGCGCCTGGCGAGCTCGGCGAACCACCGGGCGTGCCGCTCCCTGAGCCCGGCCACCTCGCCCGCGAGCGGCGCCAGCTTCGCGCGCGTGAACGCGTACACGTGCTGGTGGCGGTCGAACCGCCCGGGGGCCGGCGAGCGCAGCCAGGCCTTGTCGAGCAGGGCGGCCAAGGTGCCGACGTCCACGCCGGCGACGGCCTCGGCCGCCTGGTAATCGAAGCCGCCGGTGAAGACGGCGAGCCGCGCGAGCGCAGCCTGCTCCTCCGCGCTCAGGACGGTCCACGTGGCTTCGACCACAGCTTGGAGGCCCGCCGGACCGTCCCCGTCGCCGCGTCCGGCGCCGGCTGCCAGGTCGCCGAGCGACGCGGGGTCCGAGGCGATCCGCTCGGCGAGCGCCGCGGCAGGCAGGATGCGCAGCCAGGCGGACGCCAGCTCGAGGCCGAGGGGGAGGCCCCCGAGCTCACGGCAGACGCGGAGCACGCCCGCGGCCTGCGACCTCAGGTCGAGGTTCGCCTTCAGGGCCAGCGCGAGGTCGGTGAGAAGCCGGACGGCCGGGTAGCGCAAGGCTTCGTCCCAGGCGGTGCCGGGCTCCGGCGCGGGCAGGCCGCCCACGGCCAGCGCCTGCTCGCCGGGCAGCCCGAGCGCTTCGCGGCTGGTCAGGAGCAGGGTGAGGCCCGGTGCGCCGGCGACGAGGTGGCCGAGGTCGTCCGCCGCTCCGCGCAGCTGCTCCACGTTGTCGAGCACGAGCAGAAGCTTCCGGTCGCCGATGGCGGCGGCCAGCTGCCGCCAAGGGTCCTCGCTCGGCGGGGCCTGGAACCCGAGGACCTGGCCAAGGCGCGAGGGGAGCAGCTGAGGCTGGTCTAGGTCGTCGAGGAGGGCGAGGTGCACGGCGCCCGCGAACGGCCCGTGTGCCTCGGCCTCGAGCGCGGCCCGCGCCGCCAGGCGCGTCTTGCCGCTCCCGGCGGGGCCGAGGAGCGTGAGAACCCGCGTCTCCTGCCGCCCCAACGCGCTCGCGATGGCGGCGAGCTCCGCCTCGCGGCCGACGAACGGGGTGGAGAAGAGGCCGCGCGTGCGCTGCGCGAGGGGTGTCCCTTGGTCGGGGTTCGGGTCGGCGCCCAGCTCCTCGAGTTCGGCCGACACGGTGCCCGCCAGCTCGTGGTGGCTCAGGGCGAGCAGGCGGTGGAGCCGTTGCAGGCTCTCCGGGCTGGCCGGCGCCGCGCCGGCCAGACGGTAGGCGAGGGCGGCCCGTTCGGCGGCATGCTCGGGCTTCCCGGCGGCGAGCTCCGCCTCGGCACGGCGCAGGAGGAGCGCGCGGTAGCCCTCGGCCAGGCGCTCCCGGGTCTCGAGCACCCACTCCTCGAGCTCGGCGCTCGCCCCTTGGAACGTCGCCCCCTCGAGGAAGGCGCCGCCGTAGAAGGCCGACGCCGCGGTCAGGTCGTCGGCCTCGAGGGCCGCGAGCAGGCGCGTGGCGTCGCACTCGAGCTCGGTCCATACGAGCTTCGCGTCCGCGGCGCAGGCGAGCGGGTCCGCCTTGCGCAGGCGCGTGATAGCCATGGAGAGGCTCTTAAGACCGTTGCCTTCCGGCCATAGGAACTCTGCCAGGTGCCGCCGTGGCTTCCTGCCTTCCAGGGCGAGGTAGGCGAGCATGGCCAAGGGCTTCGGCTGCGTGAACGGACCAGGATGCAGCGCCAAACCACCGAGTGTCGTCAGCTTCGCCATGCGCCAACTCCCGTAGGCGCCAGTCTAGTGCCGTCGAGCCGGTCGCCGTGTGATTGTAGCTGCTTCCCGAGGCCCGCCGCGGCGGCGCCGCACACGGCGCCGCGGCCGCGCTGTGGCGGTAGTGTGGCAGCCGCCTCGCATACTCGTGGGGTTGGAGGAAGACATGCCGATTCCCGCGCTAGTCCGCCGCCCCCGCCCGGTCGGCATCGCCACAGTCCTCGCCACCCTCCTCGCCGCCGTCCTCGCCGCTTGCGGCGAGGCGCCGGCCATGGTGACGCCGCCCAAGCTCGTGTCCACGAGCCCCGCCGCCGGCGCCTCGGGCGTGTCGCTGGACGCCCAGCTCGCGCTGACCTTCTCGAAGCCGATGGACCCGACGTCACTAGCGGTCGTCTCGGAGCCGCCGGTCGACCTCGGCGAGGCGAGCTGGTCAGGGCCCACCGTGGCCGTCTTCACGCCCCCGAGCGGTTGGCCGGGTGGCGTAACCGTGACCCTGACCATCGCGGCGACCGACACCGACGGCGAGGCGCTGGCGGAAGGCACGTCCTTGACCTTCTCGACCGCGCTGGTGGTGACGGACGACGTGCCCCCGGCCAAGCCGACCGGGGTGGTTGCCACGGCCCTGGACGGTGGCTTCCGCCTCGACTGGGAGCTCGGCGCCGAGGACGACCTGGCCGGCTACCAGCTCCAGTGGGGTGCCGACCCGGCCACCCCGACCGGCGGCGTGTTCGTCCCGTTGGCCGGCACCGCCTGGACGGTGACCGACCTCGCCAACGGCGTCAAGGTCTACTACCGGTTGCAGGCCCTCGACACGAGCGGCAACCTGTCCGAGGCGTACGCGGGCGACGTCACCCCGATGGACATGGCGCCGCCGACGCTCGCCTCGAGCACCCCGGCCGACGGCGCCACCGACCTCGGCGCGGTCTCGTTCGTGCGCCTCGTGTTCTCCGAGCCGATGGACGCCCCCACCCTGACGGCCTCTTACTGCGAGGTGGAGAGCGCCGCGTTCGCGGGCGCTTGCCAGGGGCCCGTCACGCCGCTCGCCGGGGCGCCGACGACGAGCGACGCCGGCGCGGCCGTCCGGTGGGAGACGCCCGGCGCCTTCCAGCAGGGGCATGCCTACCGGGTGACGGTCGGCGGCGCCGACCTCGCCGGGAACCCGGTGGCCGCAGGCACGCGCGTCCAGTTCCAGCTCGCTTCGGAGCCGGACTTCGAGGCGCCGACGTTCGTGCGGGCCGCGTACGACCTTGACGCGGTCGCCAACAGGCTCACGCTCACGATCGAGTTCAGCGAAGCCATGGACCAGGAGGCGACCCGGAACGCCTTCGGCAGTTCGCCCGGCCTCGCCTGCGCCTGGACCTGGCTCACACCGACCACTATGGAGTGCAGGGTCGGGACCGGGCTCCAGCAGTACACGACCTACCAGCTCGCCGTGGCCACGTCGGCGGCCGATCTCGCGGGCAACGCCCTGGCGACGCCGTGGACCTCCGAGTACGTCATCACCAACCTCCACCCGAGGCTGGTGAGCGTGACGCCGCGCTCGGGCGCCATCAACGTGGGTTACACGACGCCGATCGTCTTCACGTTCAGCGAGCCGATGGACCCCGCGACACTGGCCTACGCGGTCGTGCGTCAGACGGCCGGCGGCGACGTCGCGGTGCCGACTACGGCCGCGTTCGAGGACGACCAGCGCGTACTCAGGCTGACCCCCACCTCGGCCTACCCCGGCAGCGCCACCATCCGCTGGACCGTCACGGCGCTGGCCGAGGCGGGAGGCCAGTTCGCGCTGGCGGCTCCCGCGACGGGCGCCTTCACGACGCGGCTCGTCGTCGGGCCGTGAGGCGCGCCCGGCCGGCGGCATCGGTGCGTCCGGCATAAGGAGGCCTCAGCTAGCAAGACCTCATGCCGTGCCGAGTTCGGGCGCCACAGGGTCGTCGGGGCCGTCGGCTGCGTCGTCGGCCCGCGGCTCCTCGCCCCCGACCGTGAGGACGGTCGCGTTGCCGCTCGTGTAGATGTCGATCTCGGCCGCGATCAGCAGGGCCGTCCTCGCGATCTCGGCGGCGCTCATGTCGCTGTGGCGGAGGAGGGCGGTCGCCGCCGCCTGGGCGTACGGACCACCCGAGCCGACGGCCGCCACGGGCTCGTCGGGTGCGATCACGTCGCCGACGCCGGAGAGCGTCAGGATCTGCTCCGAGTCGGCCACGATGAGGAGCGCCTCGAGGTTGCGCAGGGCGCGGTCCGTGCGCCACTCCTTCACGGTCTCTACGGCCGCCCTGACGAGGTTCCCCTTGACGGTCTCCAGGTAGCCCTCGAACTTCTCCAACAGGGTGAAGGCGTCGCTCACCGTCCCGGCGAAGCCGGCCAACACGGCCCCGTCCGCCAGCGGTCTGACCTTGACGGCGCCTCGCTTGACGATGGTCTCGCCCATGGTCACCTGGCCGTCGCCGGCTATCGCGGTCACGCCGTCCTTGTGGACGGCGACGATGGTAGTGCCGTGCATGCGGTTCACCAGCCGAGCCTAGCACCGGCGCCGGCCGCGCCCGCTACCAGGGCGATACTTCGCGACTCGAGCCGTGGCGCAGCCTACGCAACGGGCAGCGGCGTTGCCACGGCGACCCGACACGGGCCGCCTGCCCGCCGGCCGTGGCGATACCATGGCGCCATGCAGTTGGGACACGCCTTCTCGAGCGGCTGGGTGGAAGTGATCGCCGGCCCCATGTTCTCAGGCAAGAGCGAAGAGCTCATCCGCCGTGTCACGCGCGCCGTCATCGCCAGACAGCGCGTCCAGGTCTTCAAGCACGCCATCGACGACCGGTACGCCAAGCTGGCCGTCGCCTCCCACGCGGGTCGCACGCTGGAGGCCGAACTAGTCGCCGGCTCCGCGGAGCTGCTCGCCCGCCTCGAGCCCGACACGCAGGTGGTCGCGATCGACGAGGCGCAGTTCCTCGACACCGGCGTGGTGAACGCCGTCCAGCGCCTGGCGGACGGCGGCACGCGCGTCATCGTGGCTGGGCTGGACCTCGACTTCCGCGGCGAGCCGTTCGGTCCCATGCCGGAGCTCATCGCGCGCGCCGAGGTCGTCGAGAAGCTCACGGCCATCTGCCGGTGCGGCCTTGCCGCCACCAGGACGCAACGTCTCATCCGTGGCAAGCCGGCCCACTACGACGACCCGACCGTGCTCGTCGGCGCGGCCGAGAGCTACGAGCCCCGCTGCCGCGCCTGCCACGTCATCCTCAGGGGCGTGCGGGAGGCGCCGCTCTTCGAGCTCGCCGCCGACGAGGTCGCCGCCGACGAGGTCGTCGGTTGACCGACGGCGTATTCCCGCAGGGTGCCCGCCCATTGGAGGCGCGGCTGTGGGGACCCGCGGGTTTTCATCACGCTGGCGTAGAGGTCGTGCCTACCTCGCGCAAGGCTGTGGCCCTGCTCGCTTACCTGGCCGTCACGGGGACGCCCGCCGGGCGCGAGGAACTGGCCACGCTCCTGTGGGGTCCCGGGAGGCTGGCCAACGTGAGGCAGGCCCTCTATACGTTGCGTAAGCTGCCTCGTTCTCGCGAATGGCTCTCGGATGGCGTGGAGGCAGTTAGTCTCAACGCCGTGACGGACCTCGGCGCCCTGGCCCGGGACGTGGCCGCCGTAGAGGGTCTAGTCGGGCAGCAGCTGTTGGCCGGCTTGGACGACCGATTCCCCACCCCGTTCGAGGAATGGCTGGCTGGCGAGCGGGTCAGGGCTGCTGTGACTGTGGGGCTGGCCCTCGTGGTGAGGGCAGAGCAGCTCGAGGCGAGCGGTTCGCCGGCCGCCGCGCTCGGTCTCGCCAAGCGCGCCCTCGCTCTCGATCCTTACAGTGGCGAGCGCCAGCGCCTGGCCATGCGTGTCGCCTACCTGGCCGGCGCAAGGGAGGAGGCGCTGGCCGGCTACGAAGTCTTCGCCGCACGCCTGAGGCGCGAGTTCGGGACCGATCCGGATGCGGCGACCGCCGACTTGGCTGCGCGTATCGAACGCGGCGAGACGGTGGCACCGCGCGTGACCGTCTCCACGCTAGCCGAGAGCGACCGGCGCACGCTCCAGGCGTTGGCCGTGGCGCGCGGCGGCCTCCGCCTCGACGGGCTCGCGCGCGTCTTGGGCCGCTCGGCGTTCGAGCTGACCGAAGACCTGGCTCGCATGCAGGCCAGGGGCCTGTTGAGCGAGCATCAGGCGCTCGGGGACGAGCTACGGCGCTCCCTGCTCGATGCGGTCTCCGCGCCGCTGCGCCGTCTCCTCCACGAGCGCATCGCGGGTGTCATGCGCAACGACCCGAGTACCGATCAGGGGGTGCTGGCGCAACACCTCCTGGCTGCCGGAGAGACCAGGGAGGCCGCGTTGCGCGCGTTGGCGGCCGCGGATGCGGCGCTCGGGCGCGGGCAGAACGAGGCGGCCGAGCGGCTCCTGTACCTCACGATGTGGGCCGCGCAGGACGAGTCGCGCACGCGTCTCCAGGCCTGCCTGGCACTCGAGAACTTGGCGGCCAAGCGTGCCGACATTGCTGCGCAGGAGGTTTACCTGGCCGAGGCCCGTCGACTTGCGTGGGAGCTTCAGGACGATCTGGCGCTGGCGGAAGGTGAAGTGCGCCTGGCTCGCTTGGAGCTCTCCAAGGGACGGGTGGGGGAGGCCCTCGAGGCCGCCCTCGAGGCTTTGCAGATCGCGCTGCGCCTCGGCGACGCCAGCCTGAGCGCCAGGGCGCGCAACGCGGTCGGGGCGGCGCACTTCTATGCCGGCGACATCGCGGGCGCCGAGGCGGCCTTCGCAGACAACTTGGATGGTTCCGACGAGGTCGAGAGTTTCAGGGCACATAACAACCTAGGCAGCATCAGCGCGATGCTCGGACGCCTCGAGGACTCGTATCGCCACTTCGACGCGGCCCTTACGATCGGGCGGCGGCAGGGTAGTCTCCAGGACATCGCCGCCACCCTCAACAACCTGGGCGCCACGGCGGAGCGGCTCGGCGACTACCAGCGCGCCGAGCGCCATTTCCGTGAGGGTAGTAGCCTCGCCCGCAAGGACGAGAACCCGCAGCGCGAGGCGGAAGTGCTCCTGAACCTGGCTGTTGTGTACCTGCGCCAGGGGCAGCTCGGGCCTGCGTGGAACACCGTCGACGAGGTCGAACTGCTGATTGGTGAATTGTCCGATCGTCGCCTGATGTTGCGCGTCTCCGAGGTTCGCGGCGAGGTCCTGCGCGTATGCGGTCTACTCGAGGACGCGCTCGCGAAGATGATTGCCGCTCAGGAGATAGCGAAACGCATCGGTGACGAGAGGAAGCAGCGCTCGTTGTGGGCCCAGCGCCTGGCTGTCGAGGCGCGCAGTTCGGCCGCTGCGACGGCGGCGGCTACCGCAGCCGTCGCGAGCCTGGAGGCGAGTGGCCTCAAGGATGTCGCGCCGTGGCTGCGCCTGGAGCTTGCCGCCTGGGCCACAGACGTTGCCGCGGCGCGTGTGCAGCTTGGGGCGTTGTCTCCCGAAGAACTGAAGAGTGCGCACCAGCGGCACCTGCGCGACCTGGTCATCATGCGCATGAGCTTCTTGGCGGGCGCCGACGATGCCGCGATGTCCGAGGCGGCGGAGGCCATGAAACGCTTGAGGGTCGCTGGAGTCTTGGATGAGGCGGGGGCTACGGCGGGCCGTGGTACATCCACCACCGTCGGTGGCCGTGTGGTAGAGCGCCCGAAGGCGCTCTACCTGGCGCGTCTCATTGCCGCCGTGGACGACCGGGCAGGCGCCCGGGCCGTGGCCGAGGGCGAACTGGTCGAGCAGGCAGCAGGGCTGCCCGTCCACCTTCGGGCAGCCCTGCTGCTGACCCCGGCCACGTGGCTGCCTGACCTGTAGCCTTCCGGGCCGCGGGGCTCACCTGGCTCTTCCGCACCGCGTCTGCTGCCGAGGCCGCGCGTGGTGCTGACGCGCGTCTTTGACGCCCCGTTGACACCTCATACCCTAAGCTCCCCCAAGTACCGACGGGCTGCCGCGGCTCGCCGGCTCCGGTTTGCGGGGCCGCTCGGCTGCCAAGTTTGGAGAGCACATGAACGTGTGGCAATCATCGGTGACAAGGGCCCGGCGCGGCCGTAGAGCGATCATCACGGCGTTCTTGACGTTCGGCCTGGCCTTCCCGGCCTCGCCGGTCGTGTTCGCCCAAGAGGCAGACCTGGCCCTCGCCAAGCTTGGCCGTCAGCGTCGCATGCTGGAAGCCGCTCTCGCGCACTCCCCGGGACACCAACCCGACCTGGCTGGGCTCCGACTGGACGCCTCGTTCATGGAGCCGGAGGAACTGGGAGCACTCGTGGCCTCCGAGTACGGTTTCGAACTGTACCGGGGGCTCCTGAGGGGAGCAGACGGGGTGCACCTGTCGGGGGCGGGGAACTCCCTCGACCTCTCCGTCTTCCTCGCCTCGTTGCTGGGCGATGCCGGGTACGACACACGTGTAGCGGTGGGGTCATTGGCTCGCCCCGACGCCGAACGCCTCCTCGCCAGGGTCACCGAGGCCCGTGTCAGCGCGACCGGCCCCGTGAGCGAGCCCGCCACGCTCGCGGAGCTCGCCGAGGCGGGCGGCGTGGCCGAGACGGAGTTGCGCGCGTACGGCGAGGCGCTGCTGGCCGTGAACCTCGCGGAGAGCACTCCCTTCCTGGAAGCGGCGGCGGCAGGCGACCTGATAGCGGCGACGTTGTCGGGGGCCGGGCTCATGCCGGTCGGCGAGGCTCACGAAGAGCTCGTAGCGGAAGCGAGCGAATACGCCTGGGTGGAGTACCGCCTCGGGACAGCGGACTGGACGCCGCTTCACCCCGCTTTCGGCGCGCACGCACGGCCGGTGGTCGTGGCCGACGAGTACCTGGAGGGCTCCGTGCCGGAGCGCCTCCAACATCGCCTACGTATCGAGATGGGGATCGAGCGGAAGCAGGGCGACGTCTTCAGCGAGGAGCTGATCATGACGCCGTGGGAGCGGCCGCTGGCCAACGTTAACGGGGTGAACCTGTCTTTGGCCACCATGCCGCTTGGTCTCGGCCCTGACGCCGCCCTCGCAGACCTGGCGGGGCGTTCGCCCGACTCCCTGTTCTTTGTCCCAATGTTCGGTGGCGAGCTGGCACCCGGCGCGCAGGCGTTCGACGTCATGGGCAACCTCCTCTCCCCGGAGGACGCGGCCTCGGCCATGGCTGGGGTCTTCCAGACCGTGGCCGGCAAGCTCAACTCCGCGGCTGGGGCCTTGGGGGGCCTCGGTGGCTCCGAACCCACCGAGGAGCTACCCTTCGCCTTGGTGGCCCAGTTCGTGGACATCGTCCACGTGGCACCTGGTGGAGCCGAGCGGCGCCAGCGTCGTTACCTGTTCGACAGGCGCCCGGTTGGCGAGCGGATCGCAGGCGGCACAGCGCTGCGCGGCGAGGCCGACGTGGACGGGCTCGTGAGCACGATGGAGTTCATGGTCACGACCTCGGCGCTGCCGTTCGGCTACCTGCAGAAGGAATTGACCGGCCAGGCCCTAGACTACGTCCTAGCGACGGAGCGGCTCGCGCAGGCAGGCGGCGAGATGGACATGAACACCGCGGTGGCGGACTTGCGCCCCCGCGACCAGCTCTTGCTCATGGGCCTGTTCGAGGCGGTCGGCCATGGCCACGGCGGCGTGGCGTACCGCCATGGCCCCACCGTCGTGGCGCTCAGACAGAGCTTGGAGCTGACGGGGCAACGAGCAGGCGAGTTAGGGGTCGATATCGTCTTCTCCGACAGGCGCTTCCTGAGAGAGGGAGAGGCCGGCATCGAGGGCGACTCGCGCCGGGCCATCTTGGCAGGTGCGTGGGACACGGCGGTTGAAAGGCAGTACCTACTCGGATTCACGCCCGATGTCAGGAGCGCCTACGACGCCTTCCAGGGGCCAACCCCGCGGCTCGGTGTGCTGGGTGTCGATGACGACCTAGCCACCGCAGGCGTGCCTGAGGCGGCGTGGCCTGCGCTGCGGCGCGATCTCGAAGCGGGGAACGTCGTCGTCTACTCGGCGGAGCTGGCCGACAGCGGCGCGCCCTTCAGCTGGTGGCGCGTGAACCGAAGCACGGGCGCTACCTTGGGCATCGGCTCGGACGGTCAGGGCGAGGCTGCGACGGAGTACCTCGTGGGGGCCATCCCGAGCCTGGCGTTCGCCGCTGCACTCTCCGTGCCGGGCGCCGCGCTATGCATGTCCGCCACCGGCGACGAGCAGTTGTTGTGCTTCTGCGATCTGGTAGTGGGGAACGTCATCTTCCTGAGCCTAGGTATCGCGATCGCCGGTGCCGTCGCCGGAGCGACCCTAATGGTCGAGCAAGCGGTCGGCGCCGCGTCGTTCCTCGTGGGCGACGTCGCCGTCGGCGTCATAGGCCTCTCGCCCCTCGGCGGTCCATGCTCCTGGGCGAACAGCGCCATGAGCGATAGGGGCGTGAGCCGGTGCGTGCTCAGTTGAGCAGCCTTGCGACCGCGGGACCCCACCAGCGGCGGGGTCCCGGCCGGCCGGCCGAACTGCTGGGCGGTGTCGGCCGACCCGTTACCTGGATCACGCTGCCCGGCGCCGGCGCGGGCGCACCTCTGGAGCAGTAGCGTGCGCGACCACGGCCGGCGGTTCCTGCTCAAGGTGTGGCGTGAGTCGAATGGCGGCGACGGGGAGCGTGGTTGGCGTGCCGCCCTGCGCGATGTCGTCGACGGCTCGCTCCGCGAGTTCTCTACCAAGGTGGAGCTGGTCGCTTACCTGACTGAGATCGACGAAGGGACATCGCTGGAACACGAGGTGCATGTCGTCCGAACGGACGTGGAGGTAGACGGATGAAGAAGAAGTTCGCCCTTGGATGTTTGATAGTAGCCGTAGCTGTCCTGGTGGTAGGCGGTGGCGCCGCCTACTTCTACGTGATCAGGCCGCTCACGAACACCGTGAAGGCCGGTATGGAACTGCCAAGGCTCGCGGAGCTCGACCAGAAGGTCAGCAACGATCGCGCCTTCGCGGCTCCTGTCGACGGCGAGCTGACTGCCGAGCAGGTGGACCGTTACCTGCAGGTGACCAGCGCCGTCATGAACGGCCTCAGGGGCAGGGCCGAAGAACTCACGAAGAAGTACGACGAGATCAGCTCTAGCGGCAACCCGGGCATCCGGCAGGTGCTCAACGCCTACGCGGACATAATCAAGCTGGTAGTGCAGGCGAAGGAGTTGCAGGTTGATGCCCTCAACGCGGCGGGTTTCTCGCTCGCCGAGTACGACTGGGTGAGGCGTTCGGTCATCCAGGCGGCCGGCCACGCCTACGCCGAGATAGACCTGACGGCGTTGTCGAAGGGCGAGGTCGAGGCGGACGAGGCCGCGACGACGGGCGTCCCTGAAGCGAACGTCGAGATGGTCAAGCAGCACGTCGACGCAGTCGAGGAGTTCTTGCCGTTGGCGGCCTTCGGCCTCTAGGCGAAAGGGTTCTAGGAGGAGCAAGTGGTCGCAAGTGACTTTACGAGCGGGGCAACGTGGCGCGGGTCGTGGTCCGGGTGGGGGAGGCGGCTCCCCCTCACGCTCTACTTGCTCGGTGCCTTGACGATCGGTATGGCCTTTGCGCAGCAGTGCACCTATGAGTCGGAGCCGAACGACACCGTGGCCGCGGCCACGCGGCTCACGGACGCCGGACCGCAGCCGTTCGGACCGGACCGTTACAACGAGGTGAGCGCCAGGTGCCTGACGGGCGAGGCCGGCGGCACGGACGAGGACGTCTTCCGCTGGGAAGTCACCGAGCTCGACGCGCGGCACCGCTGGTCTTTCTCGCTGCAAGGCCCCGCCGACGGCTCGACGAGCGTCGTCCTGCTCCGCGCGAGCGCGGACGGTACCGTCGCCGAGTACGAGCGCGTGACGAGCCGAGGCGGCATAGCTGCGCTCTCCGGCGAGTTCCTCGTCGAGCCCGGCGCCTACTACCTCCGCGTCTCCGCGGCGGGTGGCGCGGGCGAGTACGTCGCCGACGTCACGCCCGTGATAGGCCTGCGCTACGGCGCCGGTGAGGACCGCTACGACGACGGCGGCGGTAGGCGCTACACGGGCGCGTTCGGCCTGTACGGCCCTGTAGCCGGTGAGCTCGTGCAGTCGTTCACCATCGACTCGGACGGCGCCAAGCGCAACTGGGGCGTGGAGCTGTGGGCGGCCCTCGGCACCGAGCCCCGGGTCGAGCTGGCGGGTCCGAGCGGCGTGGTGGCGCAGGGCACGGTCGACACGACCGGCCGCGCGCGCCTGCCCGGCCTCCGGCTCGCGGCGGGGGAGTACACGCTCCGCGTGCTCGGCGACAGCGGCATGGTCCGCTTGCGCCTCGAGTCACAAGGCGTGCCAGGCGACGGCGCGGCCGTCGAACCGAACGACGAGTGGGGCACCGCCACGGTCTTCCCTTTGGGGAGCGAGATGCGCGCCACCGTCGGCGGGCGCGACTTCTACCGCATCGACGTCGCCGCCGCGGAGGCGGGCGTCTACGACCTCGCCTTCGAGGCGGACGCCGACCTGACGTACACGCTGCGCGACGAGGAGGGCAGGCCCCTCCTCACCTCGCGTTCGAGCCGACCGAGGACGGGGCTGACGTTCGCGGAAGGCACCTATCAGCTCCTGGTCGAGGGCCGGGACGGCACCACGTACCGCATGGCCCTCAGGGCGGCCGCGGCGCCCCCCGCGGTCGGCGAGGTCGAGCCGAACGACTACCCCATCGCCGCCAGCCCGCTGCCCGCGGGCGACCAGGTGCGTGGGCGCCTCGACGGCAGCGAGACGGACGTCTACAGCCTCGACGTCACGGGAACGGCCCAGCGCTTCCGCGTGCAGCTGGTCGGCGACTCCATCGACAGGCTGGCCGAGCTCAGCGTCGCGGGCGAGGTCCTCACCGAGGTGCGCGGCGCGCAGCGCCTGCGCCTCGACGACGTGGTCCTCCTGCCGGGCAGGCACTACTTCGAGGTGCGTGGCGCCGCCGGCGAGTACGCCCTGAAGGTCCTCTCGCTCGGTCCGGCCCAGGTGGGCGCCTCCTCGCCGCCGAGCGACCAGCCGCTCGCGCCGGCGGCCCAGGGGAGCGCGGGCCAGGACCCGGCCGCGGCCGCGGCCGCGTTGGACGGCGCCGTCCTCGAGGCCGGACCGCCGCCCCCGCCAGGCATCCTGGAGCTCGAGCCGAACGACGACGCCAGCCGCGCCATGCGGCTCGTGCCGGGCGCCGTGCACGTCGGGCGCCTGACCGGCGACAGCGACGACTACTACCGCTTCTTCCTCGCGGAAGACCAGTACGTGAGCGTCGAGGTCGTGCCCCCCACCGGCGGCTCCACCATCGACGTGTGGTTCGACGGCCTCGGCTGGGTGAGGTTCCCCGACGCAGCGCCCGGCAGCCCGGTGAGGCTCGAGCGCCTCTTCCTGGCGGGCGACCACACCTTCTACCTCGACGCTCCCGACGTCGAGACGGACGGCTACTACCAGCTCAGGTTCGACCTGCTCGGGCGCCTCATGCCCGCCGTGGACGCCGAGCCGAACGACGACTACGCCACGGCCTCGCTCCTACCTGCCGAGCTCGAGTGGAGCGGCCACGTCGGCGAGTACTCCAACGACTACGACATCTACCGCCTGCCCGTGTTCGCGAGCGACACGACCGTCGAAGTGAGCGCCGACGGCGTGACCGCGCGGCTCGCGATCGACCTGCGCGACGAGGCGAACACGCTCGACTTCGCCACGCGCGGCGACGCGCAGGCCGGTACGCCCTGGCGCGGCACGGTGCCGGCCGGGCGGCAGGCCTACCTGCGGCTGAGCGGCGCGACGACCTACCGGGTGGCCGTGACGTTCGGCAGCGCGCCGGACGGCGCCCAACTCCGGCCGCCGCGCGCCTCCGGCGCCGTGACGGTGTCGCTCACCGCGCCGACCGCCGAGCTGGCGGCGTTCTGGCACGAGGGTCAACTCCTCGACGCCACCGCACGCGTCGAGAACCGCGGCGCCGAGCCGCAGGAGCTGCGCCTGGAAGCGGCCAGCAGCCATGCGAACGTGCTGCTCGACTACGACCAGAGCCTGAGGCTGGCGCCCGGCGAGGCTCGCGACGTTCCGATACATGTGCGGGTGCCGAGCGACATGCGCGACGACCTGCCGCTCCGCATCGAGGTGGCTGCCGTCGGCGCCGCCGGTTCCGACGTCGCCGCGCTCGAGACCGCCCTGGCGTGCGACGCTCCATCCGTCTCAGCGTTCGACTACTGGCCGCTGCCGGCCACACTCCTCGGTAGGATGGACGTGCTGCGCACCAACTTCGGCGCGGCCATCTACGGCGACACGAGCTACGAGCGCCGCGACCTCGCGCTGATCGACGGGCGGGTCGGGCCGTCCGGCGGCGGCTACCTGGCTCTGGACCACTCGCCCACCTACCGCCTGGCGGGCGACGCCCCGGTGACGCTGCTGGGCGCCACCCTCGACCCGCGTTCTGGAGCGCGAACGGGCGACTACCTGGCGGCGTTCAGGATCGAGACCTCGCTGGACGGCTCGAGCTTCACCACCGCTTACGAAGGCGTGCTCAAGGCGGCCGGCATCGAGCAGCCGTTCGTGTTCGAGACGCCCGTCCGGGCGCGCTACGCGCGCCTCGTCATCGTAAGCAGTCAGGACAGGCGCGCCAACGGCTACGTCGGTGAGTGGAAGCTCCTCGCGGCGGACGTGGGCCTAGGCGAGCTGAACCTGGCCGCGCCAGAGAACGGCGGCCACGTCGTGCGCTCCGAGCCTTACATGAGCAGCTACGGCGCCCAGCTCCTGACGGCGGACGGCCGCGCCTCGACCCTCGACCTGCGCGACACGGGGGCGTTCAGCTTCGTTATCGGCTTCAACGACGGTCGCGCCGCGCAGATCACACGGCTCGAGTGGCAGGAGACGGCCGACGCGCTCGCCAAGCCCGAGGCCATCTTCCCGTCGGTCACCGTCGAGGTGAGCCTGAGCGGGGGTGCGGGACCGTGGGCGCCGTTGGCCGACTGGACCTTCAAGCGGGACGCGACCGGCCTCGCCAAGCTCGAGCTGGACGCGCCCGCATGGGCGCGCTACCTGCGCCTCACCGGCAAGGCCGTCACCGGGGCCGACGGCGCGCCCGGCCGCTACTACTACCCGCCGGACGCCGTGCGCGTGTTCGAGCGCCCGGCCGACGCCGACTACCGCTCCGCGCTCGCCGAGTGGGGGCCGAGCTCGCGCGAGGCCGTCTACGAGTACCTCAACCCGGTCAGCGTGGCGACGAGCGTCGCCGACGCCGGCAACGACACGCGCCAGTCCGCCTCGCCCCTGCGTTCGGGGGAGCAGGTCACCGGCACCGTCCAGGTGGCGGTGGACGAGGACTGGTACCGCCTCACCATCCCGGCGGGCGAGAACTACCTCGAGCTGAGCCTCGCCGGCGACCCGGCCATCGCCTACCGCTTCGAGCTCCTAGACGCCTCCGGCCACGCCGTGAGCTACGACGAGAAGGCGGACGGCGACGCGCTCACCCTCTCGTTGTTCGCCGCCCCCGGCGACTACTACCTCCACCTCTGGGAGCCGAAACGCACGGTCGTCTTCGCCTGGGACACGAGCGGCTCGGTCAGCCCGTACCTCGCCATCACGTACAACTCGCTCGCGAGCTTCGCGACGGACGTGGACGGCGAGCGCGAGGCCGTCCAGCTCCTCGCCTTCGACGACCCGAACCCGCAGTGGCTGCTCCCGTTCTGGTCGAGCGACACGGCGCAGGTGCAGCGCTCCATCGTCGAGTTCGACCGCTCGGCCGACTCGAGTAACTCCGAGACGGCGCTCCTCGCGGCCACCAAGGCGTTGGCCGATCGCGAGGGCACCCGCGCCATCATGCTCATGACCGACGCAGAGTCGGGCACCGACTACCTGACGCCGGAGCTGTGGAGCGCGTTCGAGCAGGTGCGCCCGCGCGTCTTCACGTTCGAGATCAGCTCCGCCGGCAACGACTACGCGCAGGACCTCATGCAGGACTGGGCCGACGTCAACTCCGGCAGGTACGCGCTGGCCGCGGGCGTGGGGGAGTTCGACGCCGGCTTCTCCCGCGCCTCGTGCCTGCTCAGGCGGCCCAAGCAGTACACGGTCGCGCTCGCGACGCGCAGCCAGGCCCTGCCCGGCCCGGGCAGCCTCAGCGTGCGCGCCGCCGCCGGCGCCGCCCAGCCGGCCATCGAGGTCATCTTCGACGCTTCCGGCTCGATGGGTCGCGAGCTCCCGAGCGGCGAGCAGCGCATCACCGCAGCCAAGCACGCCCTCACCACCCTCGTGAACGAGGTGTTGCCGGAAGGCGCGCCGTTCGCGCTGCGCGCCTTCGGGCACATAGCGCCGTCGTCGTGCGAGACGCGCCTCGACGTGCCCCTCGCCCCCTTGGACCGCGCCAAGGCCCTCGCGGCCGTGCAGGCGATCGCGCCCAAGCTCCTGTCGCAGACGCCCATCGCCGACTCGCTTGCGGCCGTCCCGCAGGACCTCGCGCAGGCCGGCGGCGCCCGCACCGTCATCCTCATCACGGACGGCGCCGAGTCCTGCGGCGGCGACCCGGTCGCTGCCGTGCGGGAGGCGCGCAGCAAGGGGCCGCTCGATCTCGCCATCGTCTCCCTCGGCCTCGAGCCGGACGCCCTCGCTGTCTTCGAGAAGCTCGCGGCGGACGTGGGGGCGAGTTACGTGGATGTCGGCTCCTACGAGGCGCTCTCCGAGGCCGTGGCGGAAGCCCTCAACCCAGCTTTCGAGGTCTACGACGCCGCAACGGGAGAACTGGTCGCACGCGGGCGCGTCGGCAGTGAGCCGGTGAGCCTGGAGATGGGCGTGTACGACGTCAGCGTCCTGGTCGCGCCCGTCCAGGAGTTCAAAGGCGTGCGTGTGCCCGGCGAGAAGGACGTGACGCTCACCCTCCGGGCCGACTGATCGCCGACTGGGGAAGGGGCCGCGCCGCGAGGCGGCCCCTTCCCCACCTCGTGAATAGAAAGGAAGTGCGAAAGTGCCGAAGATATACTTGGGTGAGGCCATCGGCCTCGTCATGAAGACCCTACCGCTCGTGTGGGTGCGGCTTGGAAGCTACCTCGTGCTCGGCCTGGTCTTGGGGGCGTACGCCGGCGTGTTCGCCGGGATCGGCTGGCTGCTCGCCAAGCTGTGGGCGCCGCTCGGTGTCATCCTGTTCCTCGCCGCCGTCGGTGGGGCCTTCTGGATAGTCGACCTCGCCGGCCGCTACTGGTTCCACCTATTGCGGGCGGCGCATACTGCTGTGCTCACGGAGTTCATCACTACCGGCAAGGGGCCGTCCGAAGGCCAGCTCGCGTACGGTCGGCAGCAGGTGACGAGCCGTTTCAAGGACACGTCCATCCTCTTCGGGGTCGCCCTCCTCGTTGGCGGGGTCGTCAAGTTCATCGTGCGAACCTTCACCAGGATCGCCTCCATCCTGCCGCTGCCAGGTGTCGACTCGCTCGGCAGGTTGCTCGAGCGCGTGGCCGTACTCAGCACCACCTACGTCGACGAAGCCGTCCTGTCGCGCGCCTACGCGAAGCGTGAGCAGAACGTGTGGGCCGTGGCACAAGAGGGCGTGGTGCTCTACGCGCAAGCGTGGAAGCCCATCCTGGCCAACGCCGTGGTGCTCGCGCTCCTGAGCTACGCGGAGTTCGTGCTGTTCCTCGTCGTCCTCGGCTTGCCGGCGCTCGCCGTAGGGGCCGCTGTGCCGAGCCTGGGGCCGACCCTCGGCGTCGCTGCTCTCATAGGCGCCTGGATGCTCAAGCTGGCGCTGTCGGACGCCGTCGCCCTGGCGGCCACGCTGCTCGCTTACCACCGCACCACGGCCGGCATGGTGCCGGACCCGTCTTGGGTGGCCAAGCTCGAAGGGGCGAGTGCCAAGTTCCGCGAGCTCGGTGACAAGGCGCTCGCGGCGGCGCGGCGGCCCGCGGCGGCCGATGCAGCCGCGGCGGCTGATCCCAGCATCCCGTCGGTCGCCGTTACGCCAGGAGCCGCTGCTCTGGTAGCGGAGGCCGAGGCCCCGGAGCGGGATATTGGGGCACCGACGCATGCCGGCGCCCCGACAGTCCCGGACGACCGGGCGACGGACGGTGCCGTCGGCTAGACTTCCGGCATGACCAAGATAGCCGAGCTGGCAGCGCAGCTACAGCCCCGCACGGTCGCCGTTCGCCGCGACCTGCACCGCCACCCCGAGATCGCCTTCGAGGAGCGCCGCACCATGGGCGTCATCGCCGCCAGGCTGCGCGAGCTCGGCCTGGAGCCGCGCGAGGGGGTGGGCGGCACGGGCGTGGTGGCCGTGTTCGACACGGGTCGCCCCGGCCCGACGGTCCTGGCCCGCGCAGACATGGACGCGCTGCCAGTGCCCGAGGAGAAGGGAGTCGAGTACCGCTCGACCGTGGCGGGGAAGATGCACGCTTGCGGTCATGACGGCCACGTCGCCGTGCTCCTCAGCGTCGTCGAGATCGTGCTGGCGCGCGCCGCGCAGCTGGCCGGCCGGGTCGTGTTCGTGTTCCAGCCGGCCGAGGAGGTCGTGCGCGGGGCGCAGGCGATGCTGGACGCCGGTGCGCTCGACGGCCTCACCGTCGACCATGTGATCGGTTTGCACCTCTCCAGCAGTCACCCGCTCGGCACGGTCGCCGTGCGCGAGGGGCCGGCCATGGCCGCGACCGACTCGTTCCGGTTGGTCGTGAGGGGCCGTGGCGGTCACGCCGCCTACCCGCACGTGTGCATCGATCCGATCGTGGCGGCGTCGCAGCTCGTCCTCGCGCTGCAGACGCTTGTGAGCCGGGAGACGGACCCCATCGACCAGTCGGTCATCAGCGTCACGAGCTTCCACGGCGGCACCGCCTTCAACATCATCCCGGAGGAGGTGGAGCTCAAGGGCACGCTGCGAACCTTCGACGCGGCCACGCGCGCACGCCTGCGCGAGCGCATCCTGGCCGTCGCCGAGGCGTCCTGCGCGTTGGCCAGGTGCTCGCTGCAGCAAGAGTGGATAGCTGGCACGCCGGCGGTCGTCAACGACCCCAAGTCCGTCGAGCGCTTCCGCAAGGTGGCCGCCGGCGTCGTCGGGCCGGAGCATGTGACGCTGCAGGCGCCCATCATGGGCGGGGACGACATGGCCCTCTGGCTGGCCCAGGCGCGCGGCTGCTACTTCTTCGTCGGCACCAGCTCCGGCCCCGACTCCTCGTGGGCGCACCACCACCCGCGCTTCGACCTCGACGAGCGCGGCCTGGAGGTGGCCGTCACCGTGCTCGCCTCCGGCGTGGCCGACCTCATGAGCGGAGACTGACGGAGCCTTCGACGGTTAACGGGGAGCGGGGCCGACCGCCTGCCGTGAGGCAAGCGATCGGCCCCGCTCCTTGCGGGCGCCGGGGAGCGCCTAGAACTTCGCGCGCAGGGCGGCGACCACCTGGCTGACGGCCGAGTTGGCCGCCTGCGCGAAGAGCGGGCCGACGGTCGGGTCGTCGTACCTGACGTTGCCGGCCAACGGCACGTTGTTGATGTTGACGTTCGGGCTGCTCGCCTCGCCCGCGCCCTTCATGGAGACGACGACGACGCCCGTGATGATGTCCGTGGCGCGCACGTCGACCTCGATCTGGGCCTTGGTCTGGCCGAGGGTCACGCCGAAGAGGCTGCCGCCAGGTCGGGCGACCGTGGCGCGCGTGACCGTGCCGGTCACGACGTAGCCGGCGCCGGCGGCCTTGGCGAGGCCGATCGGGTCGAGCGACTCGATGCCCTGCTTCTCGATGAGGGTCTGCAGCTCGCTGCGCTCGACGACCACGTAACAGCCGGACTCCTTGAGGAGCGTGATCAGGCGCGCGGTCGCGGCCTCCTCGACCCCGACGACGCTGACGCCGCCGCCCTGGCTGGAGGTGTTCTCGAAGTCGACCACCGCCACCGTCGGGATCGGGTTCGACACGCACGCGGCGGGCTGCTCCGCGGACTCCGTTGTGGGGGCGCAGGCGCCGAGCGCGACGAGCGCGGCCAAGGTTGCGACGAGCACGGCTAGACGGGTCCTACGTTGCATGGTCTGTTCTCCTCCTGGCTGCGGCGAAGCGAGCCGTCCTGCTACTCGGTCAGGCTAGCAGAACCGCGTCAATCCGCCGTCAAAGGCGCCACTCGCGCATGCCGCGCCGTGTGGGTCGGCGGGCCGGCCGCCCGCTCGGACGGGGGCCGCAGCGGTCCCCCGTCTGAGCCGGGAGCTCAGGGCGTGAGGCGCTGGGCGTCCCTCGGGAAGGCGCGCGCGAAGCGAACGTTATGGATGCCGAGCAAGAGCGCCGTGAGCCGCTCCGCGCCGATGGCGAAGCCGCCGTGCGGCGGCATGCCGTGCCTGAACACCTCCAGGTAGTCGCCGAAGGCCTCGGGGTCCATGTTGCGTTTGCGGAGCTCCTCTACGAGCACCTCCGGCCGGTGCACGCGCTGGCCGCCGGACGTGATCTCCACGCCCCTGAAGAGCAGGTCGAGGCCACGGGTGAGCCCGCCGTCGAGCGGGTACGTGTAGAACGGCCTGGCCGCTTGCGGGTAGCGGGTGACGAACACGAAGTCGGCGCCGTGCTCCTCCTTCGCCCAGCGGCCGACGAGCCGTTCGGCCTCCGGGTCGAGGTCCTTGCCGCCCGACACGTGCCCGTAACGCTCCGCCACCAGCTCGCGCGCGGCGAGGAGCTCGATGCGCGGGAACGCCACGCTCCTGTCTGGCAACTCGGCGCCGAGCGCGGCGAGCTCGCGGCCGCAGCTCCCGGCCACGCTGTTCAGCATGCTCTTGAGGAGGGCCTCCTCGAGGTCCATGACGTCGCCGTCGTCCTCGATGAAGCCGAACTCGACGTCGAGCGACAGGTACTCGGAGAGGTGGCGGTGCGTGTGGCTCTTCTCGGCGCGGTAGACGGGCGCGGTCTCGTAGACGCGCTCGAAGACGCCCACCATGATCTGCTTGTAGAGCTGCGGCGACTGGGCGAGGTAGGCGCGGCGCCCGTAGTAGTCGACCTCGAACAGGTTGGCGCCCCCCTCGGCGCCGGCGGAGACGAGCTTGGGCGTGAATATCTCCGTGAACTCCCGCGCGTCGAGGAACGCCCGGAAGCCGCGCACCAGCTCGGCCTCGACCTTGAGGACGGCCCGGGCCTTCGGGCTGCGCACGGTGACGTGGCGGTACTGCAGGAGCGTGTCCGGGTTGGCCTGCCACTCCTCCTTGGAGAGCTCGACGGGCGGCGGGACGGTGGCCGCGCTGACGATCTCGAGGCCGGAAGCCTGCACCTCGATGCCGCCCGGCGCGCGAGGCTGCTCGACGACCTTGCCGCTCACGCGCACACAGCTCTCGTGCAGCGGCACGTCGATGCCTTCGAGCACGCACTGGACCACCCCCGTGCGATCGCGCAGGACGAGGAAGCGGATGCCCCCTAGGTCGCGGCGGGTGAGGATCCAACCGGCGAGGGCCACGTGCCCGCCGATGTGCGCGGCCAGATCGCGCACGAGCACCCTGTCCGTGGCTGCGCTCCCATGCGTCTCGCCTTCTTCGACCGCTTCTGCCTTGCCCGTCATCCGACCGCCTCCTATGGCCTTACCGTTCCCGACTCGCTGCGCCGCTCACGTGACGGCCGGGACGCGGCCGGGCTCGTGCACGTTAAAGAGAAACCCCCGAGGGTCTAAGCCTCGGGGGTCGGTACGGTGAACCGTTACGACGCCTACGCCCCGAGGTGCCTCGAATCCGAATTATCGTCCGGGCGCAGGGCGAGCGCGTTCGTCATGCGCGGAAGCTTAGCAGGAGGGCCGTGGGGAGTCAACCGACAGCCGGGTCTACAGCTCCACCTGCACGCCGACCTCGATGACGCGTTCGGGCGGCAGCGAGAAGTAGTAGGCGGCGTTCGCGGCGTTCCTGGTCAACAGCACGAAGAGCCGCTTGCGCCAGAGCGGCATGGGCCGTCGGCCTCCCTGGACGTGCGTCCGCTGCGGACGCTCGGCTGCCACGACCAACTCGCGTCCGAGGAAGTAGGTCGTCACGTCCGGGTCGAGGTTCAGCTCAGGGTGTACCAGGCCCGCTAGGGCCGCCGGAACGTCCGCCCGCTCCATGAAGCCGAACCTGAGACGGACTTGGAAGAAGCCATCGCCGTACACCTTCACGGCGATCCGCTCGGCCCGCAGCACGCGCGGCTCCTCCGCCGTCTCGACCACGAGCATGACCACCGTCTCGTGGATCACGTGGTTGTGGCGCAGGTTGGCCAGGAGCGCGGGTGGGACGACGCCCTTCATGCCGTGCATGACGACGGCCGTCCCCGGAACCCGTCGCGGCCGCGTCGCCTCGATGCTCGCGAGGAAGCGTTCGATGGCGAGCTCGCTCGAGCCCAGTCTCGCGCGCAGTTCCTCGCGCCCGCGCCGCCACGTCGTCATGACGGTGAAGACGATCGCCCCGACGACGAGCGGGAACCAGCCGCCATGCAGGACCTTCGCGAGGTTGGCGCCTAGGAACGCGGCGTCGATCAGCAGGAAGATGCCCACCGAGGCTGCCACGGCCGGCAGGCTCCAACGCCACACTTCCCGCGCGACCACCGCCAGGAGGACGGAGGTGATGAGCGTGGTCGCCGTCACGGCGACCCCGTAGGCGGCCGCCAGCTCGCTCGACGTCCCGAACGCCAGGACGAGCGCCACGCACGCACACAACAGGAGCCAGTTGACGCTGCCGACGTACACCTGCCCGAACGTCTTGGCCGACGTGTGTTCGACCTTGAGCCGTGGCAGGTAGCCGAGGCGAACGGCCTGCATCGTCAGCGAGAAGACGCCCGAGATCAACGCCTGTGAGGCGATTATCGCGGCCAAGGTCGCGAGCCCGACGAGCGGGGCGAGCGCCCACGCCGGGGCGAGGAGGAAGAACGGATTGCCGGCGGCCGTGGGGACATCCAGGAGGAGCGCGCCCTGGCCGGCGTAGTTGAGGAGCAGGGCGGGCAGCGCGACGGCGAACCAGCCGATGCGCGCCGCGCGCTTGCCGACGTGACCGATGTCGGCGTAGAGCGCCTCGCCGCCGGTCACCGCCAGGAACACGGAGCCCAGTACCAGGAAGCCTCGCCAGCGCTCGTGGGCGAAGAAGGCCACGGCGTGGCGAGGGTCGACGGCTAGGAGAACGCTCGGCTCCCTGACGACGCCCGCTATGCCGAGCGCGGCGATGACCGAGAACCACACGACCATGACCGGTCCGAACACCCTGCCAACGGCGTCCGTGCCTCGGCGCTGCGCGGCGAACAGGACCACCAGGACGGCGACGGCGAGCGGCACGATGAACCCCGCCAGACTCGGAGCGGCTATTGCAACGCCTTCCACGGCGCTCAACACCGTGATCGACGGAGTGATCATGCCGTCACCGACAAGCAGGGCCGTCCCGAAGAGCCCGAGCAGTACGAGCACCCGGCGCGCGCCGACGGGTCGTCCGCGCAACGGAGTGACGAGGGAGGTGAGGATCAGGATCCCGCCCTCGCCGTTCCGATCTGCCCGCATGGCGAGGACGGCGTACTTCACGGAGACGACGAGCACGAGAGACCAGATGATGAGGGAGAGCACCCCTAGCACCGTCTCCGGCGCCACGTCGAGGCCGTGCGTGACCGCGAACGCCTCTCGCATCGAGTACAGGGGGCTGGTCCCGATGTCGCCGAACACCACGCCGAGCGCGATGAGGCTGAGGGGCAGGTACTGCCTGGAAGGGGAGACGGGGGTCGCCATACGGCTCGCCACGAGCGAGCGGCGCACACTCTAAGTCCTGGCTGGGCCGGTGTCGTGACGCAGGTCACCGACACGCACGGCGGCACCGGCTCTCTACGTTCCTAGAATCACTGATCGCAAGTAGCGGCGGGTTATGCTGAATTATCTTGCATCTAACCTCGATAATCCAAGGCGGCATGGGGGTCGCGGTCTCTAACTGGCGTCTGGCCAGGGCCGTCTCCTCGATCGGTCAGCTGGGCGTCGTCTCAGCCACCGGCATCGACACGGTTCTCGTCAGGCGGCTCCAGGACGGCGACTCAGACGGCGTCGTTCGTCGCGCCATGGCGGCCTTCCCGTTCCCCGACGTGGTCAAGGCGACGTTGGCCCGTTACTTCCTGCCCGGCGGTCGGCCGCTCGGGAAACCCTATCTGCGCGCGCCCATGCCCAGCGTCGTCGACAGCCACGCGCATCACGCCCTGAGCATGCTTGGCTCGTTCGTCGAGGTCTTCCTCGCGAAGGAGGGGCATGGCGGCAAGGTGGGGGTCAACCTGCTCACCAAGTTGCAGCTGCCCAACCTCTCCGCCTTGTACGGCGCCATGCTTGCCGGTGTCGACAAGGTACTCATGGGTGCCGGCATCCCGCGCGAGGTCCCTGGCGCTCTCGATCGCCTGGCCAGGCACGCTTCGGCCGCCTTCAGGCTGGATATCACGGAGACCGGCCCTCACGCCCTTGAGGTCCCGCCGCTCGTCTTCGACCCGGCGAGCTTCGGCGCGGAGGGCCTGCCCGCGCTCGTGCGTCCCGATTTCTATCCCATCGTCTCCTCGCACTCGCTCGCCAGCATGCTGCATAAGAAGGCCAACGGCGCGGTGCAGGGCTTCGTGGTCGAAGGCCCGACGGCCGGGGGCCACAACGCCCCGCCCCGAGCGAAGGACGTCTATGACGAGAAGGGGCAACCGGTCTACGGTGAGCGCGACGTTCCGGATCTCGAGCAGATCGCGGAGTTGGGCCTGCCCTTCTGGCTCGCAGGCAGCTACGGCTCCCCCGAGGGTCTCGAGCGTGCCAAGGAGCTGGGCGCTGCCGGAGTCCAGGTCGGTACCCTGTTCGCCTACTGCCGCGAGTCCGGCATCACTACCGGCCTCAAGCGCGCCGTGCTCGAGATGATCGTGGCTGGCCGCGCCCGGGTGTTTACGGACCCCCTCGCCTCGCCGACGGGCTTCCCGTTCAAGGTCGTCGAGATCCCCGGCTCGGTCTCCGAGGAGGCCGTCTATCAGGACCGCAGGCGCGTGTGCGACCTCGGCTACCTGCGCGAGGTCTACCGCGACGAGGCGGGCGGTCACGGCTACCGCTGCCCCGCAGAGCCCGTTGCCGACTACGTGCGCAAGGGCGGCAGGATCGAGGACACGGTGGGTCGCAAGTGCCTTTGCAACGCCCTCATGGCCGACATCGGGCTGGGGCAGGCGCGCAAGCGCGGGGCCAGCGAGCTCCCGCTGGTGACCAGCGGCGATGACCTGGCCGCGATCGTGCCGCTGATCGACACTCGCGACCACTCGTACGGGGCGGCGGACGTCGTGGCTTACCTGCTGTCCGGGGTCGAGCACAAGACGACCGTTCCGGTCGGCTAGACCCAGCCTGGATTAAGCGCGGTTTAAGACCGCGCCCCGTACCTTCCGTCACATGAAGCATGAGAACTCGAAGACGATGCTGGCGGCGCTGTACCTCGTCGTGCCACTGCTGTGGCTGCTGGTCTCGTGCGGCGGCTCGCCGGGCCCGAAGCCGCCGAGCGGTGGCGGAACGCTCACGGTCAAGGGCAGCGTAGCCTTGCCGACCGGCCACGGTCTCGATCTCACCAAGCTGACCGTCAGCACGCCGATCGGCACGTATCCGGTGTCGGCGACCGGCGAGTTCACGGCCACCGTGTTCGGTGGGGCGATGACGGAACTGGGGGTCGAGGCGGCGGACGGCTCGCTGCTCCTCCTCGGCACGACCAACGGTACGGACGCGACGGTGTCTTTGGCGAGCACCGCCGAGGCGCTCCTCTACTACCTGGTTGGCGGCATGTGGTTGCCGCCCGCCCAGCAGGACACGGTCCGCTCGCTGCTGCGAGGCGTGCCGGAGGGCGCCGACCTGGCAGCCGAGCTGGAGCGGCAGCTGCTGGCCGGGGGTAACGGCGTCGCGGCGCCGGACGCCGGGCTGCTCGCCGCCCTGGAGGCGGCCCACGCCTCGCTGCTCGGCGCTTCGCGCTTGGACCCCTCAGCGCTCGGCGGGGCTACCCTGGACGGCGCGTCCCTGGTTCCCGGCGCCTCGGGGCGCCAGCCGGGTCAGGGCCTGGCCGGAGCTTCAGCCTTCTCGCAAGCCGGTGTGAGCGTAACGGTCACCCCCGCCGCCGTGGACGGCAGCAACATCATCATCGAGCCGACGACGCGGCAGACCGGCGTCTTCGTCCTGCACAACCCCGCCGGCGCCGGCGTCGTGGCGCAGAACCACTTCCGTCGCCCAGCTGCCCTGCTCGCCTACGAGGAGGCCTGGGAGGACGCCGACAGGGTCGAGCACCCCGTCGACCCGCCCATGCTGGTCGAGCGTGTCGAGGTGCCGGCTACCGGCCAGCTGGAGTTCCTGAACGCCCTCCTCGACGTGGTCACCGGCAACTCACCGTGGTCGCCCGTCACGAGCCCGGCCCTGAAGCTGGCCGGCCACGAGGGCGCCAGCCGCACTCACTACCGCCTGATCCTGGTGGGTCCGAGCGCCACGGACGCCACCTGGCCGATCATGGGTGACCCGCTCTTCACGGGCTTTCACGACCAGTGGAGCGACATCGCCATCGACAAGTCCGTCGAGCTCTTCCTTGACGACCTTCTCATCCCGCTGATGGAGGTCTACGGCCTCGGGAACATGGCGAAGCTGGACGCCGCCAAGCTGAACAAGATGCGCGAGCGCGTGAAGGTCATCTACGACACGCACCTCATGGGCTTGGGCGTCTTCCTCAAGCCGGGTTCCGCCTCGTACGCCAACGGACTCAAGTTCGTGATCCAGGAGCTCGTCGAGAACCGCAACTTCCGCCTCGACATGATGAACATGGTCGCGGAAGCGCTCGAGGAAAGCGATAAGAACAAGGCGGCCATCGACGCCATGGAGAAGCGGCTCAGCGCCCGGGCGAGCGCCAGCGCCATCGCCGCCGCCGTGCAGACCGTCCTCGTGAGCGGCGACGTCGCGAAGATCATGTACGACCTCGTCGGCTCGCCCAGCGTCGTCGATTGGACGGCGGTGTCGGCGCCCGCCCTCTTCGCCCTCACGCCCGATCAAGCGACCGTCACGCGCAGCAACGCCTCCGCGCGGTTCACCGTCGTGCCGAAGGGTCAGACGTCCGGGAACTACCTGTACCGTTGGACGACGAGCGGGACGTATGGCGAGCTCAGCGACCTGCTGCGAGACGGCAGGACGCTCGATACCCGCGAGGCGGAGGTCTGGTACTTCCACGACTCGCCGCTCAACATCAAGGACACGGATTACGACACGGTGAAGGTGGAGGTCTTCGAGGTCGAGGCCGGGGCGACCACTATCCCGGCGGGCGCCAGCCCGATAGCGCGCATGGCTTCGTCCGTGCGGGGCGACGACCGCGTCCTCGACTCGCGCCTCGAGGTGAACTACGGCGCCACGCCGACCGGGATGTTCAAGGACGGTATGCGCTTCGGCTGCGCCGAGATGCTCCTGCGCTTCAAGGCCGAGAAGGGCGCCAAGAGCTACCTGGTCTCCCTGCGGGGCGTAGGCGGCCAGGGGGACGAGCGCAACGCCAACCAGGACTTCCGCTTCCGTGGGCCGAACCAGACGGTGTTCATCGACCCGAACGCGAAGTACGGCACCATCGTCGAGGACGGCTACACGTCCGACTACTACGGCACCTGCGACTGGCGCGCGCCCGCCGACCCGTCCCGGTTCGCCGGCCAACCCATCACGACCTCGGCCCATTACGACCGGGCCAAGGACGAGTACATCGTGTACCTGTTCGTCAACGCCGACTATTCGGGCATCGTGTTGCGGCCGGTGAGCCTCCCCGAGCGGGTGGCCCTGTGGTACGGCTGGGTCGAGAACGCCACGTTCGAGGTCAAGGTCAACAGGTGAGCGTGAGCGGGCGCCTCGCTACGCGCCGATGCCGGGGTCGCGCTGCCTAGCCAGGTAAGCCGCTATGCGCTCGAGGTGAGCCAGGTCCTTAGGCCGCCCCAGCCGCTCCTTCATGGCGACGACGTCGGCCAGGCTCGCGCAGGGCACGCCGCCCACGGGTTCCGCGCGCGAGATGACCGTGTCGGCGTCGTCGCCCATCCAGCCGTCGTAGATCTCCACGTCGTCGCCGACGCTCACGCGGAGGTCCTGGCGGCCGCCGTCCAGGACGGCGCCGTGGTCGAGCATGGCGAGAGCCCGCTCCCAGGCCGCGCCGCGCGCGACGATGTCGAGGTCGCCGGCTTCCTCCAGGATGCCGCGCAGCACGAGCGCGGCGCTGGAGTGCAGCGCGTAGTCGCGCTCCGGGAGGCCGAGCTCGGCGAGCCTGCGCAGGATGTCGGAGGCGGTCACGCGGCGAGTATACGTTCGGGCTGCGCGCGCTCGAACCAGTGGGGCTCGCCAAGCCGGTGCTAAACAGCGGGACGGTTCAGGCTACGTCAGTATGGGCTAGTGGAAACGTAATGAGGGGACTCGGACGACGCTGTGGCTCGCACTGCATATGAAGAACGGGCTGCCTAAAACCTGAACGGCACCTTGTGTCCAGTAAAGAGAAGCCTGAAGCCACGTAGGCTACCCTACACCTACTATGAGAAGACCGTGGAAGATAGCTCGCCCCACCACCCTGCCTCTTCTCCTGGCGCCGCTCGTGTGGCTGCTGGTCTCGTGCGGCGGTTCGTCGAACCCACAGCCACCGAGCGGAGGAACGCTCACGGTGAAGGGGATGGTCTTACTGCCTGCAGGAACTGGACTCGACCTTTCAGGGTTGACGGTTAGTACTCCGCTCGGCACATATCCTGTGTCCGCAACGGGCGAGTTCACGGTTTCCGTGTTCGACGGCGCTATGACGGAGCTTGGAGTCGAGGCCCAGAACGGCTCGCTCCTCCTTCTCGGAATGACAAGCGGTGCCGCTGCTGAACTGTCACCGACCAGCACGGCGGAGGCGCTCCTGTACTACCTCGTTGGCGGCATGTGGCTACCGCCAGCACAGCAGGACAAGGTTCGGTCACTGCTGCAGGGAGCGCCTGAGGTTGCCGATCTGGCTTCGGAATTGGAGCGGCAGCTTCTGGCGGGGGGCAACGGGGTCGCGGAGCCCGACTCGGGATTCCTCGACGCGCTGGAGGCAGCGCATGCGTCATTGCTCGGCGACGCGCGCTTGGACCTCGTGGCTCTCGATGGGGTTAACCTAGGCAGCGCAGCTCTGGTTCCCGGAGCCTCGGCCTTCTCGCAGGCCGGTGTGAGCGTTACGGTCACCCCCGCCGCCGTGGACGGCAGCAACATCATCATCGAGCCGACGACGCGGCAGGCGGGTGTCTTCGTACTTCACAACCCGTCAGGAGCGGGCGTCGTGGCGCAGAACCACTTCCGTCGCCCAGCTGCCCTGCTCGCCTACGAGGAGTCTTGGGAGGACGCCGACAGGGTCGAGCACCCGGTTGATCCGCCGGTGTTGGTCGAGCGCGTCGAGGTGCCGGCTACCGGCCAGCTGGAGTTCCTGAACGCGCTTCTGGACGTGGTCACCGGCGACTCGCCGTGGTCGCCGGTCATGAGTCCGGCCCTGAAGCTGGCCGGTCACGAGGGCGCCAGCCGCACTCATTACCGCCTGATCCTGGTGGGTCCGAGCGCCACGGACGCCGCCTGGCCGATCATGAGCTACCCGCTCTTCGCGGGCTTTCACGACCAGTGGAGCGACATCGCCACGGACAAGTCGATAGAGCTGTTCCTCGACGATCTCCTCATTCCTCTGATGGAGGTCTACGGCCTCGGGAACATGGCGAAGGTTGACGCCGCCAAACTCAATGGCATGCGGCAGCGCGTGAAGCAGATCTACGACACGCACTTGCTGGGACTGGGAGTCTTCCTCAAACCAGGCGCCGCCTCGTACGCTAACGGTTTGAAGTTCGTGATGCAGGAGCTCGTGGAGAACCGTAACTTCCGCCTCGACATGATGAACATGGTCGCGGAGGCGCTGGAGGAGAGCGCCTCCAACAAGGCGGCTGTCGAGGCTATGGAGAAGCGGCTCAGTGCGCGGGCGAGCGCCAGTGCCATCGCGGCTGCCGTGCAGACCGTTCTCGTCGGCGGCGACGTCGCGAAGATCATGTACGACCTCGCCGGCTCGCCCAGCGTCGTCGATTGGACGGCGGTGTCGGCTCCTGCGCTTTTCGCCCTCACACCAGGTGAGGCGACCGTGACGCGCAGTAACGCGTCCGCGCGGTTCACCGTGGTGCCGAAGGGTCAGACGTCCGGGAACTACCTGTATCGTTGGACGACGAGCGGGACGTACGGTGAGCTTAGCGACCTGCTGCATGACGGTAAGACGCTGGATACCGCCGAGTCGGATGTGTGGTACTTCCATAACTCGCCAGTCAGCATCACGAATTACGATTACGACACTATCGCCGTCGAGGTCTTCGAGGTCGACGAAGGCGCGACTACCATACCGGCGGGCGCCAGCCCGATAGCGCGCATGGCGGCCTCGGTGCGGGGTGACGACCGCGTCATCGACTCGCGCCTCGAGGTGAACTACGGCGCCACGCCGACCGGGATGTTCAAGGACGGTATGCGCTTCGGCTGCGCGGAGATGCTCCTGCGCTTCAAGGCCGAGAAGGGCGCCAAGACCTATCTGGTGACGATCACAGGCGTAGGCGGCCAGGGGGACGAGCGCAACACGAACCAGGACTTCCGTCTTCGCGGGCCTAACAAGACCGTATTCATCGACCCCAACGCTAAGATCAACGGCAGTACCATCGAAGACGGCTTCACTGCCGATTATTACGGCGTTTGTGATTGGCGGTCTCCGACCAAACCGTCGTACTACGCCGCGTCGCCGATTACTGCGTACGCGCGGTATGACAGACCTAACGATGAGTACGTAGTGCATCTGTTCACGGCGGTCGACTACTCGGGGATCGTGCCGAAGCCGCTCAACATCCCTGAGCAGGTCGACCTCTGGTACGACTGGGTGGCCAACGCCACGTTCGAGGTCAAGGTCAACAGGTGAGCGCTGTTCGTTGATCAGGGTCACCGGGACGAACGCTCGCTACCCTCTTAGGATACGCCGGGTCGCGTCGGGTTGCCCCCTAGGTCGCTCCTTCATGGCTCGATGACGTCGGTCACACAGGCACTAGGCCGCGCCGGCGGAGGTGGCAACGCTCAGCCCATGTCCGTATAAGTGAGCGAGCACCCGATTACCGAGTGAATCGACCTGAATGCAACCTTGGGTGGGGTGTGGACGATGCGCTCGCAACCGGTTACCATCGTCGATGAGCACCAAATGAGAAAGGACCCTGCATGAACATCAAGCCCCTGGTCGCCGAGTTCGTCGGCACGTTCACGCTCATCTTCGCCGGCGTCGGCGCCATCGCCATCGGCGCCGACCTCGTCGGCGTGGCCCTGGCCCACGGCATCGCGCTCGCGGTCATGATCACCGCCGTAGCCGCGGTGAGCGGCGGGCACCTGAACCCGGCCGTCACCATCGGTCTCTGGGCGGCGGGCAAGTTCCCGGCCGGCAAGATCCTCGGCTACCTCGTGGCGCAGGTGGCCGGCGCGTTCGTGGCCGCCATCCTCATCAAGCTCTGCCTGCCCGCCGAGACCGCGGTCGCCGGTACCGGCACCCCGGCGCTCGCTCCCGGCGTCGGCGTCGGCGCGGCCATCCTGCTCGAGGCCGTCCTGACCTTCTTCCTCGTCTTCACCGTGCTCGGTACCGCCGTCGACAAGCGCGCGCCGAAGCTCGGCGGCTTCCTCATCGGCCTCTCCGTCACCATGGGCATCCTCGTGGCCGGCCCCATCACGGGCGCGGCGCTCAACCCGGCTCGTCACCTAGGGCCGGCCCTGCTGGCCGGCGGCGCGTTCCTCGGCCAGTTCTGGCTCTACTGGCTCGGCCCCGTGCTCGGCGGCATCGTCGCGGGCGCCGTCTACAAGACGTTCATCGAGGCGCCGGAAGGCAAGGCGAACTGAGCCACCAGCCTCGAGGAGCGATGCGCTCCTCAAGCTGCTGCTGACGTGAACCGAGGACGGTCCTGAGGGGCGTCGACCTAGCCCTCAGGACCGTCTCGGACGGTCGTCCAGGTACTGTCCCAGCACCCGCATGGCGGCGAGCGCACGGGGGAAGCCCACGAACACGGCCGCGTGGAGGATGGCCTCACGCACCTGCCGCTCCGTGGCCCCCGTGCGCAGCGCGCCGCGCAGGTGCGTCGTCAGCTCCTCCGTCGCGCCCAGCGACGTCAGCAGCGCCACGGCGAGCAGTTCGCGCGTGGCGAGGTCCAGGCCGGGCCGGGAGAACATGTCGGTGTAGACGAAGCCCTCGATGAGGGCCGCGAGGTCGGGGTCCGCCGCGGCCAACGCCGCGCCGATGCGTTCCGACTGCGCGCCCCAGATGGCGGCGCGCGGGTCCTCTTCCGGATGCTCGATGAGCAGGGCCACGGTTCCCGACAGCACGTCCAGGCGCACGGCCCCTCCCGCCGCCTCGTTCGAGACGCCCAGCCCCGACCCCCACGGGAGGTCGGCGGCGTGCAGCGGGTAACGGACGCCGCCGATGCTCACCCGGCAACCCTCTTGCAGCGCCAGCAGGCTGACGGTCGTGCCGCCGGGCAGCTCCCTGACGATGCTCGAGCCGGTCACGGCCGACCGCGCCTCGTACCGGCCGCCGTACAGCACGACCTCGCGTCCCGTGCTCGCGGCGCGCGCGGCGATGAGGAGCGCGGCCAGGGTCTGGTCGAGCCGGCCGCCCACCGCGCCCGCGACCCTCACGCCGGTGGCGCCTCGTGACCACGCCGCCTCCAGCGCCAGCTCCAGGTCCAGCTGGTCCTTGTCGGCCCTATGCCGCTCGATGGGCACGTCCGGATAGCGTTCCAGCAGGCTCGGCTCCACGCTGTCGAGGTCCCCGACCACCAGGTCGGGCGTAACGCGCAGTACCCGAGCGTGGGCCAACCCGCCGTCCGCCGCGATGACCGCGCCGCAGCCCTCGAGGAGCGCCGGCCATAGCGCCGGGGTCGGGAGCATGCCGCCCGCCAGTATCAGCGCCGTGGTCGGCCGGATGACGCGGCCGTCCGTCATGCCTCGCCCTCCAGCGTGCGCCAGGCCTCGGGCGGCACGTCCAGGCCGTAATGCGTGCCCGGCACGGGATGCTCTGGCAGCTCCCGGTCGAAGCCGCGCCACACCACGGGCACTCCCCAGGCTGGTGCGAACAGGGTCAGCCGCCATTCCAGGCCCTCGCGCATGGCGTCCGTCACGCCCACCTCCACGCCACCGGTCGCTGCGCCGACGAGCCGTGCGCGGTCCGCCCTCAGGACCGCCGCCTCGGCGCCGGGAGGCAGCCGCCTGGCCTCGGCGCCTTCGAAGACGTTGTCGTGCCCCAGGAAGCGCGCCGCCCACGCGTCGACCGGCCGGTCGACGAGCTCCTCGCCCGTGCCGACCTGCACGATCCTCCCCTCGCGCATCAGGGCCACGCGCTCGGCGACGGTGAACGCCTCGCCCTGGTCGTGCGTCACGTAGACCGCGCCGGCGGGCAGCCCGGCCAGGATGCCGCGCAGCTCGAGCTTCAGGGCCTCGCGCAGCTTGGCATCCAGGTTCGAGAGGGGCTCGTCGAGTAGCAGGAGGCGCGGCTCGGGCGCCAGCGCCCTGGCGAGCGCCACGCGCTGCCGCTGGCCGCCGCTTAGCTCGTCGACCTTGCGCCGCTCGAAGCCGCCGAGGCCGACCAGCTCGAGCAACTCGGCTACGCGCGCCGCGCGCCGCGGGGCGGGCATGCGGGCCTCCACGAGGCCGAACGCGACGTTGCCGGCCACGTCGAGGTAGGGGAAGAGGGCGTAGTCCTGGAACACCATGCCGAAACGCCGCTTGGCCGGCGGGGTCGAGGCCAGGTCGGCGCCGTCCAACGTCACCGCGCCGGCGTCGGGCGCCTCGAGGCCCGCTATCAGCCGCAGGAGGGTGCTCTTGCCGCAGCCGCTCGGGCCGAGCAGGGCCAGCGTCGTCGCGGCCGGGAGCTCGAGCGAGACGCCGGCGAGCGCGCTCACCGCTCCGTAGCGCTTGACGAGCCCTTGAACGCGCAGGCTCATGCCGACCGGTCGGGGTATCGCCGGTGGCGCCCCGGAGCGCTGCGACCGGGCTCCCCCGGCCGCTGCCTGGCGCGCCCGCCGAGGGGCCAAAGGCGACGGCTGCTCATCCCGGGCATCATAAGCAGCCGACCCGCTCGGCTCGTCGAGCGCCCGGGGCCGTCCACGCCGCGTTCAGAACTCGCTCCTGCCCCTGCGCTGCAGGAGGAGCATGACGACCGCGGTCAGCGTCATGAGCACCACGGCGAGCGCCATGGCCGAGCCGTAGTTGGCCGCTCCCGGTCTGCCCAGCCGGTCGAAGATGGCGACCGGCAGGGTGGCGAACTCGGGCCGCACCAGGAGCAGCGTTGCCCCGAACTCGCCCATCGAGATGGCGAAGGCGAAGGCGGCGGCCGTCAGGAACGCCGGCTTGAGGAGCGGGAGGTCGACGCGCCATAGCGCCCTGAGCGGTCCGGCTCCGAGGGTCGCCGCCGCCGCCGCGAGCGCGGGCGGCTGGGCGCGGTACGCGGGCAGGAGCGTGCGCGTCACGAACGGGAACGCCAGGAGCGCGTGCGCGACGGGCACGCCCCAGGGGGAGCCCACGAGGAGCGGGTACGTGAGGAGGTAGCCGAATGCCAGCGTGATCGGGCTGACGACCAGCGGCAGCAGGCTCGCCTGGTCGAGCCAACGCCACCCACCGCGGACGATGGCGTGGGAGAAGAGGAACCCGACGGCGAGGGCGAGGGCCGTGCTGAAGGTGGCGAAGAGGAGCGAGTTGCGCAGGGCGTTCCAGAGGCCGGTGAAGCCGACCGTCGACGCCGGGACCAGGAGGGTCGCGTAGTTCCGCGTCGAGGGCCAGCTCCCGTCAGGCGCGGCGAGCGAGCGCGTCACGAGGGCGCCGAGCGGGCCGAGGACCAGCGCGCCGGTGACGAGGAGCGCCGCGAGGATGACCAGGCGCTCCGGCCCGCGGGGCCGCCGCGTGGCGTCGCCCGGCGCGACGCTCACTGCCAAGCGCTCTTGCAGGCGCGTGTAGACGAAACCGACCGCGAGTAGCAGGACGAGCTGCACCGAGGCGAGGGCTGCGGCGGCGTCCAGGTCGAGCAGCCGCGCGCTCAGGCGGTAGACCTCGACCTCCAACGTCGCGAAGGCCGGCGCAGGCGCCAGGATGAGCACGACGCCGAAGCTCGTGAAGCAGAACAGGAAGACGAGCAGCGCGGACGCGAACGTGGCCGGCAGCGCAAGGGGGAGGGTGACGCGCGCCACGACGCGCCAGGGCGTCGCGCCGAGGGTGGCCGCCGCCGCCTCCAGCCGTGGGGCGACGCCCTCGAGGAAGCCAGAGACCGTGCGCGCCACGACGGCGAAGTTGTAGAAGACGTGCGCGAGGAGGACGATGGCGAGCGTGTTCCGCAGGTCGACCCCCAGCACCCCGCGCGGACCGACGAGAGCGAGGAACCCGATGCCGGCCACGACCGTCGGCATCACGAACGGCACCGTGAAAGCGGCCGTCAGGACCCGCTTGCCCCGGAAGCGGTAGCGGGCGAGGAGGAGGGCGGTCGGCAGGCCGACGACCACCGTGAGCGCCGTCGAGAGCAGCGCCTGGCCGAGCGTGAAGCCTAGGCGCCCCAAGTAGTAAGGGTCGGTCAGCGCCGCCAGGAACCCCGCGCCGAACGGCTCGCCGGCGCTCGGGGCGAGGCTGCGCGCGAGGATCACGGCGAGCGGCACGGCGAGGAACGCCGCCAGGAAGAGCGTGGCGATGGCGCCGGCCAGGCGTGGGGTCGGGCTCGGCCGCATGCGGTCCAGTGTAGGACGGGGGCGGGGCGCGGACCGGGTCCGCGTGTCGTGTTACGGTCGGCCGCCCGCGCCTTGCGATAGCATTCGCCGCGTGAGCAGTGCCACCATCTCGACACGCGACCGGAACTACATCCTCGCCGGCATCCTCCTGGCCATGTTCCTCGCGGCCATCGACCAGACGATCGTCTCCACGGCACTCCCCAAGATCGTCGAGGACCTCGGGGGCCTCGACCGCTACGCGTGGGTGTTCACCGCGTACCTGATGGTCTCGACGGTGCTGGTGCCGATCTACGGCAAGCTCGCGGACATGTTCGACCGGAAGAAGGTCGAGCTCTGGGCCATCGGCCTGTTCCTGAGCGGCTCGTTCCTGTGCGGGCTGGCCGGTGAGTTCGGCACGCTGCCGCTGCTCGGCGACGGCATGACGCAACTCATCGTCTTCCGCGCCTTCCAGGGGCTCGGCGGCGCCGGGCTGCTCGGGCTCGCGTTCATCATCATCGCCGACCTCTTCCCGCCCGCCGAGCGCGGCAAGTACCAGGGCCTGGTCGGCAGCGTGTTCGGGATCGCGAGCGTGCTCGGACCGCTCATCGGTGGCTTCCTGACGGACCACGGCGGCGGCCTGATCCCCGGCATCGCCGGCTGGCGCTGGGTCTTCTACGTGAACCTGCCGTTCGGCATCCTGGCTCTCTGGTTCGTCACCACGCGCATGCCGCGCCTGGTCCCGAGAGGGGAGAGGGGGAGCCTCGACCTGCTCTCCGTCGTGCTCCTGTTCGGCGGGCTCGGGCCGTTGGTGCTCGGGCTGCAGCTCGACAAGACCGAGCACCCGTGGGGCTCGCCGACCACGCTGGTCCTCCTCGGCGTCGGCGTGGTCGTCCTCGTTCTGTTCGTCCTGCGCTCCTTCTTCGCGAGGAGCCCGATCCTCGATCTGACCCTCTTCAAGGACTCGGTCTTCCGCACGGCCAACATCGCAGTGTTCTTCCTTGGCGCGGCCTTCCTCAGCTTGGTCGCGTTCCTGCCGCTGTTCATGGTCAACGTGCTCGGCGTGTCCGCCACGCGCGCCGGCCTGAGCCTCGTGCCGCTGTCGCTCGGCGTGACGGTCGGCTCGACGATCGCGGGCCAGCTCGTCTCGCGCCTCGGGCACTACCGGCGCATCCTCCTCGTCGCTGGCGTCCTGCTGCTGGTAGGCATCTACCTCCTCTCGCGCATGGGCCCGGACGTGCCCTACTGGCGCGTCACGCTCTTCATGGTGATAGTCGGCCTCGGCCTCGGGCCGTCCATGCCCCTCTACACGCTGGCCGTCCAGAACTCGGTCGACTTCCGGAAGATCGGCCAGGCGACCAGCGCCGTCCAGTTCTTCAGGCAGATAGGCGGCGCCCTCGGCACCGCGCTCCTCGGCACCGTGCTCACCACCGGGCTCGTGAACGCCTTCGCCACCAACATGCCGGCCGGCGCCGCGGCGGGCGGGGGCCTGGGTGGGCAGGGCGGCATAGCGGCCGAGGGCTCCACCTCCGGGGGCGCGGACGCGATAGCCCAGGGCATCGCGGATCAGTTCGAGGCGACCTACGAGGAGTTGGCCGCGGCGGTGAGTTCCGGTGACGACGGGGCGGTCTCGCGCGCGCTCAACGAGTCGGCCCTGCCGGACGCGGCGGTGACCGGCATCCTGGCCGGCTACTCGGCGACGAAGAGCAGCGAGGCTGGACGGACCGCCTTCCTCGAGCGTCTGCGCGAGGAGTTCACGAGCCAGGTGCAGACGCTCACCGCCCAGGTCGTACGGGCGGTGCGCGTGTCGTTCGCGACCGCCGTGACGCACATCTACTTCATCGTCGGGTTCATCGTCCTCGCCGGCTGGCTCGTCACCTGGTTCCTGCCGGAGAAGCCGCTGCGCAAGACGCACGGGGTCGTGGCGGGGGAGTGAACGACGTGCCTGCCTTCATGACAGGCGGGTTCGGCAAAGGTAGCCATCGCGGGTTACGCTGGCCTCGCGACCAAGGGGTGGCTAGGGTTCCGCCGATCAAGCACCGGGCCAGGACCGAGCGCCACGTAACGCCGGGTCGCGCCTAAGCGAACGCTGCGCAAGCGGCGGCCGAGACAGGCAAGCGGGCGCGAAACGGCAGGCACCTCACCGGATAGAAGCCTCGAGGGGGTAGGTCTCGCGCAGGCGCTAGCTGGGTCCCGCACCGGACCGGCCGGGGCCGCGCGAACCAGCCGGAGGCACCGTATGGCTCGAGAACAGGTCCCACCCCAAGGCAACCACTTCGTCGCGGTCCTGCAGGCGTTGTTCGTCACCCTGCTCTGGTCGAGCTCATGGGTGCTCATCAAGCAAGGGTTGGGCGAGATCCCGCCCCTCACGTTCGCGGGCTTGCGCTACACGCTCGCGGCCACGGTGCTGTGGGCGGCGCTGCTGGCCGGCCCGGCGCGCCGCGCGGCCGTCGCGGCGCTCGGCGCGCGCGCATGGCTCGCCCTGGTGCTCCTCGGGCTCGTCATGTACAGCCTCACCCAGGGCGCGCAGTTCGTCGCGCTCGCCTACTTGCCGGCCCAGTCCGTGAGCCTGGCCCTCTCGCTCACGCCCGTGCTCGTGGCGCTGCTCGGCACCTTCTTGCTCGCCGAGGGGCTCAGACCGGCGCAGTGGGTCGGCGTCGGGCTGGTGCTCGTCGGGGCGCTCGTGTACTTCCTACCGGGAGCGGGAGCGCCGGGCGCGGGCGCGACCGGCGCAGCGGCGGGCGCGGCGGTCGGTTGGGCGGTAGCCGGGCTAGGCGCCCTGGCGAACGCCGCCTCCGCGCTGCTCGGCAGGGCCGTCAACCGCGGCGGCAAGCTCGGGCCGCTCGTCGTGACCGCGGTGAGCATGGGAGCCGGGGCCTTGGTGCTGCTAGGGGCCGGGGCGTTCGTGCAAGGCCTGCCGGCGCTCTCGGCGCGCGGCTGGCTGATCGTGGTGTGGCTGGCGCTCGTCAACACCGCCTTCGCGTTCACGCTGTGGAACCTCACGTTGCGTAGGCTCTCGGCCACCGAATCGAGCGTCATCAACAACACGATGCTGGTGCAGATCGCCGTGCTCGCCTACTTCTTCCTGGGTGAGCCGCTCGGAATCAGGCAGGTCGTGGCCTTCGGGCTGGTCGTCGTCGGGACGCTCGTCGTGCAGTTGCGGCGCGAAGGGGTGCGATGATGCCCCAATGAGTGAAGGCGAGACGACGCCGAACGCCTACTTCGTCCGCGAATCGACCACGCGCCTCCGGCCCACCAGGTACGTGGGCGGGGCCTGGAACCCCGCCGAGTACCACGTCGCGCCGCTCTTCGGTGCGCTGGCCCACGCCATCGAGGTGGACGCCGCCGCACGCGGACGCGGCGACCTGCAGGTCGCGCGCGTGACCTACGACATCCTGGGCACCGTGCCCGTCGAGCCCGTCGAGATCGAGGTCGAGCTCGTGCGGCCCGGTAGGACGATCGAGCTCGTGAGCGCGCGCCTCAGCCACGCGGGCAGGCCCGCCGTCGTCGCCCGCGCCTGGCTGGCCGCGGCCTACGCGACGGCCCACATGGCGGGCACGGCGCTGCCCCGCATACCGGGTCCGGCCGACACGCCCCCGGCGGAGCTCGGCGACTACTGGTACGGCGAGTTCGTGCGCTCGGTCGAGCTCCGACGCTCGCAGAGCGAACCGGGTCGCGCGACCGGCTGGGTGCGCACGGGCCTCGAGCTCATCGCGGGCGAGCGCGTCAGCCCGACCGCCACGGTCCTCGGCCTGATCGACGTCGCCAACGGCATGTCGCCGCGCGTGGCCATGGACGAGGCCGCCTTCCCGAACCTCGACCTGACGGTGCACCTCTTCCGCGCGCCGGCAGCGGGTTGGCTCGGGCTCGACACGACCGTCGCGTTCGGGCCGACGGGCCTCGGCATGACACGCAGCGTCCTCCACGACGAGTCCGGGCCGTTCGGCGCCCTGGCGCAGGCGCTCACGGTCAGGCCGGTGGTGGGCTAGCGGCGTAGCCGGCATCGGAGGCGGGCCTCGATCATGGGTCTATGTCGCGGTAGCCGAACGGATCGGTGCCCACCCGACCGCGAACGGGTTACCGTATGCCGTTCCGAAGGGCGTACGTGACCTGGCTCCTCAGACTCGACAAGACCTCAAGGCTGGTGCTCCTCAGCGTCATCGTCGGCTTCGTAGGCGCCGGCGGGGCCCATCTCTTCCTGTGGATGGTCAACGTCGCCAGCGACCTGTTCATCGTGGGCATCGCGGGCATGCCGGCCCTCGAGCCCGAACAGGCGGTGGCGCTCGGGGCCTCGCCGGCACAACCGGTGCTCAACTGGTTGATCCCCGTGTCCACGACCTTGGGGGGCCTGCTGGTCGGGCTGCTGATCGCCGCCGTGGCGCCGGAGGCAGAGGGGCACGGCACGGACGCCGCCATCCGCTCGTTCCACCGCCTCGGCGGCTATGTCAGGACGCGCATCCCCATCGTCAAGACCGTCGCGAGCGCCATCACCATCGGCTCCGGCGGCTCCGCCGGTCGCGAGGGCCCAACGGCGCAGATCGCCTCCGGTTTCGGCGCCATCACCGCTACTTGGTTGAAGCTCCCGGACGACGAACGGCGCACGCTCATGCTGGCGGGCATGGCTGCCGGGCTGTCCGCCATCTTCCGCAGCCCGCTCGGCACGGCTATCTTCGCAGTCGAGGTGCTCTACAGCAGCCTTGCCTTCGAGAGCGCCGCCCTCGTGTTCACGTTCATCGGCGCGGCCACCGCCTACGCCGTCAGCGGCACGTTCACGGGCTTCGCGCCCCTGTTCGAGCTGAGCGCAGGCATCAGCTTCACCGGCGTGCGCGAACTGGGGTGGTACGCCCTCCTCGGCGTGGCCGCCGGGCTCCTCGCCGTGCTCGTTCCGCTCGTCTACTACGCCGTGCGCGATTGGTTCTCCGCGCTCAAGCTGCGCGCCTTCCTCAAGCCTGCGCTCGGCGGCCTCGCCATGGGGCTGATCGGGATGGTGTTCCCGCAGCTCCTCGGCAGCGGTTACGGGTGGATGCAGCTCGCCCTCGACGGCCATTTGGGGCTATGGCTGATGCTCGCGTTGGCGGTCGGCAAGCTCGTCACGATGGCCCTCACCATCGGCTCGGGAGGGTCCGGGGGCACGTTCGCCCCGAGCCTGTACGTCGGCGTGATGCTAGGGGGCTTCATGGCCGCTGGTCTCGGCGCCATCACGCCGTCGGCGCCACCCCCGCAGACGTTCGCGGTGGTGGGCATGGCGGCCGTGTTCGCCGGGGCCGCGAGGGTTCCCCTGGCCACGCTCATCATGGTCGCCGAGATGACGGGCGGTTACCAGCTCATCCTGCCGACCATGATGGCGGTCGCCATCAGCTTCATGGTCCAGGAGCGCATCAGCCGCGGCATGAAGTACCCCACCCTGCACGAAGACGCGGTGGCTCACCCCGGCGACAGCCCCGTCCATCAGGCCGAGTACCTGCAGACCGTGGTCAGGCTCCTCAAGCAACGCGCCGTCACGCTCGACCCCGCGGTCGTCGACAGCGAACTCGTGAAGCGCCTGCAGCAAGGTGACAGCGTGCCGTTGGCGGGCGGTCAGGAGCTCGTCTTCATGGCGCAGGTCCCCGAGGGGAGCGGCCTGGCGGGCGTGCCGCTGCGCGCCCTCGCGCTCCCGGCCGAGGTACTGCTCATGAGCGTGCTAAGGGGCGACCAGGCGATCATCCCGGACGGCTCCACCGAGCTGCACGCGGGCGACAGGCTGACGGTCGTGGCGACCGAGGACTCGATGGGCGCCTTCAAGCGCCGGTTGTCACAGGTGACCGACTAGCTCCTCGACCCCCGCCACGAACGACCTGGGGGCCCTACACGCGATGGCGGCCGCTCAGCCCCCGCCCACGAACAGCCGGTAGAGCATGGCGGCGTTGGCCAGCAGGAGCGTCAGGTACCCGCGCGGCCGGCGCAGCTCCTCGACCAGGTAGAGCATGCGCGGTGGGAAGTAGGCGAGCAGCGCCGCGAAGAAGATGTAGAACAGGCGCCCGAAGGCGTCCTGGACGCTCGTGACGGGCTCGAACTGGGTCGTGGCGACCGTCAGCCACACGACCTGGAAGAGCATGGTGTTGACGTAGATGCAGGCGTCGCCAAGGAACTCCGCGGCGCGCGACTCGAGGAACCTTGACGGGCGCGCCTTGGCCGGCAGCGGCTCGAAGTAGCGGTAGACGATGACCGTCTGCCAGACGCTCGCCACTATGACGCCGAGGATTAGCGGGACGAACACCTCGCCGCGGTCCATGAGATCGGAGCCGAAGACCAGCGGTCCGATGCCGGCCACCACGGCGCAGCCGAGGATCAGGTTGACCGAGAGGTAGAAGATCGGGTTGAAGAGGCAGCCCGTGCGGAGCTGGATCCGCTCCACGCCCTCCTGCTCGGCCAGAGCCGCCAGGCGCGCCTGCGTGCGGCGGCGCTTCAACACGGCCGCGAGCGCGGGCAGCAGGAGCATGGCGCCCGTCCCGATGCCGACGATCAGCCCCTGCGTCCTCTCGTCCGGCGCGTAACTGATGAGGTCCGTCACCCAGTCGGTGGCTCGGGGGCCCGCCACCAGGTTCAAGGCCACGACCAGCAGGTCCAGGACCGTTCCGCGGTAGGTGACGGATCGAGTGCCGGACGGTGCGCCGGCCCTTGCAGGCATGCGCCATTCTGACTCATGGGGGGTGTCCGGATGGCGGATACCTAGGGCCGATCGGAGGCCGGTTAACGTCGTCGCATGAGCATCCCACTCTCCGTCTTGGACCTCGTGCCCGTCCCACCCGACGGCAGCGCCACGGATGCGTTCCGCAACAGCGTCGAGCTCGCCCGCCTCGCGGAAGCGGCGGGCTACCGCCGGGTCTGGGTCGCCGAGCATCACAACACCCCGGCGTTCGCCTCGATGTCCACTGCCACCCTGATCGCCGTCCTGGCCCGCGAGACTACGAGCATCCGCGTCGGCTCCGGCGGCGTCATGCTGCCGAACCACTCGCCGCTGAAGGTAGCCGAGGACTTCCTCACGCTCGAGGCGTTGTACCCGGGCCGTATCGACCTTGGCCTTGGGCGCGCCCCGGGGACCGACCAGGTCACGGCGCTCGCGCTGCGACGCAGCGCCGACCACCTCGCCGCGGACGACTTCCCGGAGCAGGTCGAGATGCTTCGAGCCTACGCGGGCGAGTCGGACTTCCTGGGGGGCCACCCGTTGGGTCGTGTGAGCGCCGCGCTGCCTGGCGTGAAGCTCCCGCCCCTCTGGATCCTGGGATCGAGCATGTACGGCGCTCGGTACGCGGCCCAGACCGGGCGCGGCTACTCCTTCGCCTTCCACTTCAGTCCCGATCACGCCGTCCCCGCTCTACGTGCCTACCGCGACGGCTTCCGGCCCTCGGCCGAGCTGGCCGCGCCGTACGCGATCCTCGGCGTCTCCGTCATCTGCGCCGGCACGGCCGAGCGGGCCGAGGAGTTGGCGCGTGGGCACGACCTCATGTGGCTGCGGATAAGGCGCAACGAGCGAGGGCCCCTACCGACGGCCGAGGAGGTCGCGGCCTACCGGTTCACGCCGGAGGAGGCCGCGATGGCCGAGCACTCGCGCCGCATGCTCGTGTGGGGCACGCCGGACCGCGTGCGCTCTCGGCTCCTGGAGCTGGCGGAGCGGCTCGAGGTCGACGAGCTCATCGTCACCACCCACATCGCGGCGCACGAGGAGCGCATGCGGTCTTACGCGTTGCTCGCGGAGGCGTTCGCCTGAGGCCCGACGGGCGACGCGCTGGGCGCGGAGCGCCGCCACCAGATCGGAGAGAGCGGCCCCGTGAGTTCTTCCTGCGCTTGACAACCCCTGGGCCTTGCCGCTAAAGTTCCAGCGTCATGGCAGGCGTCTTCTTCCTCAACGTACGCGTGCGTCGGCACCTGGGTGCCGGCAAGCCGCTTACGGGAGAGGACTGCCTGCTCGTCGCTCGCTGAACAGAGTTTAGTAACCGACGCGACCGTGGGCAGCCCCCGAACGAGGCCCCACGGTCGCTTTCTCGTCGTGTGGGTCGATCGCAAGAAGCAAGAACCGCGCTAACGGAACGACAGACCCTCACCAGATCGAGCATCTGAGACCTTCGAGGCGAGAATGACCACCAGCACGGCCCCAACCAGTAGACGTCCCGCGAGCGGCGCCCCGTCGCTCTCGTCGATCCTCGTGCGCTACCTCGCCCCTCAGCGCGGCTGGGCGGTGGCGATGGCCTTCCTGCTCCTCGCCGCTACCGGCTTGCAGCTCCTCGTGCCGCAGCTCCTGCGGCGCTTCATAGACGGTGCGCTGGGCGCGGCGCCCGGCGCGGAGCTCACGCGCATCGCCCTCACGTTCCTCGTCGTGGCGCTCCTGACGCAGGTGATGAACGCCGTCGCGACCTACGTGGCCGCCGCCGTCGGCTGGACGGCCACCAACCTCCTGCGCGAGGACCTCGCGGCGCACACGCTCGGGCTCGACATGGCGTTCCATAACGCGCGCACGTCCGGCGAGATGATCGAGCGCATCGACGGCGACGTCACGTCGCTCACCAACTTCCTCTCCGTCTTCTCCGTGAGGGTGTTCGGAGGGGCCCTGCTCCTCGTCGGCATCCTCGCGGCGCTCTGGTTCGAGAACCGCCTGATGGGCGCCGTCCTCACCGGGTTCGTCGTCCTCGAGTGGGTCGTGCTCTCCCGCACCCGCCGCGCCGGCGTGCCCGCCACGCAGCTAGAGCGTGAGGCGAACGCCAAGCTCTTCGGCTTCATCGAGGAGCGCCTGCAGGGGCTCGACGACCTGCGCGGCAACGGCGCCGGCGCCTACACCATGCACCGTTTCGGCGGCGTGATGCGCAAGGTCTACCACGACACGCGCAGGGCCTGGATGCTGCGCTCCATCGTGTGGCTCTCGAGCTACGCGCTGTTCGTCGTGGGCATGGCCGTCACCGTCGGCTCGTCCATCAGCCTCGTCCGGCAGGGCGCCCTGACCGTCGGCACGGCGTACATGGTGTTCCAGTACCTCCTCATGCTGCAGAACCCTATCGAGCAGATCACGCAGCAGCTCCAGGAGCTCCAGAAGGCCGGTGCGGGCGTGCAGCGCATCGGCGAGCTGATGAGCATGACCTCGGCCCTGCGGCGCGATGGCACCGCGCTGCTGCCGAGAGGTCCGCTGGCCGTGGAGTTCGACGACGTGAGCTTCCACTACCCCGACGTCGGCCCGGACCAGCTCACCTTGGACGGCGTGAGCTTCCGCCTGGCGCCCGGCACGCGCGTCGGCCTGCTCGGACGCACGGGCTCCGGCAAGACCACCCTCACGCGCCTCCTCTTCCGCCTCTACGACCCGACCGCCGGCGTCGTGAGGCTCGGCGGCACGGACGCCAAGGCCGCGGACCTCGACGGCCTGCGCTCGAGGGTCGGCCTCGTGTCGCAGGAGGTCCAGCTCTTCCGTGGCACCCTGAGGCACAACCTCTCGTTCTTCGACGACAGCGTGAGCGACGAGCGCATCCTTGCCGTGCTGAGCGAGCTCGGCATGACCGACTGGCTCGAGCGGCAGGACGACGGCCTCGACACGCTCATCGACTCCGGCGGCCGCAACCTCTCGGCTGGCGAGGCTCAGCTCATCGCCTTCGCGCGCGTCTTCCTCGCCGACCCCGGGCTCATCGTGCTCGACGAGCCCTCCTCGCGCCTCGACCCGGCCACGGAGCGCCGCCTGGAGGCCGCGATGGAGCGTCTCCTCGCGGGCCGCACGGCCATCGTGATCGCGCACCGCCTCGAGACCGTCGAGCGCGTCGACGAGATCCTCGTCATGGACCGCGGCCGCCTGGTTGAGCACGGTCGGCGCGACCGACTGGCGCAGGACCCGGGCTCGCGCTACGCGCGGCTGCGCAGGGCGGCGCTCAGCCTCGACCTCAACCTCGCGCCGGGGGAGAGCAGCGCAGGTGGCGAACTCCTCGCCCCCGGCGAGGCCCTCGCCCCCGGCGAAGAGTTCGCTTCGCGCGCCGCGCGTGACGAAGCGCTGGAGGAACTCGCATGACCTTCTCGACCAACCCGTTGCGGCTGGTGATGGCGCTCGGGCGCCAGCGGCGCACGTACTTCGTGTTCACCGCCATCCTCTGGGCGCTGATCCACTCCTCGCCCATCATCTTCGGCCTGGCCATGCGCGGCGTGTTCGACGCCCTCTCGGGGGCGGCGGGCGCCGGTGCCAACGCCTGGAGCTACCTGGCCCTCGGGCTCGGCACGGACGCGCTGCGCATCCTCATGTTCGTCGGCGGCATCTACACCTGGGCGACCTGGTGGCTCGAGATCACGCTGCACGTGCGCAGCTCGCTCCTGCGCTACCTCGTCGAGGCGAGCGGCTCCCGCCGGCTGCCAGACTCGCCGAGCGAGGCCGTGACGCGCTTCCGCGACGACGTGAACGACATCGGCGAGTACTACGAGTACTGGTGCGACTTCTGGGGCTTCGCCGCCTTCGCCCTCGCCGCCCTCGCCACTATGCTCACGATCAACCCGGTGATGACGGTCCTGGCGAGCGTCCCGCTCGCCCTAACCGTCCTCCTGACGCGGCTCCTGCGGCCCCACATCCGCAACGCGCGGCGGCTGAGCCGCGAGGCCACCAGCCGCGTCACGGACTTCCTGGGGGAGACGTTCGGCAGCGTCCAGGCCGTCAAGGCGTCGGGGCGCGAGCCGTTCGTGCTGCGCCACTTCGCCACCCTGAACTCGGTGCGCAAGAAGCGCGCCCTCACCGACACGCTCCTGACCGAGCTGTTCAGGAGCGTGACCGATAACATGGTCAACATCGCCACGGGCATCATCCTGCTGCTCGGGGCGGCCGCGCTCAAGGACGGCTCGTTCACCGTGGGCGACTTCGCGCTGTTCGTCACGTACCTGCCGCGCCTCACGCAGTCCCTGTCGTTCATGGGCCTGATGGTCGTGCAGCACAAGCGCACGGGCGTGGCCTTCGAGCGCCTCGGGCGCCTGCTCGTCGACGCCCCGGTCGACGCGCTCGTGACGCCGCGGTCCTACGACCTCGAGCACCCGCAGGCCCCGTTCGTCAGGAGCCTCCCGCGCGTCGCACCCTTCGAACGCCTCGACGTCGTCGGCCTAACCGCCCACCATCCGGGCGGGGCCAGGGGCGTCGAGGACGTCACCTTATCGGTGCGGCGCGGCGAGTTCGTGGTGGTCACCGGCCGCGTCGGGTCGGGGAAGACGACGTTGCTGAGGGCGCTGCTCGGGCTGCTGCCGCGCGACGCCGGGAGCGTCGCGTGGAACGGCGCCCTCGTGACCGACCCCGCCTCGTTCTTCGTGCCGCCGCGCGCCGCCTACACTTCCCAGGTGCCGCGCCTGTTCTCCGACACCTTGCGCGAGAACGTCGTGATGGGCGCCGATGTCAGCGACGCCGACGTGACGGCCGCCCTCGAGCTGGCCGTGCTCGGGCCCGACCTCGCGAACATGCGAGGCGGTCTGGACACGGAGGTCGGTACCCGCGGCGTGCGGCTCTCCGGCGGCCAGGTGCAGCGGGCCGCCGCCGCCCGCATGCTGCTGCGCGGCGCGGAGCTGCTCGTGTTCGACGACATCTCCAGCGCCCTCGACGTCGAGACCGAGCGACGGTTGTGGGACGGACTCTTCGTGGCCGGCGGGACGACCTGCCTCGTCGTCTCGCACCGCCGCGCCGCCCTCGAGCGGGCCGACCGCGTGATCGTCCTCGAGGAGGGGAGGGTGGTGGCGCAGGGCAGGCTCGCCGACGTCCTCGACGAGGCGCCCGAGCTCGGCGCCCTGCTCCGCGGCGAACACGGGGAGTCGGCGCGCGCCGACGGGGTCGCGGTTGGCGATGCCGCCGCGGTCGGCTGAGCCGCTCCCGTTCAGCGCACGCCGGCGGGGTCCCTGCCCTGTAGCACGACCGCGGTCCACTGCCGCAGCCAGCGTGCCTGGTGCGCCTGCACGACGGCTGCCGGCAGGGCCGAGGCCACCACGCCGTCCTCCACCCGGCCGTAGAGCTCGAACTCGGGCGGCAGGGTCGCGTCGGCCACTACCGGGTCGACGAACATGGCGAGCGGGATGGCGGACTGCACGGCGCGGCTCAGCATGAAGTCGACGAACGCCTCCGCCGCCGCGTGGTTGGCGGTGCCCGCGAGGATGCCGATCCCCTCCACCTGGCGGTAGCCGCAGCCCGCGCACTGCAGGTTGGCGGTCGGGGCCTCGGCGAGCGGCGCGTCCGCGAAGATGACCTCGGCGGCGGGGCTCGTGGCGTAACTGACGACCACGGGGCGATCGCCGCCGTAGCGCGTGAACAGCGTGTAGTAGGCGTCGGACCAGCCGTCGGCCACGGCGACGTCGTTCCTCACGAGGGCGGCCCAGTAGTCGAGCCAGTCGGCGTAGCCGCCGTGGGTGGCGGCGATGCCCGCCTCGGCGTCGCCGAAGCGGACCACGGTGGCGAGGAGGAACGCCAGCCCGGGGCTCGAGCTGGCCGGGTTCTCGACCACCGTCAGACCGCGGTACTCGTCGGCCGCGAGGTCCTCGAGCGCCGTGGGGAGGGCAAGGCCGCGGTCGGCGAACCAGGCCGTGTCGACGTTCGGCAGCACGTAGCCGACGTCCACCGGGGTCACCAGGCCGTCCGCGCTCAACAGGAGCGTGCCGTTCACCCTGCCGAGCTCGCCGCTCACGTAAGGCTCGAAGATCCCCTCGCTCCGCGCGCGCTCCAGTAGGCTGTCGTCGACCCCGAAGAGCAGGTCGGCGAGCGGACGCGCCTTGGTGAGCACGGCGCGGTTGACGACCTCGCCGGCGTCGCCGCCCTGCAGGAACGTGACCTGGATGCCGGTGCGCTCGGTGAACTCCGCGAGGAGCTCGCTCGGCAGGGCGAACGAGTCATGCGTGAGCACGGTGATGCGCTGAGCCGCGCCGAGGGCGAACAGCGACAGCGCCAACGAGAAGAGTACCGATGAGAAGAGTACGGTCGACGACCTGCGCATGGCCTCACGTCCTAACCGTCACCGACGGACGCGCGGCGCTTGGCGCTCTGCGTCACTCTCCCTCCGCCCGCATGACCGGGGTCAGGTTCTAGGGTGTGATCTCAGCCCGGCGCTCGTGGCGCCGGACACCCCTGGTGACATAGCCACGCTACCCGCATGGGTCATGCCGGTCAATGGCTTCTGACGCGCGGTAAGGCTCTAGACGGAGGGTTCCGGCTCTGCCCCACGCTTGGGCAGGAACCACGCCGCCACGACGGCCGTGACCAGGAACAGCGCGGCGGTGACGAGGAAGATGGTGCGGTAGTTCGTCTCGCCCGGCAGGCTCGTGACCGTGACGACGGCGCCGGACACGATCGGCGCAAGAGCTCGCGAGGCCGCCGAGACGGAGTTGTCGATGCCGTAGACGGCGCCGGCCACCTGCGGTGGGGTGAGGCGCGCGAGCATGGCGCTGATGGCCGGCAACACCCCGCCGATGGCGAAGCCGATCAGCACGTTGACGGCGATGAGCTGGAAGACGTTGCCGACGTACGCCATCGGCACGTAGAAGAGCGCGCACGCGAAGGTCGATACGACGAGCACCGGCTTGTAGCCGATGCGGTCGCTCAGGCGCCCGAGGACGACCCCGCTCAGGGTCGAGGAGCCGGCGGCGAGGCCGATGGCCAGGCCCGTGTACATGCCGGCCAGGTCACGGTCGACGGTGATGGTGGCGATGAACAGCGGCAGGAACGGCACGAGCATCGTGCGGCCCAGCCAGGCGCTGAACCGCAGGAAGTAGGCTAGGGGCACGCCGGCCGTGCGCAGCACGTCGCGCCAGGCGCCGACGATGCCGCTCACGCCGCCCTTGCGCCCCTCGGGCGGCGTGAACTCCTCCTTCACCCCGAAGAACACGAGGAGCCCGCCCGCCAGCATCAGCACGGCCGTCAGCACGAACGAGAGCCGGAAGCCGAAGAAGTACTGGAGCACCCCGCCGATCATCGGGCCGATGGAAGCGCCGGCCCAGCTCGCCGTCTGCATCATCCCCATCGCGTAGCCGAGGCGGTTGCGCGGAGCGGAGGACGCGACCATGGAGGAGGCCGCCGAGGCGACGCCGGTGGTCAGGCCCTGGATGAGGCGCAGGAACGTCAGCTCCTCGGCCGAGTGCACGAAGGCCATGAGGAGGACGATGATCGCACCGCCGAACAGGGCGCGCTCGACCATGAGCTTGCGGCCCATCCGGTCCGACATGGCGCCCCAGATCGGCGAGGCGATCATCATGGCCACCGCCTGCACGCTGAACACGGCCGACACCCAGAAGATGATCGAGCCCGAGCCGCGCACGCCGAGGAACTCGACGTAGTTGGGGAGGAAAGGGAAGATGGTGGAGAAGCCGATCGAGGCGAGGAGCTGGGCGAAGAACATCACGAAGAGGATGCGTTGCCAGCTCGTCCGCGCCACCGGCGCATGTTACCCCCGTTCACTTGGACCTGGTGCCGAGAGCGCCACCGGTTAGCGTAGTGACGTGCAGTTCACCGCCGCCCAGGTCCTCGCCCGCTGCCCCCTCTTCGCCGAGTTATCGGAGGCCGACCTCGAGGCCCTCGCGGGGGTGGCGCACCGGCGGCGGCTCGAGGCGGGTCAACCCCTGTTCATGGCCGGCGAGCCGGCCCAGGGGCTCGCCGTCGTGGTGAGCGGCAAGGTGAAGGTGTACGTCATCTCGCCCGCCAGCGGCCGCGAGGTCGTGTTGGCTATGGAACACCCCTACAACACGGTGGCCGAGCTCGTGTCGCTCGACGGCGGCCCGTACCCCGCCAGCGCCGAGGCGGCCGAGGACTCCGAGGTCCTGTGGTTGGAACAGCAGGGCTTCCAGCGGCTCCTCAAGGCCCGACCCGAGATAGCCCTGCACCTGATGACCATGCTCGGCCGCAGGCTCAGGCGGCTGGTGGCGCTCGTCGAGCAGATCTCGTTCCAGGAGGTCGTCCACCGCCTCGCCGCCTACCTGCTCCGCGTCGCCGACGATGGCGTGCCGTTCGTCCTCGACACGAACGGCGCCATCGCCGCTCAGCTCGGCACGGTGCCGGAGCTCGTGAGCCGCAACCTGTCGCGGCTGCATGCCGGCGGCGCCATCACCATGCAAGGCCGCACAGTCGCCAAGGTGGACCGCAAGCAGCTAGGCGAGATGGCCAACGCCGCGGGCCGATGAGCTCGGGGGCCGCGGGGTCGGCCCGCGCGGTTCCGCCCGCACGCGCCGCGCCCTCAGTAGAAGCCGAGCGACCTCTTCGCCTGGTCGCTCATGGAGTCAGGCGTCCATGGGGGGTCCCACACCAGGTCGACGGTCACGTCGTCGACACCGGGCACGTTGCCGAGGCAGTGCTTGACGTCCGCCTCGATGCTCCCGTGCAGCGGGCAGCCGGGAGTCGTGAGGGTCATCTCGATCGCGACGTTCGCGTCCACGACCGCCACGGCGTAGACCATGCCGAGGCTCACGATGTCGAGGCCCAGTTCCGGGTCTATCACGGCGCGCAGGGCCTCCAGGACGTTGCGCGCGGGCGTGGCGGCGTTGATCTCCGTGAGTTCCGTCTGGGTCATGCTCCCGTGTCCTCCAAGGCGCGAGCGACCTTCGCTGCGCCGGGGGTCTCGCCGCCTGCCGTTGTACCCGCGACCTCGGCCTGGCCGGCGCCACCTTGCGTGCGCGCCCGGTCGGCGGCCGCTCTCGCCAGGCGCCGCTTGGCGCCGACGGTCGTCAGCACCACGTGGCACGCCTGGGCGAAGAGCGCAGCCCCGCCCGCGAGGGTGGCGGCGCCGGCAACCAGCACGAGCGCCTCCGCCCGCCAAGTCACACCGGCCGCGAGGCTCAGCGCCCCGACCGCGAGACCCCACGTGATGACCGGTTCGAGCTCGTCCCTCACCAGGTCGCGTAGGAGGGGCGCGCCGCCCGACACGCCGCCGGTCGCCGCGCCGGCGAACTGCCACGTCCAGGTCAGGAACGAGAGGATCTTGACCAGCATCCCGCTCACGGCCAGGCCGACGAAGCCGACGAGGAAGAGTACGACGGCCGCCCCGCCTTGGCCGGTGAGCAGCGCGACGCCTGCGAGCGGCAAGAACGCGTGCGCGAGCACGTACCGCTGTATGGGCGCCTCGAGCTTCCTGCGTAGGCGCCGCCGGAGGATGCCGAACACTTCCCAGACCTGGAGCGCGCAGGCCACCGCCAGCATGACCTCGGCAGCGTGGTCGAGCGGCAGGCGCGCGAACGCCGCCAGGCCCTCGGTGACCACGGCGGCGCAGACCGCCAGGTAGGCGTAGCGCACCCGCCAGCGGGGGCCGCCCTTCGCCAAGGCGAACATGGAGAGGAGCTTCTGGCCGGAGCCGACGATGCCCAACAGGAACGCCCCGAAGAGCCCGACCGTGAAGTGGAGCCTGACCGGGTAGCCGAGCTGCGCCGCGACCTGCGGCGATGAGCGCGCGCCCGAGAGGGCGAAGCCGAGCGTCACCGCGAGGGTAAGGAAGACGACGGAGAGGATGAGGGCGTGACTACCGGCGTCCTTCGGCCAGCGGCGCGCCGCCGTGGCCAGGAGCTGCGCCAGTAGCGCGAGCCACGTGGCGCTCACCGCGGCGGCGCCCGGCACGAGCCAGCTCGCGTCGAAGCCGCGGAGGAAGCCGACCACCACCGCGGCGCTCCCCGCCCCCAGTACGGGGAGCGTGAGCCAGCCGAGGCGCGGCCACACGAGCTTGGTGACGAACATGACCGCCGGGAGCTGCTGCAACGTGCCGGCGAACACGAGCCCGACGCATAGGAGCGTGAAGAGGTGGTTGAGGGCCACGACGCGCGGCGCGCCAAGGTAGCTCGTGAAGGCGGCGGGGGAGAGGAGGAGCGCCGCCCCGCCGAGCGCCACGGCGAGCGCGCCGACCAGGAGCGCGGAGATCGGCAGCGCGGGCGGGGCGCCGTCCGCGCCGAGGCGCGGCATCATGGTCGCTCACGCCCCCTTGGTGATCCGGACCCTGGCGCTGCCGTCGCTCTGCTCCTCCACCTCGTAGGTGGCGCCGGCGTCCGCCAGCTGCGGCAGGAGGTAGATGGGCACGCGGTCGTTGTGGATGACGAGCACGTCGCCGGGCGCCATCCCTTCGAGGGTCTCGAGGGTACGGATCATGGGGTTGGGCGGCTCCATACCCCGGTTGTCGAGGAACTTCTCGGTCATGCCCTAGCTTCCGCCCGGCGCACCCTTGCCTCCAATGACCTACGTCATGGTCGTGCCGGTGAGCGCCTGCGAGGCTACGTAGCGTGGCAGGGCCAGAGGCACGGCACGAGAGGCACGGCGGCTTGACGGCCGCTGGCCGCAAGACCCTCCTGGAGGCGCGCGTCTCGCGCATCCTCGACGCGCACCCCGACGCCCTGGACACGCTCGTCCGGCACGGGTTCACGCCGTTGGTGCAGGCGCCCATGCGCTTCGCGCTTGCTCACACCGTGAACCTTGGGCAGGCCATCCGCCTGCGGGGGTTGGGCGAGCCGGAGGTGGCCGCGCTCCTTGGCGCCCTCGCGGCCATGGGGCTGCCGGCACTGCTCGCGCCCGGCGCCGGCGCGGTCGAGGAGGAGGACTGAAGTGGCGCTCTACAAGACGGAGGGGCTCGCCCGCTTCTCGGAGCGCGGTCCGGTGCCGCGCCCCTTGATCGTCGGCGACAACATGGCCGTGATGCTCCTGTGCCTCCAGAAGCACCAGGAGATCAAGGCGCCGGAGAACGACGCGGCCGAGACCGTGTTCACGGTCGTGAGCGGCTCCGGGACCGTGCGCGAGAACGACGAGACGCACCGGGTCGGGCCGGGCGACGTCGTGTACCTGCCGCCGGGCACCCGCAAGGCGCTGCAGGCGGGGGAGGGCGCGTTCACCGTGATCGGGGTGAGGCAGTTGGGGGCGAAGCATGTCACTTAGACCGCAAGAGATGTACGTGGACATGGACGTATGCATCGAGTGCGGCATCTGCGACGAGATAGCGCCCGGCATCCGCGACGATGTCGGACACGTGCCGGCCATGAGCCTCACCCTGGACGCCATGGCCAGTTGCCCAACGGGAGCCATCAAGTGGGCAGAAGGAGGAACCGCGATGAAGAGAGTCGACGTGAGGACCATCCCGCCGCGTGAGCGTCACCCGCTCCTATTCAGGACGTTCGACGACCTGGAGACGGGCCAGTCGTTCGAGCTGGTCAACGACCACGACCCGAAGCCGCTCTACTACCAGTTCCAGGTCGAGCGGGCCGGCGCCGTCGAGTGGGAGTACCTCGAGCAGGGCCCGCAGACGTGGCGGGTGCGCATAGGCAAGGTCGCCTGAGCTGTCGTAGCGCGTGAGCAGGTGGCAAGTCGCGTTCCTGCGGGCCGCCCTCGGCTGGCTGGTCGCTACCGGGCTACTCGGCGTTGTGGTCGGCATCTGGCCGAGCCTGGCCGGCCCGTTCAGGACCACTCACGCCCATATGGGCTTGGTCGGCTTCTTCCTCGGCATGGTCATGGGGGTGGCCTTCTGGATGCTGCCGAGGCCGGGCGGTATCAAGCAGACGGCGTGGGAGCGCGCGACCTTCCTCCTGCTGCAGGCCGGGCTCGTCCTGCGCGTGGTGAGCGAGCCGGCGTGGCGCATGACGCTCGCGCGCGGTTGGCACGTGGCCTTCGTGGCGAGCGGCGTGCTGGTGCTGGCGGCGATGGTAGCCTTCGCGCTCGCCATGAGCCGCAGGGTCGTAACGCTCGAGACGCTCCGCGCGAAAGGCCTTGGGCGCCGCGGGGGCGCAGCGCCCAAGAAGACCGCTCCCGCCGCGCCCGATGACGAGAGCGGCGCCTGAGCGCCGCCCGTCCTCGCCCTAGGCGCCGCCCGTCAGGCCGCCGGCCTGCCCGACGGTTCGCCGCGCCGGCTCCCTCCCCAACGTTCCTAGCTCTCCGTCTCCACGACGCGCGTGCCGGCGAACCGGTCGCCGTAGCGGCGCCCGTCGGGGGAGGTCAGCACGAAGTAGATCTCCATGAGGCCGAGGATGGCGCCGACCAGGGTCAGGAGGAGCGTGAGGGCGATGATGCCGAGGAACGGCGCGTACACGACGACGGTCCCCAACATGCCGAGAGCCAGCGTCCAGTTGCGCCTGATGGACGTCTCCAGGTCCATCTTGCGGCCGTCGTCGCGGACCGGCCTCAGCTTCATGAGCTTCTTGCCGATGGAGCGGCCGTCCATGAAGTCGAAGGCGAAGCCGTCGCGCGTGAGGATGTACGCGGCGCCGAGCAGGCTGCCTATGAGGGGGACGTAACTCAGGATCGCGGCCACCACCGCGTCGATTATCCAGGCGATCGCCCGCTTGCCGACGTCGGGCTTGGTCGTGGTCGCGCCCGGGTGATCGGGAGTCGGCACGCCTTGGCCGCTGGGTGGGAGTGGGGCGCCGCCCGTCGGTGCGCCGTTCGGCGCCTCCTGGTTGCCGCTTGCTGACCCGTTGTCCGTCATGCCCGCTCCTTCCAGGACGCGGTGAGGTCTACGAAGTTTCAAGGCGTCCGACGACCACAGTCTAGGGCACGCGTCGGCATGGGGTATGTGGTGCTTGGGCCGCGGCGCCCGCGACGGGCGCCGCGGGACACATGACCTTCGATCGCCCTTCGCCGGGCGGCGTAAGGTGTTGCGGAAGGCGCCGCGCCCCGCCAAGGCGCGCGGCGGACGAGGTCGCATGGCAACTGCGCACGGCTTCTACGTCGTTCCGACCGGCCCCGGGGTGGGCCTCACCTCCGTGTGCCTCGGGCTCGTCCGGGTCCTCGAGCGTGAAGGGCTGCGCGTCGGCTTCATCAAGCCGATCCGCCAGCCGGGCGACGACTCCGGACCGGAACGGTCGACGGAGTTCGTGCGCCGCACCACCACCATCGTTCCCGGCGAGCCCATGCGCTACGACGTGGCCGAGGGCATGCTGGCCGCCGGCCGGCACTCGGAGCTCCTCCAGGCCCTGGTCGGCCGCTACGCGACCGCCGCGGTCGGCGCCGACGTCGTCATCGTGGAAGGCCTCGCCGCCACGGCGGAGCACCCCAACCTAGACGCGCTCAACGCGGACATAGCCCAGGCCCTCGACTGCCAGGTCCTGTTCGTCACGACCCCCCAGCCCAGCCTCCAAGCGGTCGACGACCGCCTCGAGCTGGCCGCCCAGCCGTTCGGCGGCGCGGCTAGCGAGCACGTCCTCGGCGTGGTGGTGAACCAGCTCAACGCCCCGCCGATGGAGGTCATGGGCGCGACTCGCACCGGCTTGCAGACGCCCGAGGTCGAGCTGACCGCCGACGCGGTGCGCGCCAGGCTGCGCGTCTTCAGGCACCCGGGCTTCGCGTTGGTCGGCGCGATCCCCTTCAGCCCCGCCATGGTCTCGCCAAGGACCCTGGACGTGGCGAAGCACCTGGGGGCAGCGGTCCTGCACGAGGGCGACCTGGCGACGCGGCGCGTGATAGACGTCTCGCTCGTCGCCCGCTCCGTGGCGCACATGACCCACCGCCTCCGCCCCGACGCGCTCCTGATAACGCCGGCCGATCGCGACGACGTCATCCTGGCCGTATGCATGGCCGCCCTCAACGGCGTGCCGCTCGCCGGCCTCGTCCTCACCGGCGACATGGAGCCGAACGCCGACGTCATGAAGCTCTGCGAGAAGGCGATCGCGACCGGCCTGCCGGTGCTGGCGGTCAAGAGCGACTCCTACGTCACGGCCGCCCGCGCGGCGGCCATGAACCTCGAGGTGCCGAGCGACGACGTCGAGCGCATGGAGCGCGTCATGAAGGTCGCCGCCGAGCATCTCGACGTCGGCGCGCTCAAGGCGCGTATCGGCGCCCTCCGCGTGCTGCGCTTGTCGCCGCCCGCGTTCCTCTACCGCATCGTCGAGCTCGCGCGGGCCGCCGGCAAGCGCATCGTTCTTCCGGAAGGCGAGGAGCCCCGCACCGTCAAGGCGGCCGCGGAGTGCGGTGAGCGTGGCATCGCGAAGTGCGTCCTGATCGGCGACCCGGTCGAGGTCCAGAGGGTCGCCGAGGTCCAGGGCGTCGTCCTCGGCCGCGGCGTCGAGGTCGTCGAGCCGACGGACGCGCTACGCGAGCGGTACGTGGCGGGCATGGTCGAGCTGCGCAAGCACAAGGGCCTCACCGACGACGGCGCCCGCAACCAGCTCCGCGACAACGTCGTGCTCGGCACGATGATGCTGGCGCTGGGCGAGGTGGACGGCCTCGTGTCCGGCGCCGTTCACACGACCGCCAGCACCATCCGCCCCGCGCTGCAGCTCATCAAGACCCACAAGGGCGCCAGGCTCGTCTCGTCCGTCTTCTTCATGTGCCTACCCGACCAGGTCCTCGTGTACGGCGACTGCGCCGTCAACCCCGACCCCGACGCCGAGGAGTTGGCCGACATCGCCGTGCAGTCGGCCGCTTCCGCCGCGGCCTTCGGCATCGAGCCGCGCGTTGCGCTCCTCAGCTACTCGACGGGCACCTCGGGCGCGGGCGCCGACGTCGACAAGGTGCGCGAGGCGACCCGCATCGCGCGGGAGCGGCGCCCCGACCTCCCCATCGACGGCCCGCTGCAGTACGACGCCGCGGCGGTGCCGAGCGTGGCCAGCAGCAAGGCCCCGGACAGCCCGGTGGCGGGCAGGGCGACCGTCCTCGTGTTCCCTGACCTCAACAGCGGGAACGCGACCTACAAGGCCGTGCAGCGCTCCGCGGGCGTGGTGTCGGTGGGGCCCATGCTGCAAGGCTTGCGGCGGCCCGTGAACGACCTGTCGCGAGGCGCCCTGGTCGACGACATCGTCTACACGATCGCGCTCACCGCCGTGCAGGCGACGCAGGTCGGCGAGGGCCCCGACTGACCCCGCCGCCTCGGGGGCGCCGTGAAGCGCGCTAGGGCGACGGTCGCCGAGCGGCGTGAGGAGGCGCCGGCTTCGCGGTAACGGCTCAGCCGCTCCGAGGGCGGACCCGCGGGTACGCCTTCAGGTACCGCAACCAGAGGCCTTGCAGCCAGCCGTAACGCTCGGCAAGCTCCCTGGCGCTGCCGAGCGCCAAGGTCAGCCCGCCGGCGTACACGTCGCCGACGGCCGTCAAGGCGCCCGCGTCGCGCCAGGGGGTGCGCTCGTAGCGGCCGAGGCCGCGCCAGGCCACCTGCTCGGCCGACCACGGCCCGAGGCCGGGGAGCCTCGCCAGCCACGCGAAGACCTCGTCGTAAGGCGCCGCGCGCAACCAGCCCTCGTCAAGGCCCAGGAAGGCGTCGGCGAGGCCGCGGAGGCGGTCAACCTTGCGGAGGTTGTTCGTCGCGGCGAGGAGCGCCGGTCGGGCCTCCTCGCCGAGGGCGGCCGCGGACGGGAAGACGCTCAGCCGTGTGGCGGTCGGGGAGTCGCCGGTCGAACGAGGCGGCTCCCCGACCGGCTCGCGGAGCGCCGTTCCGGACGGCGTGGTGGAGGCGAGCAGGCCGGGCGGCACGGCGACGGCCTCTCCCAAGTACTCGACGATGCGCCCGAAGCTCGCCGCCGCGAACGCAGGTGGCGTCCTCTGCCTGACGACCGTCCAGCACGCCGCCTGGAAGGCGCTGGCGAAGAGCGGCGGGTGGAAGCCGGCGAGGGCGGCGGCCACGGGTTGGAACGCGGGGTCGCGCTCCGGAGCCGCGTGGAGCGCGCGCGTGTCGAGGTCGAGGGCGAGGCGCCATCGTAGCTGCTCCGTCGCCGCCGCGACGTCGGCGGCCGTCGGGGTCTCGTCCGCGCCGACGCGCGCCACGAGCCGGCCTTCCGCCCCGCCCTGCCTGAGCTCGGCCACCACGACCTTGCCTGGCGCCGCGCCGACCCGCAGGGCCATGAGCCAGCCGGCGCCGTCGGCCGTGGGTCGGCCGCGGTCCGGCGCCGCCGCCCAGTCGGTCAGCGCCGCGAGCGTGTGATCCCAGGCGAAGAGGGGCGAGGCCGCTACCTCCGCGCTCGCCACCGCGTCGCGGCGCGGTTCGGTCGCGCGACGTTCGGCCGCCCCGGCAGCCTGTCGCGCCTCGGGCGCGTGGCGTTCCTCGCTCATGGACGGAGCGTAACCGACCGGACACGTATACTTGTGCGCTGTGCAGGTCTCAGACAACACGCTCGCCAAGCTCTCCTTCGAGCGCGTGCGCGCGGCCCTCGCCGAGCGCGCCGGCACCTTCATGGGCGTCGAGCTGGCCAACGCCCTGGCGCCGCTGCACGACGAGGCTGTCGCCGAACGGGCGCTGGAGCGCGTCCAGGAGGTGGTCGATGGCGGCTTCCTTGCCCTGGGCGGCATCGAGGACGTGCGCGGGCTGGTGCGGCGGGTGCGCGACGGCAACCTGCTCGACGGCACCGACATCCTGTCGATCGCGTACACGCTCGACGGCGCCGCGACCTTGCGCCGCGCCATCCTCCATAGCGAGCGCCCCGCGCTGGCCGAGCTCGCGCTGGAGATAGGCACGTTCGACGGCGTGCTGCGCCTGGTGAGGGAGCAGCTCGACCCCGACGGCAACGTCCGCGACGACGCCACCCCGAAGCTCTACGACATCCGGCGCCGTCTCAACCCGCTCCGCGGCCGCATCCGCGACCGGCTCACCCGCCTGCTAGAGCAGTACTCGGAGTACGTGCAGGACCCGATCATCACGCTCAGGCGCGAGCGTTACGTCATCCCGATCAGAGCCAACCACCAGGCGCGCGTGCCGGGCCTGGCCCTCGACCGTTCCGACTCCGGCGCCACCGTGTTCATCGAGCCGGCCGGCGTCGTCGACCTGAACAACGAGCTCGCGCTCCTGGAGATGGAGGAGCGCGACGAGGTCAGGCGCATCCTCCTGGCGTTGGGACGGCGCCTCGCCGACGAGCCGCTCCTCGACGCCAGCCTCGAGGTCGTGGCCAAGCTGGACGTCGTCAACGCCTCGGCCCGCCTCGCGTCCGACTGGCGCCTCACGCGGCCGGCGTTCGACCCGGCCGGACGGGTGCGCTTGGCCGGCGCCCGGCATCCGCTCGTGACCGACTGCGTCCCGAACGACATCCTCTTGGACGACGGCACCCGTCTGCTCGTCATCACCGGCCCGAACGCCGGCGGCAAGACGGTGCTCATCAAGACCGTCGGCCTCGCCGCGCTCATGGCCTACTCCGGGCTGTTCGTGGCGGCGGACGGCGCCAGGCAGCCGCTCCTCCCTTACACGCGGGAGCTCCTCTGCGACATCGGCGACGAGCAGAGCATCGAGGCGAGCCTCAGTACGTACGCCGGTCACCTGCGTAACCTGCGCGCCATCGTGGACAGCGCCGACGAGCACGCGCTCGTGTTGATCGACGAGCTCGGCTCCGGCACGGACCCGGACGAGGGCGCCGCGATCTCGCAGGCCATCCTCGAGGCCGTGGTGGCGTCAGGCGCCCGCGGACTCGTGACGACGCACCTGGCGCCCCTCAAGGTCTTCGCCTCAGAGACGCCCGGAGTGACCAACGCGGCCATGCGCTTCGACGTCGAGGCGCTCAGGCCCGCCTACCAGCTCGTCATGGGTCAGCCCGGCCGGAGCTACGCCTTGGCCATCGCCGACCGCCTCGGCCTCGGCAAGGAGCTGCTGGCCCGCGCCGCCGAGCTGCTCGGCCCGGAGGGCGGGCGGCTCGAGGGCCTGCTCCTCGCCCTGGAGGAGCAGCGCGAGGAGCTCGAGGAGCAGCTCGCCGAGGCGCGCGTGGCGAGCGAGACGGCCGTGCGCGAGGCCGAGCAGCTGCGCGACCAGATCGCCATGCTGCGAGGCCGCGAGGGCGAGGTGATGGCCGCGGCCGCAGCGCGTGCCGAGGCGCTCCTGAAGGACACCTTGCAGCACGCCGCCCGGCTCAAGCGCAGTGCGCGCGAGGAGCCGGAGCTGCGCTCGAAGGCGCTCGAGGAGATCGGCGCACTGCGGCGGCAGGCGCGCAAGCTCGCCGGCCGCGACGCGCCCCGCCCCGGGGCCGCGGCGCAAGGCGACCCCGTGGCGGCCCGCGACCCCTTAAGCGTCGGCATGCGCGTGCGCGTCGCCAGCTACGACGCCGAAGGCCCGGTGTTAGAGCGCAGGGGGGACCAGGTGGTCGTGCAGCTCGGCCTCATCAAGGTCGAGGTGCCGGTGCGCGACGTCGACCCGGTGAAGGCGACGGTCAAGGCCGGGGCCAAGCCCGCCGCCCGCCGCAGCCCGGTCGCACTCGGCCAGTCGAGCACCCCCCGCGAGCTCAACCTGCGGGGCGAGCGGGTCGAGGCCGGCCTGGAGCTCCTGCGCGACTTCATCATGGAGGCGCACGCCTTGAAGGCGGAGTCGGTGCGGGTGCTGCACGGTAAGGGCACGGGCGCTCTGCGCGACGCCGTGCGCTCGTACCTCAAGGGCGAGAAGCTCGTCGAGCGTTTCGAGGACGCCGTGCCTTACGAGGGCGGTCACGGCGTCACCGTGGCCTACCTGCGCTATTGAGCTCGAGCCGGCGCCTACTCCCGCTTAAGCGCGCCTCCGCGCCCACCCCGACCGAACGGAGCGCCTCGTTCGAGCGGGACGGTCCGCTCCGAGCGCGCATCCCCGCCGCCAAGGCGGCAGCGGCCCTCGTTCGAGCGGAACGGTCCTCGCAGGCGTCGACCGTAGCTCATCTGCGATACTCGGCCCATGCACCCAAGGCTCGCGATCGTCTTCGACCTGGACGGCACGCTCGTCGACTCGCAGGACGACATCCTGGACACGTTCATCGCCACGTTCGCCGAGCTCGGCGAGGCCGAGCCGGAGCGCTCGGCCGTACGCGCGCTCGTCGGTAGGCCGCTCGAGGAGATGTACGCCGGCTTCGTCCGCCCCGATCGGCTCGAGGCCTTCGTCGCGGCGTACCGCGCGCGCTACCGGCTCCATCTGGCCGACAAGACGAGGCCGTACCCGGGCGTCGTCGACGTCCTGAGCGAGCTGGGCGAGCGCGGCTACGCACGCCTCGTGGCGACCACGAAGCGCTCCGCCACGGCCAGGGACCTCGTCGCGGCCGTCGGCCTGACCGATCACGTCGACCACGTGCAGGGCACCGACGGGTTCCCGCACAAGCCGGCGCCCGACGTGATCCTGCGCGCGCTCGCCGCCGCCGGGGCGCGTGGCGCGTGGATGGTCGGCGACACGACCAGCGACATCGCGGCGGGCCGGGCGGCCGGCCTCAGGACGTTCGGGGTCACGTGGGGCACGCACGACGCCGCCACGTTGGCCTCCGCCGGACCGGACGTAGTCGAGCCGACCATCGGCCCGCTCCTGAACTTACTGTGAGCGGTTCGTATGACCGCCGGCCGGCTTCGGGCGCGGGCCTCCGTGGAGCCGTTCGTGCGCCCTTGGGCGCACCCCAGCGAACAGGTGCGGAGCCCGGTTTCTGGCAAGCCGTTCGCGCGCCCGTGGGCGCGTCCCTTGCAGGTAACCTAGGCGGATGAACGGTATCGAGAAGCAGTACGTCATCGACGCCCTCGCGGAGGACTCGTGGCGCATGTTCAGGATCATGGGCGAGTTCGTCCAGGGGTTCGAGGAGATGGCCGACGTGGGGAAGGCCGTCACGGTCTTCGGCTCGGCCCGCCTCAAGGAGGGCACCGAGATCTACGCCAAGGCCCAGCAGCTCGGCGGCGCGCTCGTGCGCGAGGGGTACACGGTCCTGACGGGCGGCGGGCCGGGCATCATGGAGGCGGCCAACCGCGGCGCGATGGAGTCCGGCGGGCGCAGCATGGGCCTGAACATCGACCTGCCGCACGAGCAGTCACCGAACCCGTACCAGACGGACACGCTGCAGTTCAAGTACTTCTTCGTGCGCAAGGTCATGCTCGTGAAGTACTCGACGGCTTTCGTGGTGTTCCCCGGCGGCTTCGGCACCATCGACGAGCTGTTCGAGGCCCTGACGCTCATCCAGACCCGCAAGATCAAGCCGTTCCCCGTCTACCTGGTCGGCGTGGAGTTCTGGCGCGGGCTGCTGCAGTGGCTACAGGGCACGCTGCAGCGCGCCGGCACGATATCCGAAGGCGACTTGCACCTCTTCAAGGTCGTCGACGACGTGAGCACCATCCCGGCCGAGATCGAGGCCTACTACCGCAACTCGACGCAGGCCGGCTTCAACCTCCCCTGGTAGGCCGCCCTGGGGGTCAGTCGTGGAACGGGGGCAGCGCCGCGACGCCGAAGACTTGCGCCGCCAGGCTCCAGATCTCCTCCGGCTCCAAGGCCGAGCCGAGGAACGTCGTGTCGCCGCGCCACACCTCGACGTGCGGGTGCGGGTCGTCCTGCGTGCCCTGGGCGGCCTCGGCCGTGCCGGAGTTACCGGTCGTGGCGATGACGTCGCCTTGCCGTACGACGCTGCCGACGGCAACGCCTTCCGCCACGGCCGCGAGGTGCGCGTAGCGCGTCACGAAGCCGCCGGCGTGGCGGATCCAGACCTGCCGCCCGCGCAGGCGGTCGAGGACTTCGGGCGGAGTGTCGAGGCCGCGTAACGCCTCCGTGATCAGGGCGTCGTACTCCGCCTGGCTGTTCTCGACGTAGCCCTTGTCCGCTCGGATGACGACGCCATCGGCCACCGCCACGATGGGCGTGCCGTAGCCGATGTTCACGCTCACCGTGCCGTTGTAGAAATCGAACCCCTCGTGATAGCCGTTGCGGTAGGCGCGCAGGGCGCCGGGCAGGTGGCTGCGGCGCGAGCTGATGGTCGCATGCTCGACGGGCACGACGTAACCGCTCGGCCAGCCGCGCACGAACGGGCGCGTGCCGAGCTCCTGGAGCCTCGGGAAGACCCCGGAGGTGCGCACGGCTGCGTTCTGGCGCGCCAGGTCGGAGGCGTTGCGGCCTTCCGTGTCGCGCAGCGTCGGGTCGGCGCCGGCGTTCATCAGGTGGATGACCTGGGCGGGCGTGCCCGCCGCGGCCGCGAGCATGAGGGCGCTGGAGCCGTTCTCCGTCACGTCGTCGAGCGCCGCGCCGGCGGCGAGGAGCGCGTCGAGGACGGCCGTCGGGGCGTTCTCGCGCACGGCGACCATGAGCGCCGTGTAGCCGCTGAGGTCGCGGGCGTGCACGTCGGCGCCCCCTTCCAGCGCGGCGGTGACGGCGCCGGGGTCTGGCGACGCGATGGCGGCGAACAGGTCGGGCTTCGCCGGCTCGCGCGTGCGGCCCTTGAACGGCGGCAGGCCAAGGGCCCAGAGGCCGCCCGCCACCAGCAACAGGACCACGAGCAGTGCAACGGCGATCCGCATGCCCGCCATGCTACCGCGGCCTGCTGCAGGGTTGCCCGCTGCGGTTATCCTGGTGGGCGTGGTCGCCACGCGCAGAAGCGAGTTCTTCGGCCTACTGCGCCTGGCGGCGCCGCTGGTGCTTGCGCAGCTGGCCCAGAACGGCCTCGGCTTCGTCGACACCCTGATGGTCGGTCGCCTCGGCGCGGGCGCCCTCGCGGCCATGGCGCTCGGCGGCAGTTTCTACTTCACTACCGGGATCGTCATGTCCTCGGTGCTGTTCGCCGTCGGCCCGACGGTGGCGCAGGCGCTCGGGGGAGGGAGGCGCTCGGAGGCCGGCCACGCCGCCTCGCAGGCCTTATGGCTCGCCCTCGTGCTGGCCATCCCCGGCATCGCCGTCTTCTACGCGGTCGGGCCCGTCCTGCTGCGCCTCGGCCTCGAGGAGGAGACCGCGCGTCTGGCCGGGGGTTATCTCAGGGCGATCTCGTTCGGCTTCCCGTTCTACTTGGGCTTCACGGCGCTCCGAGGCTTCCTGGAGGGCCATGGCGACGCGCGGCCCATCATGTACATCGCGTTCTTCGGCGTCGCTCTCAACGTCGTGCTCTGCGAGGTGCTGATCTTCGGCCACCTGGGCTTCCCCGCGCTCGGCGTCGTCGGCACCGGCTTCGCGACGGCCGGGGTTTACACGATCATGTTCCTGCTGGCCGCGGCGCTCGTCGCCCTGCGCTACCCGCAGCAGCGCGTCCTGGCCGGCATGGCCCAGTTGCGCCTGCGCGTGATGGGCGAGCTCGTCAAGATCGGCTGGCCGATCGCCTTCACCACCGGTATGGAGGTGGGCCTCTTCAGCCTCTCCGGCCTGCTCATCGCCCGCTTCGGCGACTCCGTCCTCGCCGCGCACCAGGTGGCCATGCAGTCCGCCTCGATGACGTTCATGGTGCCTCTCGGCATGGCCATAGCCACCAGCGTGATCGTCGGGCAGGCGGCCGGCGCGGGCGACATGGCCAAGGTCAGGCGGACGGGGTTCATGGGCATCGGCGTCGCGGTCGGGTTCATGGCGTGCTCCGCCACGCTCTTCCTCGTGGCGCCGCGCTTCGTGATCGGCCTCTACACGGACGTGAACGCTCCGGCGAACGCCGCCATGGTCGTGGCGGCCGTCGGTTTCTTGAGCATCGCCGCCCTCTTCCAACTCTTCGACGGCGTGCAGGTCACGGCCATCGGCGCCCTGCGAGGCTTGAAGGACACGCGCGTGCCCATGCTCCTGACGCTCGTCTCCTACTGGATCGTGGCCATGCCCGTCGGGCTGCTCCTGGCCTTCGGTCTCGGGGTCGGCGCCAAGGGGCTCTGGTACGGCATGGTGGCCGGCCTGGCGACGGCCGCCGCGCTGATGAGCGCGCGCTTCGCCAGGCTGTCGCGAACGCGCGGGCCCGGAACTGGGTAGACTCCCTGTCGGAGGTAGAGATGAGCGAGTTCTTGGTTATTGCCCGCAACGCGATCATCATCATGATCGCCATCGGGCTGTTCTCGTCCTTCTTCGTCGTGACCAGCGTGTGGGTCTCGCGCAACACGGTCGAGCCTGAGAAGCACTAGCCTCGGCGCCCGCACTCCAGCCAAGCGTGCGCGCGGGCGCGCGTGATCGCCCCGTTGCGGCGCTACCTCGACGCGCCGACGCTCGACGAGCTCGCCGCCGCCGCCGTGCTGCGCCCGGCGTTCGTCGTCGGGTTCATGGCGCAGGTGGTCCTCGCGTTCCTCGTCGCCATCGTCGTGCGGTTGTTGACCTCCGGCGTCGCCGTCCACCAGAGCTCCGTCCTCATGTGGGTCCTCGTAGGCTTCGCGATCCTCGAGACCGTGTTCGCGGCCTTCGCCGGCCTGCGCCTCACCTCGGTCAGGGGTAGGCGGCCGGCGCTCACGGCGACGCTCGTGCTGGCCACCCTGTACGGCTCCGTCACCTGGTTCCTCGCGCTTGCCTTCGCCACCGAGCAGCGCGGGGTGGGCCTGTACGCGCTCCTGCTGCTCGTCGGCGTGGCGTACGCGCTTGGCTTCCTGACCACGGGCACGCTGGCCAAGGCGGCGGTGAAGGCCCCGGCCCTGGCGCCGGACGCCCCCGGCAACGACGCCCTCGCGCCGGACGGCTCCGGGCACGACGTCACCGCGGAGAGCTGACCCTCAGCGCGTCCGCTCGAAGTGCGCGTCCTTGAGCACGTGCACCATGTCGAGCGCTTGCGCCGTGCCGAGCACCACGCAGTCCGCGGCGTTGGCCGCGACGCCGACCGGGATGGACGTGATGCTGGACAGGTAGTCGTCGAGGTGCCGCAGCAGCGCCCCACCGCCGGTGAGGACGATCCCGCGCTCGATCACGTCCGAGACGAGCTCGGGCGGCGCTTGCTCGAGGACCTTGCGCATGCCGTCCGCGATGCGCTCGAGCGACGACTTGAGCGCCGCCACGACATCCTCGGTGGTGACGGTGACGCTCTTCGGCATGCCGTCGATGAGGTCGCGGCCGCGCACCTCCATGCTCTGCCTGTCGCTCTCCGTGATTATCTTCGCCGCGCCGATCGTGCGCTTGATCTCCTCGGCCGTGCGGTCGCCGATGAGCAGGTTGTACTTGGCCCTCACATAGACCATGATGTCGCGGTCGAACGTGTTGCCCGCGATGCGCAGGCTCTGCGAGACGACGATCCCGCCGAGGCTGATGATGGCCAGGTCGGTGGTGCCGCCGCCGATGTCTATCACCATCGAGCCGATGGGCTCGGCGATGGCGATGCCGGCTCCGATGGCGCCGGCCACGGGCTCCTCGATGAGGAACGCCTTGCGCGCCCCGACCTCGTGGACGGCCTGGACCACCGCCCGCCGCTCGACGTCCGTGATGCCGGACGGGATGCACACCATGATGTTCGGGCGCAGGAAGCGCGCCGGTCCGGTGAGGACCTTCCGGATGAACGCCTGCAGCATCTTCTCCGTGAGGGTGTAGTCGGCGATCACGCCGTCGGCCATCGGCCTGACGGCCGTGATGTTCCCCGGGGTGCGGCCGAGCATCCGGTAAGCTTCCTGCCCGACGGCCTTCACCTCCGTCGTGCCCTTCACTACGGCGATCACCGCCGGCTCGCGCAGGAGCACGCCCTTGCCCTTGACGTGAATGCGTACGTTCGTGGTGCCGAGGTCGACCCCGATCATGGGCCCACGCTACCAGGTAGCCCGAGGCCCGTGGCCGAGTCGGCTAGCATGGCGCTGTGAGTGAGGGCTCGTACGCAGGCACTATGGCGGCGCTCGTCCCGGGTGCCGGCGGCAGGCTCGTGGTCGCCGACGTGGCGCGCCCCGTACCCGGTCCCGGGGAGGTCCTCGTGCGCGTGCGGTGCGCCGGCGTCAACCGCGCCGACCTCGCCCAGCGCGCCGGCATGTACCCGCCGCCGCCCGGGGTCACGGACGTACTGGGCCTGGAGGTCTCGGGCGAGATCGCCGAGCTTGGCCCGGGACTGAGCTGGGGCGAGGCGGCGGACGCCGAGGGGGCGAGCGCCGCAGGGGCCGCCGGAGCCGTCGTCCTGCTGCCCGGCGAGCGGGTGTGCGCCTTGCTGCCCGGCGGCGGCTACGCCGAGTACGCCGTCGTCCCCGCGGCGCTCCTCATGCCCGTACCGGCCGGCTGGAGCCTCGTGGAGGCCGCGGCGTGGCCCGAGGCGGCGTTCACGGCGTTCCTCAACCTGTTCATGGAGGCACGCCTGCGCCCCGGCGAGCGCCTGCTCGTTCACGGCGGTGCGAGCGGCGTCGGCACGATGGCCATCGCCATGGCCACGGCGGCGGGCGCGTCCGTGCTCGCCACGGCCGGCGGGCCGGAGAAGACGAGCCTCTGCTTGCAGCTCGGAGCCGAGGTGGCCGTCGACAGGCACGAGGAGTCGTTCGCCGCCGTCATCGCCGCCTGCGTTCCCCCGGGGGTCGACGTCGTGCTCGACATCGTTGGGCGCGCGTACTTCGCCGACAACCTCGAGGTGTTGAGGCCGGGAGGGCGGCTGGTCGTGATCTCGACCCTCGGCGGCGCCGAGGTGGAGCTGGACCTGCGGCGGCTCATGGCCAAGCGCCTGCACGTGATCGGCTCGACGCTGCGGGGCCGTCCGGTGGCCGAGAAGGTCGAGGTGAAGCGCGCGCTCTGGAACAGGTTCGGGCCGCAGCTGGCCGCCCGCGGTCTGAGGCCGGTGCTCGACCAGGTCCACCCGTGGCGTGACGCGGATGTGGCGCACGAGCGGATGCGGGCGAACCGCAACGCGGGCAAGCTCGTCCTGGAGCTCGAGTAGCGGTGCCGCGCCTCCGACCTGCGGCGTCGGGCTCGCGAACCGACGCGTCGGGCCCAAGACCGGCCGCGCCGTACACCGACCTCGCGGGCGTCTACGACCGCCTGATGGCGGACATCGAGTACGACGACTGGGCTGCCTTCATCCTTCGCACCGCCGAGCGCCGTGGGTTCGCAGGCGGCGCGCTCCTCGACCTCGGTTGCGGCACCGGCAACGCCACGTTGCCCATGTGGGAGCTCGGGTACGAGGTCGAGGGCCTCGACGCCAGTCCCGCGATGCTGGCCGTCGCCCGCCGGAAGCTGCCCGGCATCGCGTTCCACCACGGCACGTTCGAGGCGTTCTCCCTGCCGCGGCGCTTCCACCTCGTGTACTCCGTGTTCGACGCCCTGAACAACCTGCTCGACGAGGCGGCCTTCGCGCGCTGCCTGGCGAGGGTGCGCGAGCACCTGGTGCCCGGCGGGGTCTTCATGTTCGACGTGAACACCCCGACCGGTCTGCGGGAGCTATGGCAGGGCGGCGTCTCGGAAGGCTGGACGGACGACGTCTACTACCGCTGGACGCACGCCTACGACGAGGCGACGGGGCTCGCCACGGTCGAGGCGTACTGCGACACGGGCGCCGAAGCGCCGGCCCAGGGCGCGTTCACGGAAGTGCACCAGGAGCGGGGCTACGCAGCCGCGGACCTCGTGCGCCTACTCGAGGCGGCCGGCTTCGAGGACGTCGCGGTCATCGAGTACCCGGAGGGCGGGCCGGCTCGTCCGGACGCGGAGCGCGTCTGGGTCGTCGCCGTCTCGCCCTAGGCCTCAATTCAGTCCGGCCTGCTCGCGCACGACGCGGGCGACGTTCGACATGTCCTCGTCGCCGAAGCCGCGCGCCACCAGGCTCGTCTCCAGCTGCTCGACGTAGGCGGCCACGGGCATGCTCACGCCCAGCTCGCGCGCCGACGCCAGCGCGATGCCGAGGTCCTTGCGGTGCAGGCGGGTCCTGAACCCGAGGGGGTAGTCGCCGGCGAGCATGTTCCTGGCCCGGTTCGCGAGCACCCACGAGCCGGCCGCGCCGCCGCCGAGCGCCTTGAGGGCCGCGTCCGTGTCGATGCCGGCCGCCATCGCCAACGCCATGCCCTCGGCGACGGCAGCGTACGTGCCGGCGATGATGACCTGGTTGACGGCCTTGGCCACCTGCCCGCTGCCGACGGGGCCGACGTGCGTGATCGTGCGGCCGAGGTGCTCGAGGGCAGGCAGCACGCGCTCGAGCGCGGCGGCCTCGCCGCCCACCATGATCGACAGCGTGCCGTTCTTGGCCCCCTCGCTGCCGCCCGAGACGGGGGCGTCGAGCATCTGGACGCCCCGCTGGGCGAGGGCGGCGGCCATGCGCCGCGTGGTGGCCGGGCTGATGGTGCTCATGTCCACGAGCACGGCGCCCTCCGCCAGCCCCTCGATCGCGCCGTGGTCGCCTATCACGACGGCCTGCACGTCCGGGGTGTCGGACACCATCGTGAACACGACGTCGCGCTCCTGGGCACACGCCTTCGGGCTCGCCGCCCGCTTGGCGCCGAGCGCGGCCAGCGGCTCCTCGCGCTCGCGCGTGCGGTTGTGGACCGTGACCTCGAAGCCCGCCGCCAGGAGCCTGGCGGCCATCGGCGCGCCCATGGTGCCGAGTCCGATGAAGCCGATGCGCATGTCGTTGTCCTCCAAAGCCGGCGGCCCCGACGGGCGCTCGCGGCGTTCAGGACGAGGTTACCCTGCTCACGAGCCCCGTGTCCCGCCAGATGGCTTGCAGCGCCTCCACCGTCCTGCCGGCGACGACGCGGTTGCGCCGCGCCACCTGCTCGCGCTTGGGGTGCGGCTTGAAATCGCTCGGCCCGTCCGTCCACCGGTCAGGGATGGGGGCCTCCGGCAGCCGCGAGCGCCACTCCGCCTGCCAGTCGCCTGGCAGCTCGGCGGGCGGCTCACGCCCCGTCAGCGCGCTCCAGAGCTGCGCCCACGCGCGCGGGACCGTGCGGTAGGGGTCGTAGCCGCCGCCGCCCGTCGCGACGATGCGCCCGCCGGTCAGCTCGTCGGAGAGCGCCACGACCCTGTCGTAGGCGGCCCGCATCCCGGTGAGCGTCAGGGAGAGGTCGGCCAGGGGGTCGTAGCGGTGGGGGTCGGCGCCGGCCTGCAGGAGGATGACGTCCGGCTCGAACGCCCGCAAGGCGGTCGGGACGACGACGTCGAACGCCTCGAGGTACGAATCGTCCTCCGTGAAGGGCTCGAGCGGGACGTTGACCGAGAGCCCCCGCCCCGCGCCCTTGCCCGTCTCGTACGGGTGCCCGGTGCCGGGGAAGAGGTAGTGGCCGGACTCGTGCAGGCTGACCTTGAGCACGTTCGGGTCCTCGTAGAGCAGCCACTGGACCCCATCGCCGTGGTGCGCGTCGAGGTCGACGTAGGCGACCCGCAGGCCGTGGCGGTCGACGGCCCGCCGGATGGCCACGGCGAGATCGTTGTAGACGCAGAAGCCGGACGCCCGGTCGCGCAGCGCGTGGTGGAGGCCGCCGCCCAGGTTGACGGCGCGGAGCGCCTTGCCCGTCGCGACGAGCTCCATCGCCGTCACGGTGCCGGCGCAGACGAGCGAGACGAGCTCGTGCATGCCGGGGAAGACCGGGTTGTCCGCCGTGCCGAGGCCGCGCTGCCTGGCCCGCTCGACGGCCTCGCCCCTGGACAGCGCCGCCACGTCGGCCACGTACTCCGGCTCGTGCACACCGAACAGCTCGGCCTCCTCGAGGGGCGCGGGCGGCACGACCTCGGACGGCGCCAGGACCCCGGCATGCTCGAGCAGCGAGCGGGTCAGCTCCATCCTCACGGGCTTGAACGGGTGGTCGGGGGCGAGCTCGAAGCGCGCCGTGCGCTGGTCGTGCACGAGCAGGACGCCGGGCCCGGGCGAGCTCACGCTTCGGGTGCCTCCGGCGGCCACAGCACGTTGTACCCGAGACCGCGCAGGTAGGCCGCGAGGCCGTGGCCGTCGACGGTCGCTATGCGCATCACGAACGCGACCGTGTCGGCGTCTGGATCGGAACGCGAGGTCATGACACTCGAGACGTTCACGTTGCGGCTCGCCACCCGGTCGAGGAGCCCGGCCAGCGCGCCCGGCCGGTCGACCAGCTCGACCTCCAGACGGCTGGAGGCCCCGCGCACGCCGGACATCCTGATGAGCGCGTCGAGCATGTCGATGCCCGTGACGATGCCGACGAGGCGCCCGTCCTCCATGACGGGCATGGCGCCGATCTTGTTGTCCCGCAGGACCTTGGCCGCCTCCTCGATCGGGTCGTTCGGGTCCGCCGTCAGGACCGGGTGGACCATGAGGAGCCTGACGGGGTCGCTCGCCCGCACGCCCGGGGGCGCCTTCGGGTGGTCGGCGCCGACGAGGCGCACGTCGCGGTCGGAGACGATGCCGACCAGACGGTCGGAGGCGCCGCCGCTCGGCTCGGCCAGGATGGGGAAGTGGCGGATGTTGCGGAGCTCCATCAGGGCCTGGACGTCCTTGATGGGCGTGTCAGGGCCGATGGCGACGACCTTGTGGGACATGATCTCGTTAACGAGCATCGACTTGCTCCTCCATCCTGGGATGCTACCAGGGGCTTCGTGAGAGGCCGGGAACGCCCTTGCGCAGGCGGTGGAACTCGGCCACGACGCGTTCGTCTGCCCTTGGACCGACGCGCGCCATGAGGGCGTTGGCGGCGCTGCTGCGGATCTCCTCGTCGCTCGTGGCGAACGTCTCCATCCCGACGGAGCGGTAGAGGCTCTCGAGCATCCGGCGGTAAGCCAGGTCGGTCATGCCGCTGCCCGCGAGGTCGTAATGCCAGACGTAGAGGGTGGCGAAGACGACGGTCGCGTCGAAGCGGCCGCCGGCGAAGCTGGCTTCGAGCAACCTTGGTGCGAGGCGGCGGCCGCGGTAGGCCGGAGCGACCTCGATGGCGCCGAGCTCGATGAGCTCGCCCGTCGCGTCGGCGCCCCACGACTCGATCTCCGTCGGCGGGTGGAAGGCGACGTAGCCGACGAGCGTGGCGCCCGCGAGCGCCGCGACGACGCACCCCTTGGGGTCCGCGGCGATGTCGGCGAGGGCCGCCAGCTGCAGCTCGGGCGAGCGGAAGCGGTCGAGGCCGGGGTGGGCGCGCAGTCCGGCGACCTCGGCCGCCGGGGCGCACGCCACGATCCGAACCGGCTCGTCCGCGTGCTGCATGCGCAGCTCAGGCCGTCGCGCCCGGTGCGCCGGCGGGGGCCTGCGCCTTGCTGCGCCAGGCGGCGACGAGCGCGTCGGGCAGCCGCGCGGGCGTCGAGGGCCCGGTGCCGTCGACGCCGAGGAGCGCGCGCAGGCGCCTGTGGGACTTCCAGCCGTCGCCTATGCCCCGCTCGTCGGCGGACTCGCCGAAGGCCCTTAGCAGGCCCTCGTGGTACGGGCTCAACGTGGCGTCGTCCAGGCTGGCGGTCAACGTCGCTGCCGCCCCTTTCGCGTCGCCGAGGGCCAGATGGGCGTCGACGGCGTAGCTCGCCAGCTGGGCGCGCAGCCCGGCGTCGCCCCCTTCGCCCGCCGCAGGCCCGATGCCGAGCGCGTCCGCGGCGGCCTGCACGTCGGCGAGGACCGCCTTCGCTTCCAGCAGCCGCATGTGCGCCGCCGCCCTGGCGCCGAGGGCCCTGGCGCGCGAGTGCTCGTGGTCGACGTCGCTCAACCCCTCTTCGGCGAACCGGAGGGCGGTCGCGCCGTCGACGGCGAACTGGCTGGCGAGGAGCCGCGCGTCGAGGCGGAGCCCGCGGTGCGAGGCCTGGTCGTCGATGGCCCCGAGGACCTCGTCTATGCGCTGGCGCGCGTGGCGCAGGTCGGGTCCGTCGAGCCCGTCGCGCAAGACGGGGAAGGGCCGGCGGTAGGGGACGGCCAGGCCGCGGCAGGCATAGGCGATCGCCAAGGTCAGCGTGCCGCGCAGCGCGCGGTACGGGCGGGAGTCGTTCCCCCCGGCGTGCTCGCGGAAGCCGGCCAGCGCCCGCGTGACGGCGTAAGTGCCCTCCTCGAAGTCGCCGAGGGCGAGGGCGGTCAAGGCCCACTCGGCGTCCACCTTCGCGAGCCTCAGGGCCGTCTCCGCCTCGGTCAGCTCGGCGCCGTGCAAGCGCGCCCGCGCCGCCTTGAAGTCGGTGACCGACCCGGTCAGGTCGCCGCGCACCCTCAGCAGGGACGCGCGGCGGGTCAGGTAGCGCGCCTGCTCCTGCGCCAGGGCCTCGGAGCGGTGGGCCAACTCGACGGCGAAGTCGAGGGCTGCCTTGGCGGTGTCGAACCGTCCGAGGCGCATGGCGATGTCGCCGCGCTGGTACTGGACGCGGGCGCGCACGAGGTCGTCCGTGCCCTCCACCGCGTCGAGGCGCGCCAAGGCGCCCTTAAGGTCGCCGCGGTCCTTCGCGATCATGCCTTCCCACACGCCGGCCTTGACGGCGGCCAGGCGCGCCTCGCGCCCTGTCGAGGTGACGCGTGCTAGCTCGCCCCGCACCGTGCCGGTGATCAGCTCGGCCGCGGTGGCCAGGTCGCCGCGCCATCTGGCGATGCTCGCGCGCGCCAGTGCGCTCTCCGCGCGCGCCAACGGGTCGCCTATGTCCGGCGCGGTGTCGAGGAGCACCTCGGCGCGCTCGAAGCGGCCGGCGAGGGCCTCGCCTTCCGCGCGCTTGACGAGGGTCCAGGCTCGCAGGGCCGCGTCGTTCGAGGCGGCCGCCGCCTCGAACGCCTTGAGCGCCTCGGGGTGGCCGTAGGCGCCGAGGCGCACGTAGTGCGCCGCCACCTGCTTCGCCACGGCGTCGAACTCCGGCCCCGCGCGCAGCTCAGTGAAGGCGGCCTGCCAGACCTGGCGCACTTGCGCGTGCGAGACGGCGTGCGCCGCCAGCCGCTCGGTCAGCGAGCGCCAGTCGCGGGCCTCGAAGAGGTGGTGCAGGTGGCGGGCGGCCGCGGCGCTCGAGGGGTCCTGAGCGGCGGTGGGCGCGTACAGGGCGGCCGCGGCGAGCTGCATGCGCCGGTGCACCGCCGGCTCGTCCGTCGCCAGCCGCGTCTGCAGCGCGCGGGCGAGCTGGCGCGAGAAGACGCGGTAGTGGTCCGGCTGCCCCGGCACCGGGTCCAGGAACGAGAGCTCGAACGACCCGAGGGGTCTGGTCACGTCGCGAAGCCGCTGCAGCGTGGCGGCGGCGAACGCCGGATGCTCGGGCGGCGAGAGCACGGCGATGGCCGCCAGGAAGGCGCGCAGGTCGGAGTCGCCGGCCGTGACGAGGCCGGAGAGCTGCTCGATGTAGCGCTCGTCCGGTTGCATCCCGACTTCCTGCGGGGCGCGGGCCTGCGCAAGGAGCGTCAACGTCCGCAGCTCCTCGAACGACCGGCCGGCGCGCTGCACGATCTCCTCCTGGCGCCCCGCGCTCAGGTCCGGCACGCGCGCCTTGACGAAGCGGCGCGCTTCCGTGACCGTCGGGGGGGTGAGGCGGATGGGGTCGGCGAAGTTGCCGAGGCGCTGCATGGCGCGCGCCGGGAGGTCCGTGATGGTCACGAACAGCATGACGCGCTGCAACCGCGCCAACGGCTCGAAGAGCGTGACCCACAGCCACTCGACGGCGCTCACGCGCGGCACGTCCGGGTTGGCGAGGCGTAAGGGCACGAGCCCGAGGCTGTCCTGGTTGGCGAGGGACTGCGACACGTGGAACAGGAACAGGATCGGGGCTTGCCGCTGGCGTACCGCCTCGAGGACGACGCGGGCGAGCTCGGCCTGCGCGTCGGCCTGCACGGCGAAGGCGCTGGCGGTCGCGATGCGCACGAGGCGCGCCTCCATGACGTCCGTCGGCACCCCCAGCTCGGTGGCGAGGCGGACAAGGGAGGCGGCGAGGTCCGTCCCGCCGAACTCGAGGCGGACCACGTCGAGCCCCCCGTCGAACAGGAGCTCGACGCCCTGCCGGACGTAGTCGGTCAGCAGCGTCTTGCCGGAGCCGGGCCGGCCGGTCACGAGCACCTTGGGCATCTCGCCGGCCCTGATGCCGCCGATCATCGCGCGGTACGCCCTGCGCTTGTCGCGCCCCAGGAGTTGGAGGACCTCCTGCTCCGTACCGGCGGTGGGGGAGAGCGCGGCTTGGAGCTCCGGCAGGTCGAGCGGCGCGTTGCCCGCCTCGCGCCAGAGCTCGTCCAGGATCACGAAGAGGGCGCGCTTGTCCGGCAGCCGGCCCTTGTCGCGGTAGATTATTTTCCTCACGACGTTCGGGTTGGCGCCGTGGGCCTCCATGGCGCTACGCAGCCAGTTGATGCTCCCGACGACGCCGTGCTCGTCCCGCCGGTGGCCGACGGCCTGACGGACGTTCTCGAACAGTGGGCGCCAGGGGCTGACCGGCTCTGTCGGCGACGGGTTCCGCATGCGGCCAGTTTACCTGGCCGCCAACATCCGAGTACACAACCCCGAAGAGGTCGGACATCGCGTCACCGCCGGGACCGGCGTCCCGCGCGGCCGGTGGTAGACTCTCGCCCATGAGCCTCTTGAGCAAGGCCGCTTCCGGCGCGCGCCTGACACCGGACGAGGCGCTCGAGCTCTACTCGCTGCCGCTCTTCGACCTGGCCGCGGCGGCCGACTCCGCCCGCGCGCTGCGCACCGACCCGGAGACCGTCACGTACCTGATCGACCGCAACATCAACTACTCCAACGTCTGCTCCGTCGGCTGCGCCTTCTGCGGCTTCTACCGCACGCGGCGGCAGCCGGACGCCTACACGTTGAGCTTCGACGAGATCTCGCAGAAGATCGTCGAGCTGGAGGCCGTCGGCGGCAGCCGCATCCTCATGCAGGGCGGGGTGAACCGCTACCTGCCCTTCGACTGGTACCTCGACCTCATGCGCCACCTCAAGGAGCGGCACCCGACCATCCGCGTCGAGGCGTTCAGCCCCGAGGAGATCAAGGGCATGGCGGGCCTCACCGGCATGGACACCCGGGAGGTGCTCGTCGCGCTCCAGGCCGCCGGCCTGGACGGCCTGCCGGGCGGCGGCGGCGAGATGCTGGTCGACGAGGTGCGCCACGCCAAGCACGTCTCCCCGGGGCGCATCTCGGCCGACGAGTGGATCCGCGTCATGGGCGAGGCCCAGGAGCTGGGGCTGTACACGACGGCCACGATGGTCATCGGCTTCGGCGAGACGCACGCCCAGCGCGTCGCCAGCCTCATGCGCGTGCGCGACCAGCAGGACCGCGCCGCCGCCACGCACGGCAACGGCTTCTCGGCCTTCATCTCCTGGACGCTCCAGACGGAGGGCGTGCGCATCCACGGCAAGGCGCCGGGCGCCGGGGCGCACGAGTACCTGCAGAACGTCGCCGTCAGCCGGCTGCTCCTCGACAACGTGGTCAACTTCCAGGCGTCCTGGCCCACCATGGGCTACAAGGTGGCGCAGACGGCCCTCTACTTCGGCTGCAACGACTTCGGCTCCACCATGCTCGAGGAGAACGTCGTCTCGCAGGCCGGAGCCAAGCACAGCAACACGCCCGAGAGCGAGATCGTGAGGCAGATCGTCGACGCCGGCTACCGCCCGGCCCAACGCGACTCGCTCTACAACATCCTCAGGCGCGTCGACCCGAGCGAGTTCGACCTACCGGCGCTCCCGAGCACGCCCTCCGGACAACCCCGCGCCGCCGACGCCCTGACCGCGCGCTGATGGCCGTACGGCCCCTCCCCGAGGTCATCGGGGGCGCCGACCGGGGCCACGGCCGCGTGGTGGCCCACGCCCGGGTCGTGTACGACGGGCTCGGGTTGCCGCGCGAGGACGGCGCCGTGACGGTGCAGCTCGCCCCGGGCGTCGCGAGCGTCGTGCGCACGAGCGCCATGACCGAGGCGCGCTCTACGTACCCCGACGCCGAGGTCGTCGAGTGCGGCTTCGCCGTGTCGCCGCCCGTCGTCAACGCCCATACGCACTTGGACCTCTCCGCCATGCCGCACACGCCCGGCTCGTACGCCGGCTTCATCGGGGCCGTCGTAGCCCACGCGCGCGGCGGCCACCGGGGGCTGGCCGCCGCCAAGCAGGGGGTGGCCGAGCTGGGCGCGGCGGGCACCCGCGTGGTGGGCGACATCGTGACGGACGCCGCCACCATGGAGTACCTGCTCGGTCAGGACGCGCTGACGGGCGTCGCCTACTGGGAGGTCTTCGCACCGCGCCCGGAGGACGCCGACGCCGTCTTCGCCGCCACCGTCCAGGCGGTGGCCCGCTTCAGGGCGCTCGAGCGCCCTGGCCGCATGCGCGTCGGCCTCTCGCCCCACACGCCGCACACCGTGAGCGCCCCCCTGCTCGTCAGGCTCGCGGCGTACGCCGCCGCCGAGCGGCTCCCCCTCGCCATCCACGTCGCGGAGAGCCCGGCCGAGCTCGAGCTCCACTTGCGGGGCACCGGCGAGCTGGCGGAGTCGCTCGCGCGGGCGGGCTTCGCGTTCGCCGCCACGGGCGTACGCCCCGTGCGCTACCTCCACGACCTCGGCGTCCTCGCGGCCGGGCCGACGCTGGTCCACGGCGTCCACGTCGACGACGACGACGCGCGCCTGCTGGCGCGGGTAGGCGCCGTGGTCGTGCACTGCCCGCGCTCCAACGCCGCGCTCGAGTGCGGCACCTTCCCGTGGACGCTCTATGCGAAGCACGGCGTGGAGGTCGCGTTCGGCACGGACTCGCGCGGGTCAAGCCCCGACCTCGACGTCACCCGCGAGGTGGCCGAGGCGCTCGCCGTGCAGGGCGCGAAGCTCAACCCCCGAGCCGCGTTGCGGGCCGCGGTCAAGGGGGGGTACAAGGCCCTCGGCATGCAGCCCCCGCGCGTGGTGCGCGGCGCTCCGGCCGCCGACCTCGTGGCGTGGGACTGAGCGTGTCGAGCCCGCTACATGCGCCGGGTAGTCGCGGCAAGTAACCTAAGCGGCATGCCCTCGGCGCGCCGCCGCAGGGGCACTCAAGTGGTATACGCCCGCGAGCACGCTTGAGGGAGGAGAATAGAGAACATGGCCAACTCGCTCGAACTCACCGACGGCAACTTCGCTTCCGAGACCGGCTCCGGCCTCGTCCTGGTGGATTTCTGGGCCCCGTGGTGCGGGCCGTGCCGCATGGTGGGACCGGTCATCGAGGAGCTCGCTTCCGACTACGCCGGCAAGGTGAAGGTAGGCAAGCTCAACGTCGACGACAACATGCGGGTGGCGCAGGAGTACCGCGTCATGAGCATCCCGACGGTCATGCTCTTCAAGGACGGCAAGCCCGTCGAGGTCATGGTCGGCGCCCAGTCGAAGGCCAACTACGAGGCGCGGCTCAAGAAGCACGTGCCCGTCACCGCCTGAACGCGCCAGCGTCCTCGATGCGGGCGACGGTGACGAGGGCGGGCCCGGAGCGCTCCGGGCCCGCCCTCTTGGTGCGTGAGGCGCAGCGCCGCTTGACGGCGCGGCGCCTCATCCGGGGTTGAAGCGGCTAACGCCCCTAGGCGACACCCGCCAGGCCGTGCTCGCCAGGCGCGACGAGCGCAGCACGAGCAGGTAGCTGGAGCCGTCGGTGGCGAACTCCTGCAGCGTCCACCTGGCCCCCTCGGGCAGCTTGACGTCGATCAGGGCGTTGGTGGTGTAGACGCCCGTCTCGAGGAGCCCGAGCTCCATGCGGTGGTAGAGGACCTGGGCGGTGCGTTCCAGCTCCGTCGCCACGGGGTCCGTGGAGGCGGCAGGCCCGAAGGCGCCCGGGGCGCAGGCGCCGAGCAGCGCCACGAGCGTCAGGAAGAGTAGGGGCCTCGCCCAGCCGCCGGTGCCCATGCGCGCCGGCCGTGCCCGCCGCGCCGCCTCGCCGAGGCCGCGTGCCCCGCTTGCTACGGATGTCACAGTTCGCGCTCCCATGCCCTCATGTTACCGGCGCGGGTGGGACGCAGGTGAGCGCCCGCGCTGCGCGCGGGTAGGCCCACGCTGCGCGCGGGTAGGCCCACGCTGCGCGCGGGTAGGCCCGCGCTGCGCGCGGGTAGGCCCACGCCACGTTCGGGTAGGCCACGCCGCGTTCGGGTAGGCCCGCGCCGGGCGCGGGTAGGGCCGCGCCAGCCGCCAGCAGCGGGGCCTCACACGCGCGAGTCGAGCACGGGGGCGAGGCCCATGCGCACCAGGTAGCGTTGCGAGCCCGCGCGCCGCTGGTAGCGCTGGACGAGGGCGAACATCTCGCGTTGGAGCTCCTTGGCGTCGGCGAAGTCGAGCTGCAGCTGGTCGCGCCAGAGCGAGAGGGTGGCCGGGGCGTCCGGCTCCAGCGTGGTGGCGTTGGCGTCGGGGGTCACGGCCGTCTGGACCTGCAGGTGGCCGCGTTCGTCCCGGTAGAAACGCGTGCCCCAGTCGCCGAGGGCCTCCCGCCGGCCGCGCACGACGTTGCGCCTGAGCAGGCGCTCCCAGTAGGCGTCGCGCTCGGCGAGCGCCGCCTCGAGCGACTCGGCGTGCGTCGCCTCGAACGGCACGAAGAAGACGTCCGCGGTGGAGCGGTAACGCTTGACGGCGCGCCCGGCCCTCGGGACCACCTCGGCCACCTCCAGGAGGCCGAGCCGCTCGAAGCGCTGCACGCGCCGCAGCGTGGTGTTGGGCTTCTCCCCGACCTCCTTGGCCGCCTCGCCCACGCTGAGCGTGCGTCCGAGGAACGGGGCGACCTGGCGCAGGGTGGTCGGGTCGGTGAGGGCCTCGGCCGCGCGCTCGTCCGTGACGATCAGCGTGCGCGCTGCGCCGCCGTGGCTGGCCGGCGGGGCGTCGTCGTACGTGGACGTGGCCAGGTTCCTATGTGAACGTAAGGCTGTCATATCACATAGACTAGCCCCAAACTTGGTTCAGCGAGAGCGCGTGAGCAGCGCGCCACTTGAAGCCGTGACCACCGCTAGGGAGCACGACATGACCAACACGAGCAAGCACGACACGTTCGGCGCCAAGGCCCTGCTAGACACGGGCTCGGGCGAGGCCTACTTCTACCGGCTCGCGGCCCTGCAGGAGCAGGGTTTCGGACGCGTAGACAGGATGCCCTTCTCCATCAAGGTCCTGCTCGAGTCGCTGGTGCGCAACGAGGACGGCTTCCTCGTCACCCGGGCCGACATCGAGCGCCTCGCCGCCTACGACGCCAAGAGGCGCTACGAGGACGAGATCCCGTTCATGCCGGCCCGCGTCATCCTGCAGGACTTCACGGGCGTGCCGGCCGTCGTCGACCTGGCTGCCCTGCGCAGCGCCATGCGGCGCATGGGCGGCGACCCCGACAAGATCAACCCGCAGGTGCCCGTCGACCTCGTCATCGACCACTCCGTGCAGGTCGACGAGTACGACGACCCCCTCGCCCTCCTCCACAACTCGCAGATCGAGTTCCAGCGCAACATGGAGCGTTACGAGTTCCTCCGCTGGGGCCAGTCGGCGTTCGCCAACTTCAACGTCGTCCCGCCGGCCTCGGGCATCGTCCACCAGGTCAACCTCGAGTACTTGGCCCGCGGCGTCCTCTCCAAGCCGCTCGGCGACAAGGACGTCGTGTTCCCCGACTCGCTCGTCGGCACCGACAGCCACACGACCATGATCAACGGCCTGGGCGTCGTCGGCTGGGGCGTCGGCGGCATCGAGGCCGAGGCCGTCATGCTCGGCCAGCCCTACTACATGGTGATCCCGGAGGTCGTCGGCTTCCGCCTCAAGGGGAAGCTGCCAGAGGGCGCCACGGCCACCGACCTCGTGCTCGTCGTCACGGAGATGCTCCGCAAGCACGGCGTGGTCGGCAAGTTCGTCGAGTTCTTCGGCCCGGGCATGGCGACCATGACGGTCCCTGATCGCGCCACGCTCGGCAACATGGCCCCCGAGTACGGCGCCACCGTCGGCTTCTTCCCGGTGGACAAGGAGACGCTCCGCTACATGCGCCAGACGGGCCGCATGCCCGACGAGGTCGAGGCGCTCGAGCGCTACTGCCGCGCCAACGGCATGTGGCACGACCCGGCCGACCCGGAGCCCGAGTTCTCCGAGGTCTTGGAGCTCGACCTGGGCACCGTCGTGCCGAGCGTGGCCGGACCGAAGCGCCCGCAGGACCGCATCGAGCTCAAGGACATGCAGACCCAGTTCCAGGAGGACCTGCGGCGCCCCGTCGACAAGCGCGGCTTCGCCTTGAGCGCCGAGGCGTTGGAGCGCACCGGCCACCTCTCGTTCCGCGGCGTCGAGAAGGACCTGAGGCACGGCGACGTCGTGATCGCCGCCATCACGTCCTGCACGAACACGAGCAACCCCTCGGTCATGCTGGCGGCCGGCCTGGTCGCGAAGAAGGCCGCCGAGCGCGGCCTGCGCGCCAAGCCGTGGGTGAAGACGAGCCTCGCCCCCGGCTCCAAGGTCGTCACGGAGTACCTCCGCGACACGGGGCTGCTGCCGTACCTCGAGCAGGTCGGCTTCTACGTCGTCGGCTACGGCTGCACGACGTGCATCGGCAACTCCGGCCCCCTGCCGCCCGCCGTAGTGAAGGCGGTCGAGGAGGGCGACCTCGTGGCCGCGGCCGTGCTCTCCGGCAACCGCAACTTCGAGGGGCGCATCAACCCGCACGTCAAGGCGAACTACCTGGCGAGCCCCCCGCTCGTCGTGGCGTACGCCCTCGCCGGCACGGTGGACATCGACATCGTGAACGACCCGCTCGGCGAGGACGATGCCGGCGACCCCGTCTATCTGCGCGACCTCTGGCCGACCTACGCCGACGTGACCGAGCGCCTCGAGGCCGCCATGAACCCCGAGACGTTCAGGCGCATGTACGACGGCATCGAACGCTCGAACGAGGCCTGGAACGCCATCCCCGTGAAGGGCGGTCAGCTCTTCGACTGGGACGACTCCTCCACCTACATCCAGGAGCCGCCGTTCTTCATCGACATGCCCGAGAACCCGGGAAGCATCGCCCCGGTACGGGGCGCGCGCGCTCTCGTCAAGGTCGGCGACTCCGTGACGACCGACCATATCTCGCCCGCCGGCTCCATCGCGCTGAACAGCCCGGCCGGCAAGTTCCTCACCGAGCACGGCGTTACGAAGGCCGACTTCAACTCGTACGGCTCCCGGCGCGGTAACGACAGGGTGATGACCCGCGGCACGTTCGCCAACATCCGCCTCAAGAACCAGCTGGCGCCCGGCACCGAGGGCGGCCTGACGACCGACTTCACGACAGGCGAGGTCACGAGCATCTTCGAGGCGAGCCGCAACTACATCGCCGCCGGCATCCCGACCATCGTCATCTCGGGCAACGATTACGGTATGGGCTCGAGCCGCGACTGGGCGGCCAAGGGCACGTACCTGCTCGGCGTCAAGGCCGTCATCGCCAAGAGCTACGAGCGCATCCACCGCTCCAACCTGGTCGGGATGGGCGTCCTGCCGCTGCAGTTCCTCGATGGCCAGGGCCCGGAGACGCTCGGGCTCGACGGCAGCGAGACGTTCGACATCGGCATCGACGAGAACGTCGCGCCGCGTGCGCGGCTCGCGGTCACCGCCACCAAGGCGGACGGCACCAAGGTCGAGTTCGAGGTGGCCTGCCGGCTCGACACGCCCGTCGAGGTCGAGTACTACCGCAACGGCGGCATCCTACACACGGTGCTGCGCAACCTGCACCGCTCCGCGACGCGCGCTACGGCCTGAGCGCCGGCGCTCAGACCTAGCTCCACCAGGGGCGATCGGAGCCGGCCGTCGGGCGGCGGCGCGTTGACAGGGCCCCCCCCCCGCCCCCCCCCCCCCCACGGCCGGTATACTGCCACCATGCGCGGTTTCATCGGGTTCATCGTCGTGCTGGCCATCGTCTTCTTCGCCGTTGGGGAGACGCGGGGTTGGTACCTGGGCATCCCGAGCCAGACGCCCGTGTTCGTGTACAAGAAGGACTTCACGTCCACGACGTCCCGCAGGACCACGCAGAGGACCGACATGCCCGTGCGCTTCACGGGCGACGTCAAGCGCGGCTCCGTGACCATCGAGGTGCGCTACCAGCGCCCGACGAGCTTCCAGACCTCGCAGGCGGCTGGCCCGGAGACGAAGGTCTACGAGGTGACCTACTCGGCCGGCCAGAGGGCGGCGCTAGACCGGGTCTTCGAGAACGGCGGCGGGGTCTACACGGTCTTGGTCCGCTACCAGGACGCGACCGGCCTCTTCACGCTCATGCTGCCTGGGGGCACCGACCTCTAGCGCGTCTTGGCGCGCGCGGCGGCCAACTGCGCCCACTGCTCGGGCGTCACGGCGTCCAGTACGTTGAACTCGCCCGCGTTGTACACGCTCTCGCCGCCGTCGATGTAGACGAGGTCGCCCGTGATGAACCCGGCCTCGTCGGAGAGCAGGAAGCTCGCGAGGTTGGCGAGTTCCGCGTGGTTCCCGACGCGCCCGAGCGGCACCTGGTCCGCGAACAGGCGCTCGATCTCCGGCGTCGGCATCAGGCGACTCCAGGCCCCCTCGGTGGGGAACGGCCCCGGCGCGATGGCGTTGAGGCGGATGCCGTACTTGCCCCACTCTCCCGCCAGCGAGCGCGTTAGCGAGACGACGCCCGCCTTGGCTACGGCCGACGGCACGACGTAGCCTGAGCCCCGCTCGGCGTAGGTGGCCGCGATCGAGAGGACGGCCCCCTTCGCCCCGGTCGCTATCCAGCGTTTGCCGAGCTCGAGCGTCGTGTACACGCTGCCGTGCAGCACGATGCCGAGCACGGCGTCGAACGCTCGGTGCGACAGGGCCTCGGTGGGGGAGATGAAGTTCCCGGCGGCGTTGTTGACGAGGGCGTCCACCTTGCCGAACCGGGTGAACGCGGCGTCGAACGCGGCCCCGACGGCCTCCGGGTCCCTGACGTCGAGGGCGACGGGGAGCACGGCGCGCCCGAACTCGGCCGCGAGCCGCTCCGCCTGCTCCTCGAGGAGCTCCAGGCGGCGGCTCGCGATCACGGCGTTCGCGCCCAGCTCGAGGAAGCGGCGGGTCATCGCGAGGCCGAGTCCGCTGCCCCCACCCGTGACGAACACGACCTTGTCCAGCAGCAGGTCAGACCTGAACATGCCACATGGTCGCACGCTTCACGTGCCGGGTGGCGGTATGGCGCCTCGTGGCGGAGAGACACGGCGGCCCGACGGGCCGGGCGACCCCGGCGGTGTGGGCTATCCCCTGCGACACCCTGGCACGCAGGGGTCATACTTGGCGAGCGATGCGTCTCCACTACCACGCCGTCCGCCGGCCAGCCCCATCGGTCGTGCTCCTGATCTCGTTGCTGGCGGCGCTCCTGGCGTGGTCCGGCGGCTCTTCCGCCGCGGCGCAGACCTACGTGGCGGCGCCGACGCCCGTGCGGGTCCTGCTGGCCGTGACGGGCAGCGTCACGGTGAGCATGGCGGGCCCACACTCCGGCGTGGTCGACGGCAGGGGAGGGTTCTTCACGCCCGGACCGCTGGCCTGGCCCGTCGGCGCCCGGGACGGCCAGCTCGTCGTCGACGGTCACGAGATCGGCACGTCGCTCGTCCTCGACGCCGAGGGTGGCACCCTCGAGGCGTTCGGGACCCACTACCGGGGCGCGATCCGCCTCAGCGCCGTCGGCGACGAGGTAGAGGTCGTCAACGTCCTCGACCTGGAGGCGTACCTGCGGGGCGTCGTGCCGGCGGAGATGGCCGCCTCGTGGCCCATGGAGGCGCTCAAGGCGCAGGCCGTGGCGTCGCGCTCGTACACGCTGGTCTCGCTCGACCCGGAGGCCCGCTACGACCTATGCGCCACGACGGACTGCCAGGTCTACGGCGGCGTCGAGGCCGAGCAGCCGCGCACGGACGACGCAGTCGCGGCGACGACTGGTGTCGTCGTCACGTACGGCGGCGCCACGGCGCGCACCTACTACCACTCGGACTCGGGCGGCATGATCGCCTCGAGCAGGGAAGTATGGGGCACGAGCTACCCCTACCTAGTGGCCGTGCGGGACGCGGCCTCCAGCACGCCGCACCGGGCGTGGACGGCGCGGCTCGACGCCGCCGCGGTCTCAGCCAGCCTGGTGGCCGCCGACCGGGGCGTCGGGACGGTCACCGCGCTGCGCGTGCTCGAGACGAGCGAGTCGGGCCGGGTCGTGTCGCTCGAGGTCGCCGGCACCGGCGGCACTACGGTCATCGGCGGTAGCCAGCTGACGAGCCTGGCGCGCGGCTGGGGGCTCAAGTCCATGCGCTTCTCCATGCAAGGGCCGCTGAGCGTGCGCGGCGACGGGTGGGGCCACGGCGTGGGCATGAGCCAGTACGGCGCCAGGGCCCTCGCCCAGGCCGGCTACGATTACGGCCGCATCCTGGCGTACTTCTACCCGACGACGACGTTGACGCGCTTCGTAGCGCAGACCCCCTGAGTCGCTACCCCTGAGCCGCTACTTGGTAGCCTTGACGGATGAGCTTGCGAGCGGCAGCGCCGACGCGACGCCCGACGGCGGCACGGTCTTGAACTACGCCGCCCTCCTCGGCCTGCTCGTGGCGGTGACCTTCGCCCTGCCCATGCTCGCGCGCCTGGCCGTGTCCCTCGGGCTCCATCGGGACGCCGGCGTGGTGGTCAGCCTCGCCGTCGCGCTGCTCGCCGCGCTCGGCTGGTTCGCCCGCGCCCGCGCCGCCGCCCGCAAGCGTGCCGGCGAGCGGGACGCGTGAACCGCGCCGCTGCCAAGAGCGCCCGGCTGACGCTCGTACCGACGCCCATAGGCAACCTGGCCGACGTCACGCAGCGCGCCCTCGAGGCCCTGCGCGCGGCGCAGGTCGTGGCGGCCGAGGACACCCGCAGGAGCCGCGTGCTGCTGGACCGCTACGGCATAACGACGCCCCTCGAACGCCTCGACGCCCACACCATCGCGAGCCGGGCGCCGGCCCTCCTGGAGCGCTTCGAGCGCGTCGCGTTCGTGACCGATGCCGGCACCCCGGGCATCTCCGACCCCGGGGCGGAGCTGGTGCGGCTCGCCATCGAGCTGGGCGTGGGCGTCGAGGCGCTTCCCGGCCCGACGGCGTTCGTCCCCGCCCTCGTCCTCTCGGGCCTCCCTACCGCGCGCTTCACGTTCGAGGGGTTCCTGCCCCGCAAGGGCGGCGAGCGCGGTCGCAGGCTGGAGGCCATCGCGGGTTCCGCCGCCACCTCCATCCTGTACGAGGCACCCCAGCGCCTCGTCGCCACCCTCGCCGACCTGGCCGAAGCGTGCGGTTCCGACCGCCAGGCGAGCGTGAGCCGGGAGCTGACGAAGCTCCACGAGGAGACGCGCAGGGGCAGCCTGGTCGAGCTTCTGGCGCATTACCGCGGCAACCCCGCCCGCGGCGAGGTCGTCGTGGTCGTCGGGCCCGCGCCGGAACCCGAAGCGGACGCGCCCGGCGCGCCCGCGCAGGCCGCCGCCCTGGCCGGCGCCGGGGTTCGCGGTAGGCTGTTGCGCGAAGCGCTGCTCGCCCTGGGCGTGCCCAGGAACGAAGCGTACCGCTCGGCCCTCGCCTACCCGGACACCGACCCTTGAACGGGCCGCTCCGGGAGTTCGGGCATGCCTAGCCACCGGAAGGTCACGTAGTGAACGACACCACCACGCAGCCTCCCGCCTCCACAGTCGAGGCAGGCGGACGCTACCTCGGCCTGGGCGCCGTCGCCAGGCTCATGCTCTTCGCGCGCTCGCCCGGCCCGGCCGTGCTCCTGACCACGAGCGACCGCGCGGCCGTCTTCGACGACACGCACGTCTTCGGAGCCCTGCGCACCGTCGACCCGACCTTGAGCGACTGGCTCGAGCGCCGGGAGAAGGTCGTGCTGACACTCGGTCACGCGGTGATGCCGTTCCCCCAGCGGCCGGAGTCGTTCGCGCTCGAGCTCGTTGAGGGGCGCAGCTACCCGCGCGAGGAGCTGCTCACGCGCCTCGTCGACTACGGTTACGTCAGGGACGCCGCACCCGGCTTCACCGTCAGGGGCGACACGCTCACGATCTACCGCGAGCCGCTGCCGGAGCCCACCGGGGCCGCGGCGGAGGGCGACGACGATGACGTCGTCTTCCCGGAGGCGCCTCCCGGCAGCGTGCGGCTCGAGTTCTTCGGCGCCGAGCTCGACGCGCTCTTCCTAGCCGGCGAGCGGGCGCAGCGCGTGGTGATCGCGCCCCGCGCCCTCGACGAGGTTGGCGCGGGCGGCTTCACCACGCGCCTGCTCGCCACGCTGCCCGGCACCGTGTTCCTCGACGCGCCGGAGCTCTACCCCGGCGACCTGCCGGGCGCCACCAACGAGTGGCTCTGGGGCCACCTGGCGGGCCGCGACGTCGTGTCGTTCGGCCGCGACCCGCTGGCCCTGGAGGAGCGCCGCGCCGGTGTGGAGGCGCTGCCCTACTACCGCGGCAAGCTGAGCGACTTCACGAGCGACCTCCACGTCTGGCTGCGCGACGGCTACTCCGTGCAGCTCCTGCTGAAGTTCGAGCGGAGCGGCCGTTACCTGCGCGAGCGCGTCATCGACGCCTACGAGTCGCACTGGCGCAACCGCGTCGAGCATCACCCCGGCCAGGTGTCGCTGGCCATCGCGCCCGGCGTCCAGGGCGGCTACAAGGACGAGGGGCGGCGCGAGGTCGTCCTCACCGAGGAGCTCCTGTACGGCTACCAGGGCGGTCGCAAGGCGACGAAGCTCGCCGGCAAGCGGGTCGGCGACGCCTCTCAGCTGACCGTCGGCGACTACCTCATCCACCCCGACCACGGCGTCGGCCGCTTCGTCGCCCTCGAGGCGCGGCAGGTCGTGGGCGTCGTGCGCGACTACCTCCAGCTCCAGTACGCAGGCGAGGGCAAGCTCTACCTGCCGGTCGAGCTGCTGCCGCTCCTCAGGCGCCACCCGGGCACGACCGACGACCCGCCGCGGCTCTCCACCCTCGGGACCAACGAGTGGGCGCGCGCCAGGGAGAAGGCGCGCGCGAGCGCGGAGGCGTTGGCGGCCGAGCTCATCAAGACCTACGCCAAGCGGCAGGTGAGCAAGGGCACGGTGTTCCCGGCCCAACCCGAATGGGACGTCCTCATCGAGCGCAACTGCCCGTTCACGCTCACGCCGGATCAGGCCGAGGCCGTCGAGGCCGTGTTCGCGGACATGGCGCGCGAGGTGCCCATGGAGCGGCTCGTCTCGGGCGACGTCGGCTTCGGCAAGACGGAGGTCGCGATCCGGGCGGCGCATCGTGCCGTCGGCAACTCGGCGCAGGTCGCCGTCCTGGTCCCGACCACGGTGCTCGCGCGCCAACACTTCGAGACGTTCAGCGAGCGTTTCAAGGGCCTGCCCGTGCGGGTCGAGATGCTCTCGCGCTTCTCCACCGACGCGGGCGCGCGGGCTACGCTGGCCGGCCTCAAGGACGGCAGCGTCGACATCGTCGTCGGCACCCACCGGCTCCTCAACGAGGCCATCGAGTACAAGAACCTCGGGCTCCTGGTGGTGGACGAGGAGCACCGTTTCGGCGTCGGGCAGAAGGAGCGGCTCAAGAACCTCAAGGCGAACCTCGACGTCCTCTCGCTCTCCGCCACGCCCATCCCGCGCACGCTCTACATGAGCCTGGTCGGCCTGCGCGACGTGTCGCAGATCATGACGCCGCCCGAGGGGCGCAAGCCCATCCAGACGGTGCTGCAGCCGTACGACCCGATGGTCGTGCGCGAGGCGGTCGTCTTCGAGCTCGAGCGCGGCGGCAAGGTGTTCTACATCCACGACCGCATCGGCTCCATGAGCATGCGCGCCCGCACGCTCGGGCAGCTCGTGCCCGAGGCGCGCATCGGCGTCGCGCACGGGCAGATGGGGGAGGCCGAGTTGGAAGAGATCATGCTCGGTTTCGAGGAGGGCGCCTACGACGTGCTCCTCTCCACGACCATCGTCGAGTCCGGCCTAGACATCGCGGGCGCCAACACGCTCATCATCGAGCGCGCCGACCGTCTGGGCCTCGCCCAGCTCTACCAGCTCAGGGGGCGCGTCGGGCGGCGGCAGACCGAGGCGTGGGCGTACATGCTCTACCCCGGCAGGCTGACCGAGCAGGCCCAGCGGCGGCTGTACGCCATCGCCGAGCTGAACGACCTGGGCTCCGGCCACCTCCTCGCAGAGAAGGACATGGAGATCAGGGGCGTCGGCAACCTGCTGGGGCCGGAGCAACACGGCCACATCAGCGCCGTGTCCCTCGAGGTGTACACGGAGATGCTCGCCGAGGAGGTCGCGAAGCTCAAGGGGGAGCTGCGCGCGGCCGAGGTGCCGCAAGTGACCGTGGACCTGAGCGTCGACGCGCGCCTCAGCCCCGCCTACATCCAGGACGACGCCGTGCGCATCAACTACTACGGCCGGTTGGCCGGCACGGGCGGCCTCGCCGAGGTCAACCGCATCGCCAAGGAGCTGCGGGAGGCGTACGGGCCCTTCCCTCCCGAGGTGCGCTCCTTCATCGAGCTCACGCGCCTCCGCTTGGTAGCAGGGGCCAAGGGCGTCGTCACCATCAAGGAGCACATGACGGACGTGCAGGTCGCGCTCGCCGCGGACGTGGAGGCCATCGACTACGACGCCAAGCGCCTCAAGGCGCTGCCGTTCCAGGTCGAGCCGACGCGCTACCCGCCCGGCTTCAGCGTGAAGAAGCGGGGCCTGAAGGACGTCGAGGTGCCGGGGGCGCTCCTCGAGCTCTTGTACCTGGTCGGCTAGCAACGAGGCACACAAGGAGGCGCCCCGCGGCCTTGACCGTGGGGCGCCTAGCTCTAAGCGTCGAGCTGGTGCTTAGAAGTGGTAGTTGAAGCCGAGGCGGCCCGTGACGCCGAAGCCGAAGGTCGGGATGACGCCGATGGCGGGGCCGACTTCGAGGAAGACGCCGCCCTGCGGGAGGCCGGCACTGGCCAGGCTGAACTCGCCGCCGACGAAGGCGTTGATGCCGAGGGCCAAGCCCGAGCCGACGCCGAGGCCGACACCGCCGCCGACGTAGACCTGGATGGGCGTGTCACCCATGTCGACATCGAGGTCGTAAAGGACATCGGCGCCGATGGCGAAGCCGGCCGTGCCGATGTAGTTGTAGCCCGCGTTGAGGCGGACAGCCAAGTTCGGCGCGATGTCGTCGACACCGAAATGAAGCGCGGCACCTGGGTACCCGGCGCTGACGCCGGCCCACATACCGCCTTGCGCGAAGGCTGCACCGGCACCCAGGGCGGCGACGGCGATCAGGCTGACCAAGAACTTGCGCATTCGAACCCTCCAAACCGATCTGAGAAGACTAGGATTACGTTCTCCTCGCCTGACCGGTTATATCACGGGTCTGTGAGAGCGACAAGTCGGGGTTTTCACTCACTATCCGATGGCAATCGGGTTTTCCGTCGGTGCGTCTCGCTGGCGCGCGGCTAGGGCTCGCGGTCGCCGCCGCCGAAGCGCTCCGCGGCCCTGCGCCTCGCGTCCCGAACGAGCGGAGTGGCCGCGTTGCACGGCGGGAGCTCGCCGCCGTGCTCGGCGCGGTACTCGTCCAGGAGGCGCGCTTCCTCGGCCTGGGGCACGCGGCTGTACTCGTAGCGCCAGTAGCAGGCGTGCTGCGCGACGCAGCCGCCCTTCGCCAGGTGCTGCCTGATGCGGTTCGGCACGTCGCGCGCCGACTGGCCGATGTAGAGGGTGCGTTTGGTGGCGTCGGCCAGCTCGTAGACGCCGGGCATGGCGTCCCTGCCGCGCGGGGCCGGGAGCCGCTCGAGCGACCGCCAGCGGGCGGCTAGCGCCAAGCGCCCCTCACGGCTCGTAGCCGAGTTCGCGCAAGGCCTCGCGGTCCTCGCGCCACGACGCGCGCACCACGACCTCGAGCTCCAGGTAGAGCTTCTCCTGGAGGAAGATCTCGAGCTGCTTGCGCGCCATCTTGCCGATCTCCTTGATCATGGCGCCGCCCTTGCCGATGACGATGCGGCGGTGCCCGGCCTTCTCGACCCAGATCTCGGCCGCGATCACGATGGGTCGCCCCTCCTCGGCGTCCTCCCACGACACGACCTGCACCGCGACGCTGTACGGGAGCTCCTCGCGCAGGTGGATCATGGCGGCCTCGCGGATGAGCTCGGCGGCCCACTGCTCGCGCGACTGGTCGGAGCGGATGTCGGTCGGGAAGTAGAAGGGCCCTTCCTGGATGGCGTCGAGGAGGTCCTCGCGCAAGGCGTACACGGCCTTGGGATCGTTGAGGGCCGAGATCGCCAGCGCGCGGCGCGCCTGCGGCGCCAGGTCCTTGTAGAGCCGGAGCGCCTCCTCCGGGTACTTGGCCGCGTCCACCTTGTTGCCGACGATGATCAGGGGCGTGGCCGGCCCGAGCGAGCTGCCGAGCAGGCGCGCGACCGACTTGTCCTCGTCGTTGGGCGGCCTGCGGAGGTCGACGACCCAGAGGACCGCGTCGACGTCGACGATGGCGTCGCGCACCTCGCGGTGCATGGCCTGGTCGAGCGCGCTGCCGCCGCCCTTGTGGAAGCCCGGGGTGTCGACGAACACGAGCTGGCGGTCCTCGGACGTGTAGATGCCGCGTACGCCGCGCCGGGTGGTCTGCGGCTTGGGCGTTATGGGCGCCACCTTGACCCCGAGCAGCGTGTTGAGGAGCGTCGACTTGCCGACGTTCGGCTTGCCGACGATGGCGATGAAGCCGGAGCGCGTGACCGGCCCCTCGGCGCCCGGCGCGTCGCCGGCGGTCTCGTGGTTCGTGGTGTCGCTCAAGCGCGTGGTTCCTCTCGCGGCCGTATGGCCTGACTCGATGTTAGTGCGTAACTCGGCCGAGCGCACGTCATGGCGGCGGCGCCTTGCCCGGCGCCCGGCGGCACGGCCACGCCGCCTGTGGGGCGGACGTTGTCACGCCGAGCGCCGGAGGGGCTTCGGCCCGCCACCGCGCCATCCGCCGGTGATCCCGCCCTCACGCCGCGCGCCGGCGGAACGCCAGTCGCAGGGCCGGGTAGCTGAGCAGCGACAGGACCAGGAGCCCGAGCGCGAACGGTAGGGGCCCGCGGTCGGCGAACGCCGCTATGAGGCTGCCGAGCGCGGTGCCGAGTGAGAGCTGGGCGAACCCCATCAGCCCGGACGCCATGCCTGCCCGCTCCCGGTGCGGGTCGAGGGCCACCGTGGTGCCGTTGGCGAGGGTGAGGGAGAACGACATGAAGAAGGCCATGAGGTTGAGCGTGAACAGGGGCAGGGTCGCCACGCCCAGCGCGACCTGGGCGACGAGCACCGCGCTCACGACGACGAACAGCGGCACGGAGAAGCGCAGGATGCGCTCGGGGGAGGCCACGCGCAGGAGCCTCACGTTGAGCGGCTGAACGAGGAAGGTCATCGAGGCGATGACGGCGAAGACGAGGGCGAAGCCGCCCTCGTCCAGGCCGAAGTGGTTGATGAAGAGCGTCGGCGCGGAGAGCAGGTAGGCCATGAGGCCGCCGTAGACCAGGGCGAGCACCACGACCGTCCAGGCCGAGACCGGGTCGGTGAAGATCGACTTGGCGTTGCGCCAGACGCCTGGGAGGCTGAGCGCGCCCGCGTCCTTGCGGGGCGCGGTCTCCGGCAGGACCAGCCACACGAGGAGTGCCAGCACGACCGCCACGAGCACGAGGAAGGCGAAGATGGCCTGCCAGTGACCGAGCCTCAGGAGCAGGGCGCCGACGGCGGGGGCCAGGAGCGGGGCCGCCCCGAAGAAGATCATGGCGAACGAGAGCATGCGCCCGAGCTCCCGCCCCTGGTAGAGGTCGCGGAGCACGGCCCGCGAGAGGATCGGGCCGGCGGACGCGCCGAGGCCCTGCACGAAGCGGCCGAGGAGGAGGGCGGTGAGCGACGGGGCCGCCCAGGCGATCAGGCCGCCAAGGAGGTAGACGCCCAGTCCGATGAGCAGCACGGGGCGCCTGCCGAAGCGGTCGGCGAACGAGCCGACGATGAGGTGGGGAAGGGCGTAGCCGAGCATGAAGACGCTGACGACGCTCTGGATGGCGGCGTCCGAGACGCCGAAGTGCGCCGCCATGGCGGGGAAGGCCGGCAGCATGGCGTCGGTCGCGAGGGCGCTGACGGTCATGAGCGCTCCGACCACGACGAGGAGGGTGAGCGGGGCTATGCCCTTGCGACCGCTGTGCGAGGCTTCTGGGCCGGCCGGGGCGCCACGGGCGCCTGCCCGTGCCGACGCGGGCTCGGGTCGTGAGGCGGTGGGTGCGGTCGATCGCGCTGCGGTGTCGTTCAAGGCCTGGTCGCCTCCCACGGCGGGCTGACTAACGGGGCACGAGCTGCTTCAACTGTAGGCGCGTAGGTAGCCAGGGCGCTTACGGCAGTAGGACGTTTCGTAGAAGAACACAGGGCCACCGGCGGGTGACCCTGTGAACGGTGTTGGTTGCGGGGACAGGATTTGAACCTGTGACCTTCGGGTTATGAGCCCGACGAGCTACCAGACTGCTCCACCCCGCGCCGCAAGCGGGCGTCCTCGCGGCCTCGGGGCCGTCGGCGACGCAAAAGCAAGTGTACTAATCCGGGCCGGCGCATGTCAAGGTGATACGAGCATGCGGCCTCGGTTCTCATGCCTAGCGGATGATGCGTTACTCAGGACGGGACCAACCGCTTCCCGGGTGGTGGGCGCCGCTCAATCCAGCTCGACCCCGGCCGCCGCGAGCAGCGCCGCCGCCTCCGGCAACCGCACCCGCAAGCCCCGCACCTCGTTCGCCTGGAGCGAGAAGACGTAGTTGCGCGCCGTGCGCAGGTCGGTGGCGCGCAGGTCGTTGCGCGTGAGGACGCACCTGGCCAGGTCCGAGCCGCTGAAGTCCACGGCGCGCAGGTCGCAGCCGACGAACTCGGCTTCGAGGAAGCGGCACGACGTGAAGGCGAACTCCCTGAGGTCCATGCGTTGGAAAGAGGTGTAGCTCAGGTCGCACTCGTCGAACCTGGCGCTAGGCACGATGGGCAGCTGGCTCAGCGTCTCGAAGTGGGCGCCCGTCAGCCGGCAGGTGGAGAACTCGAGGGACTGGAAGACCGCGTCGGCGAGGTCGCAGAGCGCGAGCTCGCAACCGACGAAGCGGCAGTCCGAGAGGTTGGCGCCCTTCAGCGAGACCTCGGTGAGGTCGCACGAGGCGAACTCGCAGCCGATCACGATGGCGCCCGCCAGGGGGAGCTCAGCCGGGGAGAGCCCGACGAAGCGCTGGTCCGCGTAGCGCAGCGGCTCCTTCGGCGGTCTCATCCCCCGTAGCGCTGCCGCGTCACCTCGATCGAGGTGCGCACCAGCTCCTCGAGGACCGCCACGTCGACGTCGGAGAGACGCTTGATGTAGAGGCACCCCTTGCTGGCCTTGTGCTTTCCGAGGCGCTGCAGGTCGGCGTTGCCTTCCGCGAACCCCGGCGTCAGGTAGACGACCGTGTTGCCCTTGCGCGGCGCGAAGCCTGCCAACGGGGCGTCGCCCTCGTGCCCGCTCTCGTACTTGTAGTGGTACCGCCCGAACCCGACGATGCTCGGCCCCAACATCTTCGGTTCCTCGCCCGTCAGGCGGCGCATCATCTGTACGAGCGCCTCCGCGTCGGCGCGCTGCTCCGGGCGCTCGAGGGCGGCCAGGTGGGCAGCGACGGCCACGTCGGTCGGGACGAGCTTCGGCGTCTTCGTCATGGCGTTCCTCCCGGGGCGGTCATGTCAGGAGCATACAGGCGGTGGGGTCGGGGAGACGCTCCCGACCCCACCGCGGTAGTGGGGAGGCGCCCCGCATCGTTAGATGCCGCCGGAGCGGTGCGAGTGCCTCTGCAGGCGCCAGGCGTTCGCCGCGCGCTGTTCCAGCTCGGCGAGCTCCGCGCGGACGGCGGCGAGGGCGCTCTCCCGTGCGCGCCTGCGCTTGTCGGCGAGTACGGCGAGGGCCACGGCGCGCTGGGCGGCCTGGCCTCGCAGGTGGCTCACGCGTTCTTCCGCGGCGCGAAGCCTCGAGTGGCTGAGCTCTAGCATGGTGGTTGCCCTCCAGATGGCGCTCGAACCGGCGGCAGCGGACCTACGAGCGTCTGCGCTCGCGAGGCGCGGCTACTTGGCCGAGCGGACGGCGTGAGAGAACGGTTGCGGGGACTTACGGAAGAAGGGTCGCTGTGGAGCGCGGTGCGTCTTGGGACGGCGTGCCGAAGGTCAAGACAGCGTGCCGAAGACGGCGCGGAGTCCGCGCGGAGCGTGGCGGCTGGCGACGACGTGTGCCTGCTGCGCCCCACTAACGGGCTCGCTCGCCCCAATGCCGGGCTCGAGATCTGCTCTGGTCATCGCTCACCTCCTCGCTTTCGCCCACTAACGTCGCGGGCATGCCGCGCTGACGCGGCTGGGAGCCTCGGGCTCCCGAGAGGCATGACAGTAGCAGCCGGCCGGCCGACTGTCAACTGCATACGCGAGTCCGATGCGTCACAAGCCGTGCACCGGCGGTTGTTTATCGTGGGCTCGAAAGCCCGATCGGCGACCAGGCGCCACCCAGTCGCGAGGCAAGCGCGTCGCCCACCATCAGGAGGCAACGCCCATGAGGATCACCCGCCTTCACGCGCTCACCGCGATCGTCCTACTGTCGGCCCTGGCGAGCTGCACGACGCCCGCGCCGCCGCCCCCGCTACCTACGCCGACCCTCGACCCCGCCGGCCCGCTCACGGCCAAGGTCGGTTCGCACGTGCTCTTCGAGAGCCAGAACCTCGTCGGCGCCGTCGAGTGGTCGGTGAACGACCTGATCGGGGGGTCGGCGGCCGCCGGCACCGTGGCCGGCGGCGACTACCAGGCGCCGGCCAGGGTACCGACCGACCCGGTCGTGACCGTGGCGGCCGCCCAGGTCACCGACCCGGCCCGGCGGGCAAGCGCGCAGGTGACCGTCACCGCGCCAGGCACCCTCTACGTGCTTGACACGGCTGTGTACGTCTACGACGACATGGACGGCGCGACCGGCGACATCGCCCCTGACCGCAGTTTCCGCATCGACGGCGTCGACCCGGCCACGGATTACTACGAGCTGGTCGTCGCTCCGGCTCGCGACGCGGCCTTCATCGGGGTCCAGGCGTCCGGCACCAACGTCTTCAGGGTCGACGACGTGTCGAGCGCCTCGGGCGACGTGACCGCCACCGGCTTCTCCTCGTTGGGGCACGAGAACCCCGCCGGCATGGCTTACGACGCGGAGAGGGACATCCTGTACGTCGCCTTCTCTTACGCGCTGGTGGCCTACGACGACGCGTCGACGGCGGCGGCCGGCAAGGAGCCCGACCGCGTTCTCGAGGGCCCGAACGTGAGCGGCCTCGTCTCGGAGTTCGACACCCGCCTGCGCCTGGACGTCGCCAACGACCGTCTGTTCGTCTCGAACGTCGACGGGAAGGTAGGCGTCTACGACGACGCCTCGACGGTCGTCGGCGACGCCGCGCCCGCTCGGTTGGTTGAGCTCGACGCCTCGGTCTCCTACATCTGGGGCGCGGCCTACGACGCCCGGCGCGACGACCTGTACCTCGCGGACCAGTCCACCGACGGGGTCTACGTGATAGCCAACGTCTCCAGCATCGCCGGCATGGTGCTGCCCGACAGGCACGTCACCGGCCCGGCTACGCAGTTCGTCGGACTCTCGCAGGTCTCCTACGACCTGGCCAACGACCGGCTCGTCGTCATCGACGCCGATGGGAACGACGTCAAGGTGTTCGACAACGCCTCGACGCTCGACGGCGACGTTGCCCCCACGCGCGTCATCGGCGGCGTGGAGCTGCCGCTCGCCTACCCGTACGGAGGCTACCTGGACCCGAGCCAGTGAGCGCACGGCTGGCCGGATAGGCCGAGGCACGGCGAACGCGAACCGCCACGCGCGCCGGTCGGGCAGACCCCGCTGGTTCAGCCGCCGCTGCCCCGCTCGAACACGAGCGGCTCAGGCGCGGCGGACTCACCGACCTCGTAAGCGTCCGTGAGGAGCGCGGTGGCCGCCTCCAGGCCGCGTCCACCGCGGTGCCAGAGGGTGGCGAGGGCCTCGCCCGTCGCGACCGGGTCGCCAACCTTGGCGTGCAGCTCGATGCCCACGCCCGCGTCGATCGCCTCGCCCTTCTTGCTGCGCCCGCCGCCGAGCACCCCGGCGGCGCGGCCGACGGCGAGCGCGTCGAGCCGGCTGACCACCCCGGCGCGGCTCGCGCTCAGCGCGAAGGTGTCGGGCGCGCGCTCGAGCTTGTCCAAGCTGGTGACGTCGCCACCTTGCGCCCCGATCCAGCGCTCGAAGCGCTCGAAGGCACGACCGCTCGCGACGGTGTCTAGGAGCGCGGCGCGCGACACGGGCAGCCCTGCGGCCGTGAGCACCTCCTCGGCGAGCACGAGGCAGAGTTCCAGGAGGTCGTCCGGCCCGTCGCCGCGCAGGCACGCGATGGCCTCCTCGACCTCCATCGCGTTCCCGACCATGCGCCCGAGCGGCTGCGCCATGCCGGAGAGGATGGCGCGGACGTTGCGCCCCGCGAGCGTGCCGATGGCGACCATCGCGGCCGCGAGCGCGCGCGCGTCGTCCAGCGTCTTCATGAACGCCCCGCTGCCCACCTTGACGTCGAGCACGATCGACTTGGCGCCGCCCGCGAGCTTCTTGCTCATGACGCTGCTGGCTATGAGGGGTAACGACTCGACGGTGCCGGTCGTGTCGCGCAGCGCGTAGAGCAGGCCGTCGGCCGGCGCGAGGTCCTTCGACTGGCCGGTGACGACCACGCCGACCTCGCGCGCCACGCGCCTGAACTCCTCGTCGCCGAGGCCCGCGCGGAAGCCTGGGATGCTCTCGAGCTTGTCGACGGTGCCACCAGTGTGCCCAAGGCCGCGACCGCTCATCTTGGCTACCGTGCCGCCCATGGCGGCCAGGAGCGGCGCGAGGACGATCGTCGTCTTGTCGCCCACGCCGCCCGTGGAGTGCTTGTCGACCGTGTTCGGTAGGTCGCCAAGGTCGAGGATGTCGCCAGAGCGGGCCATCGCCAGCGTCAGCGCCGCCGTCTCCGCGTCCGTCATGCCCCGCCAGCACACGGCCATGAGCCAGGCCGCGACCTGGTAGTCGGGCACGGCGCCTTTCACGTAGCCCGCGATGAACGCCTCGAGCTCGGCGGCCGAATGGGCGCGCCCGGCGCGTTTGGCCAGGATCATGTCGATGGGTCGCGGCTCGACGCTCACGCGCGCGCCACCGCTCTCGCCCACGCCGAGGTGCACACGGGCGCTTTCGCGCCCCTGACGGGTCTGGATGTGCTCATGCGCCAACTGTAGCGAAAAGCCGCGCGCCGGGTTGGTTACGCGCCCGCGCCGGCCAGGGCGGCGCGGGCCTCGCTCGCCTCGTCCCACGCGAGCGTCTCGCCGGAGCGCTCGAGGGTGCGCTCGTGCCCCTTGCCTGCCAGGAGCACGACGTCGCCGGGGCGTGCGAGCTCGACGCCCCGGCGGATGGCCGCGCGCCTGTCCGGCTCGAGGACGTAGTCGACGCCCTCACGACCACCTGCCGCGGCGGCCCCCGCCCCGATCTCGGCGAGGATGGCGGCCGTGCTCTCCGAGCGCGAGTCCTCCTCCGTGAACACGGCGACGTCGGCCCCGAGGCGCGCCTCCCGGCCGATGGGCGCGCGCTTGCCCGGGTCCCGCTCGCCGGCGGCGCCCACCACGACGATGAGCCGGTGGCCTTCGCGGCGCACGGCCGCGAGGGCCTTGGCGAGGGCGGGGGCGGTATGCGCGAAGTCGACGATCACCGTCGCGGGCTCCGCCTGGACGACCTGCATGCGGCCGGGCACGCCGGGGAACGTGGCGAGGCGTGCGACGGCCGCCTCCGGTGCCACCCCCTCCACCACCGCGGCCGCCACCGCCCCGGCCGCGTTCCAGGCGTTGAAGGCGCCGACCATGGGCAGGCGCGCGGTCGCGCGCTCGCCGAAGACCTCCAGCTCGAACTCGAGCCTCCCTGGTGAGCTGCTCAGGTGTCCGATCCGCACGTCGGCGCCCGCCGCCGACCCGAAGGTGACGGTCCGCCGGCCGGCCGCGCGCGCCGCGGCGAGGAAGTAAGGCGAGTGCTCGTCGTCGAGGTTCACGGCGGCCGTGGCGGCGCGGCGCACGAGGGTGGCCTTGGCGTCGCGATAATCGGACAGCGTGCCGTGGTGGTCGAGGTGCTCGGGGGTCAGGTTGGTGAACACGCCGACGGCGTACTCCACCGCGTCGAGCCGGTGCAGCGAGAAGCCGTGCGAGCTGGATTCGAGCACGACGTGGCTCGCCCCGCCCCGGAGGAACCGCCCGAGGAGCGCCTGGACCTCGGTGGCCTCCGGGGTCGTGAAGTGGCCGCTGAGCGGTTCGAGCTCGACGTGACCCAGCCGGATGCCGGCCGTGCTGAGGAGCGCCGCCTCCCTGCCTGCGAGCAGCAGCCAGTGCAGGAGGTAGCTCGTCGTCGTCTTGCCGTCCGTGCCCGTGACGCCGAGGACCCGCATGCGCGAGGACGGGTGACGCTCGAACGCCGCCGCCAGGTGGGGGAGGGCGGCGCGGGTGTCGGGGACGCGGAGGTACGGCACCGTGGGCGCGTGGGCGAGCTCATGGGCGCCGAGCTCGCCTACGAGCGCCGCCGCGCCGGCGCGCGCGGCCTCCGGCAGGAGGGAGTGCGCATCGAACTTGGCCCCCCGCCGCGCCACGAACAGGGCGCCCGGCCTCACCGCGCGGTGGTCCTGGGCCACCGCCGTGATCCGCGTGGCGTCCAGCCCCTCGAAGGTGATAGCTAGACCGGTCTGTACTGCCGATGCCAGCGGCGGGATCGCCGCGGGGCCGGTTACGGCCGCCGCGCGCCAGAGGTCACCCAGGGGGAGGGGACCCGGGCCGGCGTCCCACAACGGCGCGCGCTCGTTCCGGGGCATGCTCATCGCCCGACCCCCGACCGCCGCGCCCCGCTCACCTGACGACCGGAGCCGTCAGCCCGCTCCGTTCCAGCAGGTCGAGCACCTTCTTGAGGTCGGCCTGGTCGTTCACGAAGTCGAGGTCGTCCGCCGGGACCACGACGACCGGGGAGAGGGAGTAGTCCTCCACCCACCGCTCGTAGAGGTCGCCCAGGCGCAGGAGGTAGCCGTCCTCGATGTTCGCCTCGTACGCCCGGCCGCGCTGGGCGATGTGGCGCTTGAGCGTGCCCAGTCCGGCGCGCAGGTAGATGAGCAGGTCCGGCGGCCTGAGGGCCGCCAGCACGGCGTGGTAGAGGGTGCGGTAGGAGGCGTGGTCGCGGTCGTCCATCACCCCGTCGTCGTGCAGCAGCCGCGCGAAGATCGCGGCGTCCTCGTACACGGTCCGGTCCTGGATCACGCGCCTGCCCGGGTTCACCTCGCGCAGGTGCTGCTTCAGGCGCGCCGCCAGGAAGAAGACCTGGGAGTGGAAGGCGTAACGGCGCATGTCCGAGTAGAAGTCCTCGAGGTAGGGGTTCTCGTCGACGGCCTCGTAGACGGGTGACAAGTGATAGCGGCTGGATAGCACCTTGGTGAGGCTCGACTTGCCCGCGCCGATGTTGCCGGCCACGGCGACGTAGATGCCGTCCTGGTTCACGCTATCCCGGCCCAGCCGCGGATGTCTCGGATGAGCGCCGCGCGCTCGCCTTCGTTGACGACGAAGTCGATGGCCCCGGCGTCGACCGTCCGCACCTGGACGGCGGAGTGGGCGAAGTAGTCGTCGTACGCGGCCGAGATGCGCTCCAGGTACGCCGCCTGGATGTCGGCCTCGAACGGGCGGCCACGCTTGGCGATGCGTTCGAGCAGCAGCCGCGGCTCCGCGCGCAGGTAGACGATGAGGTCGGGGGTTGGCAGGCGCGAGCGGAGCTGATGGAAGAGGTCGGAGTAGAGCTCGAACTCGGCGCCTTCCAGCGTCAGGGACGCGAATAGAAAGGTCTTGTCGAACACGTAGTCAGCCACCGTGTGCCGCTGGAACATGGACGCCTGCGCGAGCTCGGAGTGCTGCCTGAAGCGCGACAGGAGGAAGAACGTCTCCGTCTGGAAGGCGTAGCGCGCTGGGTCCTCGTAGAACTGGGCGAGGAAGGGGTTCTCCTCGACGACCTCGACGAGGAGGCGCGCGCCGAGGTCCTCGGCCAGGTAGCGCGCGAGGCTCGTCTTCCCGACTCCGATCGGTCCTTCCACGACGATGGTCGCCATCACGTGGACGGAGCATACCGCGCTCCGGGCGGGCGCCAGACGGGCCGCCTGCGCGCGTGCGGCCGCCGCGTCCGAGGGGTCGCCGGGCGGCGGCGACCACCTCCGGCGTGCGGGCGACCGAGTCGCCCGGGGTCCGGCCGGGGCTCGAACGCGTGCTACAATCCCCACAATCGATGGAAGACAACCCTCCGGACCGATCGCGGCGCTCGACGCGCGCCCCACTAGCCCTACTCGTACTCACAGCCTCTAGCCTGGCCCTCGCGCAGGCGCCCGCGACCATGTCGGCGCCCGCCCCGGCCGTCACAGCCGTCCAGGTCGTCGCGATGGTGGCGCTCCTCCTCGCTTCCGCGTTCCTGTCCACCGCGCATACGGCCCTGACGGCGGTCGGCGAGTGGAAGCTCCGGCGCTTGCGCGACGACGGCGCGGAGCCGTCGGGCGCCCTCGCCACGCTGGAGCGCAACCCCGCCCGCTTCATCAGCACCCTGCTCATCGGCAACACCTTGGTGAACGCCGGCCTGGCCGTGCTCGTCACGAACCTGCTCTTGCACAACGCCGCCGCCATCGGCGTCGGCACGGGCGGCGCACTGGTGCTCGCCGCAGTCCTGACGAGCGTCCTAGTCCTCCTCTTCGGCGAGCTCGCCCCGAAGTCGGTCGCGGCGCACGACCCGCTGAGGGTCACCCGCCTCGTGCTGCGGCCGGTGTTCGCCCTCTCCGTCGTCCTCTACCCGCTCGGGCTCGCCTTCAACTGGCTGACCGGCCAGTTCCTCCGCGTCTTCCGCATCACGCCCAACAGCGCCGCCCTGATGTCGGAGAGCGAGCTCCGCCTCATGCTCCAGAACGCGGAGGAGTCCGGCGTGATCGAGGCGCAGGAGCAGGCCATGATCAAGGGCGTCATCGACCTGGAGGAGACGGTCGTGCGCGAGGTCATGACGCCACGCGTCGACGTCGTCGGCATCCCCGCCGACGCCGGCCTCCGCGAGCTGCAGGCGGTCGTCACCGAGCACGGCTACAGCCGCCTCCCCGTCTACGGCGAGGGCGTCGACGACATCAAGGGGATGGTCTACGCGCGCGACCTGCTGCCCTACCTCGGCAGGCCGGAGGCGCTGGACGGCACGAAGGTCGTCGACCTCATGACGGCCGTGCAGTACGTGCCGGAGACGCTCTCCGTGATGAGCCTCCTGCGCGAGATGCGCGTGCGCAAGAACCACCTGGCCGTGGTCGTCGACGAGTTCGGCGGCACGTCCGGCATCGTGACGCTCGAGGACATCATCGAGGAGATAACGGGCGAGATCTACGACGAGACCGACGAGGACGAGGTCGAGGACGTCGTCGCCCTGCCGGACGGCAGCTTCCGTCTCCAGGGCGGGACGCATATCGAGACGATCGCCGATGCCCTCAAGCTGTCGTTCGACCCGAACGGCGATTACGACACGGTCGCAGGCTTCCTCATAGACAAGCTCGACCGCATCCCGCGCTCGGGCGAGGAGGTCGACTTCCAGGGCGTCAAGTTCGTCGTGGACGAGGCGGACGAGCGGCGCGTGATCAGCGTGATCGCCACGCCGATCGTCGAGCCGAGCCCGCCGGGGGCGGCCGAGGAGCCCGCGGAGGAGCCCACGGAAGAGGTCGCGGCGGTGGCGGAAGCCGCCGACGGCTGACGAGCGCCGCGGAGAGGCCGCGGCCTGCGTCAGCCCCGGTGGGGGCCGCGGCCCGCGAGCGTCAGCCGAGGTACTCCCGCTCGACGCGCGGCATCACCCGCGTGATGAACTCGTAGGCGACGGTGCCGAGCTGGCTCGCGAGCTCGTCGGCGCTCGGTCCGTCGCCGCCCCAGAGGGTCACGCGGTCGCCAGGCGCCACGCCGGCGGCCGTGCTCGCGTCCACGATGAGCTGATCCATGCACACCCGCCCGACGATGGGGCAGCGCGCGCCGTTCAGGCTCGCCCACGCCTTGCCCGTGAGCATGCGCGGGTAGCCGTCGGCGTAACCGATGCGCACGGTCGCCAGCGTCGCGTCGTCGGCGGCCGTCCAGAGCTGCCCGTAACTCACGCTCGTGCCGGCCGGAACGCGCTTCACGAACGTCACGGGCGCGCTCAGGCGCATGCTGGGCCTCACGCGCGGCTCGGCGGCGGCGAACTCCGCGCTCGGCGCGTAGCCGTACAGGAGGATGCCCGGCCGCACCACGTCGAAGTGGGCCTCCGGGTAGGCCAGGATGCCGGCCGAGTTGCAGGCGTGCCGCAGCGGAACCCGCAGGCCCCTGGCCGCCGCGGCGTCGAGCGCCTCGACGAAGCGCTCGATCTGCCGGACGGTCGTCCCTCGCTCCGGTCCGTCCGAGTCGCTGAAGTGCGTCCACAGCGCCTCGAGCTCCAGGCCGGGCGCGCGCGCGACTGCCTCGGCCACGCCGGCCGCCGCGGCGGGGGGCAGGCCCAGCCGCCCCATGCCGGTATCGACCTTCACGTGCAGCCGCAGGGGCTTGGGGAGGTCGGCGGCCTGGTAGCGCTCGACCGACGCCTCGTCCGTGGCCACGAGCGCCACGTCGAGGTCGCACAGGCGGGTGACGAGGCCCGGGTCCATGATGGGGCTGAGCAGCAGCACGTTGGCGCGCACCCCGGCAGCCCGCAACGCGAGCGCCTCGCCGGGGGAGGCCACGCCGAACCACTCGCTGCCGGCCGCCGCCAGGCGCTTGGCGACCGCCTCGATGCCGTGGCCGTAGCCGTCGGCCTTGACCATCGCCATGGTGGCTACGCCCGGCGCGACGTGCTCCCTGACTATCCGGTAGTTGTCGTCCAAGACGGCAAGGTCGACGTGAGCGACGGGGCTCTCTCGCATGGCGAGAGTCTATCAAGCCGCCCAGGACCGCCTACGCCCCGCCAGAGCGGAAGGGGAACCCAGAGCAGGTGGGCGGGGGCACGCCGGGCGCTCTTCGCCCGGGTCGGGGTAGCGAGCCCCAGGAACGCTCAGCGCGACCAGGAAGTGCGGCGCTCGACGGACTTCGCCAGCGACGACGCCATCAGGGTGAGCACGATGTAGAGGATCGCCACCGTGTTGAAGGGCGGGAACACCTCGAAGTTCGCCGCCTGGAACTCGCGGGCGCGCTGCGTGATGTCGCGCACGGAGAGGACCGAGAGGAGCGACGTGTCCTTCAGCATCGCGATGAACTCGTTGCCCAAGGGGGGCACGACGATGCGCAGGGCCTGCGGGAGCACGACGAACCTGGCCGTCTGCCAGGTCGTGAGGCCCAGGCTGCGGGCCGCCTCCGTCTGGCCCCTGCCGATGGCCTCGATGCCGGCGCGGAAGATCTCGGCGAGGTAGGCGGCGTAACCGAAGCTGATGCCGACGATGCCGCGCGTCACGCGCGACATGTCGATGAAGCCGCCCGTGGCGTCGCGGATGGCCCCTTGGAGCGGGAAGCCGACGTAGAGGATGACGACGAGCATGGGGATGCCGCGCAGGACATCGACGTAGAGCTCCGAGACGAGCCGCAGAGGGTGGGTGCCGCTCTGCCATGACGCGAACGTGAGCGCGAGCCCGAGCAGACCGAGGACGAGCAGGAGCATGCCGGGCCGCTTGAGGGCCGGGGCGAGGAAGGACGTGCGCCACATGACGGTAGCGCCTTCCGGCACGCCGGCGACCGGGATGAGCGCCGAACTGACCTGCCCCGTCTGCAGGCGGTCGAGCGCGGCGGCCAGGTCCGTGACGGCGCGCACGGCCTGGGGCGCCTCGGCGCCGGGGTAGTTGCCGAGCTTCACGGGGTCCGAGGCCGAGACGGGCGTGCCCTGGATGATGGCGACGCGGCCGCCGCCCTCGCCGATGAGGGCGTACTGCTCCTGCGGCCTGGTGAGCAGCAACGTTGCGCCGAGCAGGAGCACGACCGAGCCGATCAGGTAGTTCCGCGCCGTGCGTTCGCCCTGTTTGAGGAGCTGGAAGCCGGCGAGGACGAGGCCGAGCGCGCAGGCGGCGACGTACGCGACGACCGTAACGAGCGCCGTGGTGCCGAGCCCGGGGAGCAGGAACTTCAACGCCGCCTGGTAGCGGTCCGAGGAGGCGAAGAGGTAGACGACGAACGGCAGGGCCGTCAGCAGGATGAGGTAGCTAGGGCGGATGTTCTTGAGGAAACCGCGGCGCGCGGCGAAGCTGGTAGCGGTGCCTTGCCCGCTACCAGCCGCCGCGCGCTTGCGAGGTTCCATGCGTGTCAGCTACTTAGTCTTGCTTCAGTCGGCCTGCTCTACGAGCCACTTCTCCACGAGGGCATCGAGGGTGCCGTCCGCCTTGATGGCCGCGAGGCCGTAGTTGAGCGCGTCGACGAGCTCGTCGCCTGGCTGCACGGCGAAGCCGAGGGTGTCGCCGGACTGGACGTTGCGGATGGCCGCCACGATCTGGCCGGCGTACTGCTGCACGAAGGCGTCGGCGGAGGTGTCGTCGATCATCACGCCGTCGACGTCGCCGTTGATGAGGGCGAGGATGGCCGCGTTGAAGTCGTCGTAGATGCGCAGGCGGTCGCGGCCGACGAGCTCCTCGGCGAGGATGGCGTTCGTGGTGCCCGTCTGGGCGCCGAGGATGAGGCTGCCGTCCGTGAAGTCGGCGAGCGTGAGGTCACCGTCGTCCGTGCGCACGGCGACGGCCTGGCTGACCTCGTGGTACGGGTCGGTGAACTCGACGACCTGGGCGCGCTCCTCCGTGATGCTGATGCCGGACGCGATCATGTCGAACTCGCCGTTGGCCATGGCGGCGAAGATGCCGTCCCACGCCGTCGTCTGGAACTGGGCGACGCAGTTGACGACCCCGCAGATGGCGTTCACGACATCCACGTCGAAGCCGACGATGTCGCCGTTCTGGTCGACCGTCTCGAAGGGCGGGTAGGTCGTGTCGGAACCGACGATCAGGGTGCGGCCGCCGAGGTCGTACTGGGCGAAGGCCAGCGAGCCGGCCATGACTAGGGCGAGCAAGGTACCGATGGTGCGCTTCATGTGGTCGTCCTCCAGAGGTTGCGTGCGCCCCCGATGGGCACACGAAGGGTTGTTCCGTCCGGTCAAGGATACGCGCGTCCTCGGGGCCGTGGCAACCTTCCCGGAGACGGGGTCGGCTCCGGGTTAAGGACGCATGAGGCGCTGGCGTAGACTCGCAGGGCGATGGGCACCGTCTTCGACTTGGACGCGCGGTTGGACTCGCGCGCTATCGACCTGGGCGCCCAGGCGCCCAAGAAGCTCGCCGAGGTCGGCGTCACGACGTACCGCGAGCTCCTCTTGCACCTGCCGAGGCGCTACGAGGACCGGCGCGTGCTCCCCGATTACGGCAGCCTCGAGGACGGCGCGGTCGCCACCGTCTCCGGGCAGGTGACGAGCAGGATCGGCAACCGCACCAAGCGCGGCCTGCACGTCACGCGCGCGGCGCTGGCCGACGGCAGGGGCGCGCGGCTCACGGCCGTATGGTTCAACCAGCCGTGGCTCGAGAAGCAGCTGTTCCCCGGAGTGAAGCTCGTCCTCTCCGGCAAGGTGAAGCGCCACGGGCGGCTCCTGGAGCTGAGCGTGCAAGGGTTCGAGGTCGACGACGACAGCGAGTCACTCTCCTTCGGGCGCATCGTGGGCATCTACCCGACGACGCAGGGGCTGAGCCAAGCGTACTTGCGGCGCGCGGCCAGGCGCCTCCTCGACGCCCTGCCGACCGTCCCGGACTACCTTCAGCGCTCCATCCTCGAGGACAACGGCCTCGTCCCCCTCGACACGGCCGTGCGCTCCGCCCACTTCCCCGCGGGCGAGGAGGCCCTGAAGGCCGCCCTACGCCGCCTGAAGTTCGACGACTTCCTGTTCTTCCAGCTCGCCGTCCTGCGGAGCCGCGACCGCGCGGCCGTCTCGCGGGCCTTCGAGGTGCGGCAGGAGTACCTGGACGACTTCTTCTCGACCCTGCCGTTCAGCTTGACGGAGTTCCAGGCGCGAGCGTTGCGCGAGATCCTCGCCGACCTCGCCCAGCCAAGGCAGATGGCGCGGCTCCTGCAGGGCGACGTCGGGTCGGGGAAGACCGCGGTGGCCGCCGCGGCCGTGTACGTGGCCGTGCGCAACGGCGCCCAGGCCGCCCTGATGGCCCCGACCGAGATCCTCGCGAGGCAGCACTTCGCCAACCTCCGGCACTACCTCTTCCCGCTCGGGGTCCGCATGGAGCTGCTCACGGGCGCCATGACGGCCGGCGAGCGCCGGGCGGCCAGGGAGCGCATCGGCTCCGGCCAGTCCGACTTCGCTGTCGGCACGCACGCGCTCATCCAGGAAGGCGTCGCCTTCAAGGACCTCGGGCTCGCGGTCATCGACGAGGAGCACCGCTTCGGGGTCGAGCAGCGGCGCGCCCTCATCAAGTCGATGCCCGACGTGCTCGTCATGAGCGCCACGCCGATCCCCAGGTCGTTGGCCCTCACGGACTACGGCGACCTGGAGCTCACCACCATCGCGGGCCTGCCGCCCGGGCGGGTGCCCATCAAGACGGCGCTCATGAGCGCGAACAAGCGGCGCGACGTCTACCGCTTCGCCTGGGAGCAGGTCCGCGAGGGGCGTCAGGTGTACGTCGTCACGCCCCTCATCGAGGAGAGCGAGGCGCTCGACGAGGTGCTGGCCGCCACGCGGTTGGAGGAGGACCTGCGCCAGATCCTGCCCGAGGCGGTCCGCATCGGGCTCCTGCACGGCCGCATGAGCTCGGCGGAGAAGGACGCCGTGATGGGCGCCTTCCGGCGGCACGACCTCGACCTGCTCGTGACCACTACCGTCATCGAGGTGGGGGTCGACGTCCCGAACGCCACCGTCATGATCGTCGAGAACGCCGAGCGCTTCGGCCTCGCGCAGCTCCACCAGCTCCGCGGCCGGGTCGGGCGCGGCGCGCAAGCCAGCCACTGCGTGCTCGTCGCCGGCGACACGAGCCGCAAGACGCGCGAACGCCTGAACGTCCTCGTCAAGCACGCCGACGGCTTCACGATCGCCGAGGTCGACCTGCGTCTCAGGGGCCCCGGCGACCTGCGCGGCACCCGCCAGTCGGGCCTGCCCGAGCTGACGGTCGGCGACATCGTCGAGGACGGCCCCATAATCGAGGCGGCGCGCGCGCTGGCCCAGCGCATGCTCGAGGCCGACCCCGACCTCGAGGCGGCGTGGGCGGCGCGCCTCGTCACCGAGCTGCGGCGGCGCAGCCGCGCCGTGATGGTCAGGGAGGTCATATAGATGAGGCCAGCTGTATGAGGCTACTGTTACGCTTCGGGTTCCTGGCCGCGTTCGCAGGCCTCCTCGTCGGCCTCGCCCTGCGCGTGGCGCTCACGCGGCGGCGGTTCGTGGCGCTCGCCGCCATCGCCCTCGCGCCGCTCGTCGCCCACGCCGGCTACCTCGTCGGCCTCGCGAGCCGGGCCGGGCTGCCGGGCACGCGCGTGCTCGTCTTCGTCGCCGGCGCGCTGCTCATCGTCGTCTCGGCGGCGATCGGCGCCGGCCCGCTCACGCGGAAGCGCCCCTGGTTGGCCGTGGTCATGCCCCTCCTCGCCACCCTCGCCTACGCGGTGCTGGAAGCCGTCACGCTCGGTCCGGCGTGGGGGCCCAAGGAGTACGCCCCTGACGCGCTCGCCGGCGCGGCGTACGTGTTGGCCAGCGTCTTCTTCGCGGCGCTGCTCGTGCCGTTCGCGCCGGCCGCACGCGCGCCGAGCGAGCCCACCGGTGAGCGGCGGCAGCCGTGACGGCGCGGATAGTAGACTCTAGCCATCGTGGGGTATAGGTCCGTCTCTCACCATCCCGCCGCCCTCTGGCTGCTGCTCGCGGCCCTCGCGGCCTGCGCCCCGCGCACGGAAGTGCGCACGGTCGAGGCCATCGGCACCGCCTTGCCGGTCGAGTTCGAGCTCGTGCCCGGGCAGACGAGTATCGAACGCTTCGATCCGCCCGGCGCTGGTGGGCGGCTGGAGCTCACGATCGGGGCGCTGGCGCGTAACCCCAACGAGTACGGCATAAGGCTCCAGACCGTCACGTACGTCGTCTACCTGGAAGGGAAGCAGGTGGTGCGCGGCGCGCTCGCGCCGGACGTCTATCTCGAGGCCGCCTCCACCACGCCCATGAAGTTCGACATCGCCACCTCGCTAGCCGGCCAACCGGACCTGCTCGGCGCGGCGGCACGGGCGTTCGCCGGCCGGCCCCTGCAGTTCAGGGTCGAGGGCGTCATGCGCTTCTCCACACCCACGCACGTGTACGAGACCCGCAGCAAGGTCCTGGTCAGCGGCGCCACCCTGGCGCGGCAGACCGTCCAGGCGCCGCTGCTGCGCCTCGACGAGGCTGAGAGCCGCGTGTTCATGCTCCGCCCCGACGTGCCCGTCGTGCAGCTCGTGCTCCAGGCCGTGAACCCCGGCGACATCGGCTACTTCCTCTACGGCAAGGACCTGACGCTGGCGCTCGGGCGGTGGCACGTGGCCTCCGAGGACATGAGCCCCGTGCCCCTGGCCGCGGGCGAGTCGTCGCGCGTCGACCTCACGTTCTACCCGGTGCTCACCGACCTGGGCGAGGAGGCGCGCGCCACGCTCGAGGCCGCGCTGGCCCACCACGTCACGTTGGCCCAACTCGAGGGCGACCTCTTCATGGACGTCCTGGGCGTGGACTCCTTCCCGGTGCCCACCGGCTGGACCGTGACGGGCTTCATCCGCTGAGGCGGCGGTAGTCCAGGGCCGCGTCCGAACGGCCCTTCGGGGTCGCCGGCGGGTCGAGGCCGCGACGCGCGCGGCCCCTGCCGCCCCCGACATGCTCCGGCGAAAGTAGTAGAGTCGCGCGGTATGATGCGCATCCTCGTCACAGATGACATCCAACTCGGGGTGCTCTCCGATCCCGGAGCGACCTTGGACGACCGCGCCGGCATCGGCCGGGCCGAGCTCCTGCGAGTGATAGGCGATTACGACGCCATCATCACCCGCAGTCGAACGCAAGTGGACGAGGAGCTGCTCGAAGCCGGCAAGCGGCTCAAGGTCGTCGGGCGCGGCGGGGTGGGGGTCGACAACATCGACCTGGACGCGGCGAGCAGGCGCGACATCCTGGTGGTCAACGCTCCGGACGCGAACAACGTCTCGGCGGCCGAGCTCGCCATCGCGCTCATGCTCGCGGCGGCGCGCGGCGTGGCGCGCTCCGACAAGCTCCTCAGGAACGGCAAGTGGGACCGCGCCTACCTCGGGCGCGAGGTCGAGTCGGCGCGGCTCGGGGTGATCGGCCTCGGGCGCATCGGCTCCCTCGTGGCGCGCAAGGCGCAGGGCCTCGGGATGCAGGTGGCGGCGTACGACCCGTACATCAACCGACGTAGGGCCGACGAGCTGAAGGTCGAGCTGTTCGACGACTTGCACGCCATGCTGGCGCGGTCGGACTTCCTGACCGTCCACACGCCGCTGACGGACGAGACGCGCGGCATGGTCGGCGGCGAGGAGCTCGCCGCCCTGCCGGTCGGGGCCGTGGTCGTCAACGCCGCGCGTGGCGGCATCATCCAGGAGGACGCGCTCCTCGCCGCCCTCGAGTCCGGGCGGCTCTTCGGAGCGGGGCTCGACGTCTACGTGCTCGAGCCGCCGCGCCCCGACCATCCGCTGCTGCTACGCGACGATGTCGTGCTGACCGCGCACCTGGGCGCCAACACGCGCGAGGCGCAGCACCGGGTCGGGGAGCAGATACTCGAGCGGACGCTGGCGGTCCTGCAGGGCGACTACTCGGTCGGCATCGTCAACGCCCCCGCCCTGGCTCCGAGCGTCATGGCCGCGCTCGGCGTCCACCTCACCCTAGGAGAGCGCCTGGGCGGCATGGCGACGCAGCTCGCCCGCGGGCGCGTCCACGCCGTCGAGGTGGAGTTCTCGGGCGACTTCCCCCTGGACCCCGACCCCATCGCCACCGCCGTGGTGAAGGGCCTCATGGAGCCTTTCCTCGACACCCCGCCAAGCTACGTGAACGCGCCGTCGTTGGCCCGCGACCGCGACATCCGGGTCAGCAAGGCGACCTCGACCGCCAACCGCGGCTACACGACCCACGTGCTTGTCACGGTCGAGGCGGCCGAGGGCGTCACGCGCGTAGGCGGCACCGTCCTGGCCGGTCAGCCGCGCATCACGAGCATCGAGGGCTACAACCTCGAGATCCGCCCGGAGGGCGCCATGCTCGTCTGCACGAACGTCGACAGGCCCGGGGCCGTCGGCCGGGTCGGGACCGTGCTCGGCGACGCCGGCGTGAACATCAACAGCATGCAGCTCTCCAGGGTGAGCGACGACGGCCTGGCCATGTTCGTCGTCAGCCTCGACTCCGCGCCGAGCGAGGCGGTGCTCGAGGTGCTCGCCGGCATGACCGACGTGATCCGTAGCCTACGCCTGGTGCGCCTGTGACCGGACCCCAGCGCCCCGCCGGCTCCAACGGCGCGCCGAGGGCCCAGCGCGCAGGGGGAGCCGCGGGCTTCAGGGAGCGCCTCCTCGCCCCCGGCCCGGTCGAGGTACCGCCCGCCGTCCTGGAGGCCGTAGCGCGCCCCGTGCCCCATCACCGCGCCGCCGCGGCGCGCGAGACGTTCCTCAGCGCCAGGTCGCGCCTGGCCCGGGTCTTCATGGTGCCGGGCGACGACGTGCTGATCGTGACGGGCAGCGGCACCGCCGGTTTCGAGGCGGCCCTCGTAAGCAGCGTGCCGGCCGGTGGCACGGTGCTCGCCCTACAGGCCGGCAAGTTCGGTGAGCGCTGGGCCGGCATGGCCGAGCGCCTCGGCTACGCCGTCGAGCGCTTCACGGCCGAGCTCGGCGCGGAGTTCGACGCCGCCGCGCTGGCGGACAGGCTCCGCGCCTTGCCTGACCTGGCCGCCGTGACGCTCGTGCATAGCGAGACCTCGACGGGCGCCCTCCACGACGTGAAGGCCCTCGCCGCGCTCGTGCGCGCCGAGCGGCCCGACGCGCTCGTGCTCGTCGACGCCGTCACGAGCCTGGCGTGCGCCGAGCTGCGCCCGCGCGAGTGGGGGTTGGACGCCGTCGTGTCCGGCTCGCAGAAGGGCGTGATGACGCCGCCGGGGCTGGCGTTCGTCTGGCTCTCGGAACGCGGCTGGGAGCGCGCCGCCAAGAGCGCTCAGCCGCGCTACTACCTCGATCTCCACCGGGAGCGGCGCAAGCAGGCCGCGGGGGAGACGGCGTACACGCCGGCGGTGTCGCTCGTGGCGGGCCTCGACGTCGCCCTCGGGCTCCTGCTCGCCGAAGGTCTCGAGGCGGTGTGGCGGCGCCGGGCGGCGCTGAACGCCGGCCTTCTCGCCGCCGGCGTCGCGCTCGGCATGCGGCCGCTGGCGCACCGCCCGAGCCCCGCCGTGGCGGCGCTGCTCGTGCCGGACGGCGTGAGCGCCCCCGACGTCGTCAAGGCGGCCCGCGCGCGCGGCGCGGTAGTGGCCGGCGGCCAGGACGAGCTCGGGCCCGTGCTCCTGAGGCCGTCGCTGCTCGGGCACGCCGACCGTTACGACGCCATCGGCGCCGCCCAACTCCTCGAGGACGCGCTCGCGGACGTGCAGGTCGGCGCACCCCGCGGGGTGGCGGCGGTCGCCGCCCTGCGCGCCATGGACGAGGCCGAGTGAGCGCGGCCAAGACCGCCGCCCCTGATGCTGCCGCGCGGGGTGGCGGCGAGCTCGTGCTGGTGCGGCATGCCCCCACGACGCCCGTTCCCGGCGCGGCCGCCGCCACGTGGCGGCTGGCGCCCGGCGCGATGGAGCTGACGGCGGCGCTCGGCATGGCGCTCGCCGGCGTGCGGCTTGCGGCGCCCGCCGGTGGCTCCGGTGGGCCGGTGGACGCGGTGGTCTCCAGCCACGAGCCCAAGGCCCTGGCCACGGCACGCACCCTCTCGCTCGTCCTTGGCGTTCCGACCACGACCGGCACGGACCTGGAGGAGCACCACAGGGACGACGTCCCGTTCATGCCGGAGGCCGAGTTCCTGCGTACCGTGAAGCGTTTCTTCGGCCGCCCTGACGTCCTCGTGTTCGGGAGCGAGACTGCGCGGGAGGCCGAGGCGCGCTTCCGCCGGGGCGTCGCCGACGCGTTGACTACCAGACCCGGCAAGCGGGTAGCGGTCGTGTCGCACGGCACGGTGATGGCGCTCGCCTTGGCGGGCTCGAACGGGCTCGAGCCGTTCGAGCTCTGGCAGTCCTTGAAGCTCCCTGAGGCGATCGTCGTGAGGCGCGACCTCACGATCGTCGAGCGGCTCTCGTTGGAGGTGTGAGGGGCTCTTCGGGCCCGGCGGCTTGAGGGGGCGGAGAGCCGGGGCGCTCTCGAGCGCTCCGGCGCCGCCTCGACCGCCCTTACGCCCCGCGCTTGCGGGCGATCCCGACGATGCCGAGACTGCCTGCGAGCCAGCGTCCGAGGTCGAAGCCGCCGTACAGCCGGACGTCCGCGAAGCCGGCATGCCGCAGCGCCCTCTCCAGCTCGAACCGCCCGAAGTAACGCTGCGTCAGGGTCGCTGTCCTGCGCGTGAGCCTGCCGTCGTCCCCCTGCTCGTCCAGGTAGTAGCGGCTCTCCACGAGCTGGCGCTCCGCGTCGTGCTCCTGCACCAGGAACAGGTCGGCGCCCCTCCCCAGACCGGCCACTAACGCGCCCTCGCGCCGGAGCACGCCCACCTGACCGAGGTGCGGCTGGTAGACGTCGAACGCGAACGTGCCAGCCGGCTCGAGGTGGTCGAGCACCGCCGCGAGCGCGCGGTCCTGGTCCGGAAGCGTGTAGAGGTGCATGAGGGTGTTGAAGGGCGCGACGGCGAGCGGGAAGGTGCGCCCGAGGGACAGCTCGCGCATGTCGGCGTGCACCAGGCTCACCTGGTCGTGCCCGGCCAGGCGCTCCGCCGCGCGCTCGAGCATGGGAGCGGAGGCGTCGACGGCGACGACGGCGTGACCGGCCCTGGCCAGCGCCTCCGTCACCCTGCCGGTGCCGCACCCCAGCTCGAGCACCGGGCCGCCGTACTCGTCGGCCAGGCGCAGGTAGAACGGTAGGTCGTCGCGGTACGTGGCGTACTGGAGGTCGTAGATATCGGGCGCCGTGTCGTAGATCATGCGTCGGCTCCGGTAGAGGCGACGACGAGACGCTCGGCGGCGCGCGCCAGCGCCGGTCGATGGGTTACGGCGAGCACGAGCCTGTCGGAGGCCAGGCGCACGAGGAGCGCCACGATCTCCGCCTCGCTGCCGTCGTCGAGGTTCGAGGTCGGCTCGTCGAGCAGCACGGCGTCCGGCTTGCCGAGCAGGGCCCTGGCTATGGCCAGGCGTTGACGTTGGCCACCGGAGAAGCCGCCGCCGTCCTCGCCAAGCGGCGCGTCCAGCCCGCCGGGCGTCGCCCTGACGGCGGCCGCCATGCCCACGCCCTCGAGCGCCCACCACAGCTCCGCCTCTCCGACGGCGCGGCCCATGCTCAGGGCGTCGCGCAGGGCGCCGGAGAGGAGCTCGTGACCCTGCGGCACGTACGCGAGGCGAGCGCGCAACTCCGCCTCCGGCACGTCGGCCAGCGCCAGCGCGCCTGGCGCGCGCGCCGGCGGACCGCCCGTGCGCAGCTCGATCGTGCCCGCGCTGGGGGCGGCGAAGCGCAGGAGGAGGCGCAGGAGGGTGGTCTTGCCGCTCCCGCTCGCGCCAGTGACGACGACGAGCCCGCGGCGCGGCAGCTCCAGGTTCACGCGCTCGAGCACGGGCACGCCGGGCACGTAGGCGTAGGCGACGTTCCGCAGGACGATGAGGGGCGGGTCGGTGTCATCGGGGCGGTCGGCGGGAGCGCCGACCGACCCGCCGACCGCGCCGGCGCCTCGTGCGCCCGGCTCGGAGCCGGCGCGCCGGCGGTCCGGGTCGGTCGCGATGTCCAGGAGCTCGAAGGTCGTGGGCCTGGCGCTCATGGCCGCTCGGGCGCGGTCGTCTGCCGCGCCAGCGCTCGCGTCGAGAGCGCTCGCGTCGAGAGCGCCCCCGGCCAGCGCCCCCCCGTCCAGCGCCCGCAGCCTCCGGGCGGCAGCACGCGCCTCGCGGTACATGGCGTAACTATGCGGCAGGAGCTGCAGGGGGGCGGCCGCGAGGGCCACGAGCGTCAGGAACGCCACCACGTCCCCCACCGTCAACGTGCCGCGCCCGACGGCGTCGACGAGGATCACGACGAGGACGCCGATGGCGGCGAAGACGAGCACCTGCGTGGCGGGCACCTGCAGGCCGGCGATCAGGCTGCGCCGCGCGCTCTGGACCTCCACCTGGCGGTTGGCGGCCCCGAAGCGCCTGAGCATCTCGTCACCGGCTCCGAACGCCCGCACGAGCTCGTGGTGCTTGAGGCCTTCCTGGAGATGATGGCCGACCGCCTCGCTGCCTTCGAGCGCGCTGCGGCTCGCCCGCTCGAGCTTGCGGCCCAGCAGGCGCAGGATGCCGGCCGCCGGCAGCGCCAGCGCCACGAGCGCCAGCGCGGCGCGGGGGTCCGCCCGCAACAGGAGCGCGAGGATGAGGCAGAGCGTCGCCGACTCGGCGATGAGCGCGCCCAACCCGAAGCGGTAGAACGTCTCGACCTCGCGCAGGTCCGTGACGATCCTGCCGGAGAGCGCCCCGCTCGTCGCGGGGAGCGTGCCCGGCTCCGCGGCGAGGAGGCGCGCGTACAGCCGCTCGCGCCAGCGCGCGCCAACGTGGGCCGCCGCGCGCCCGAGCAGGGCGTCCTGCGCCCAGAGTGCGAGGCTGCCACCCACCGCGACGGCCCCCGCCGTGAGCAGGACGCGCGGCAGCGCGGCGACGTCCTGGGAGCGCAGCACCTGGTCGAATAGCGGCGTGACGAAGAGAGGCACGATCGCCACCCGCAACGCCGCGCCGACGAGGGCCGCGGCCGCGCCGAGCCACGCCGCCGTGGAGCGGGGGCGGAGGAGGTCGCCCGTCCGGTCCGGGGCGGCGGTCGGAGCGGTCATACGGTCGGGCTGGGCGTGACGGCGCGCAGGAGCTCGGCGGCCGCGCCGCGCCGCGGCATCGTCTCCGCCAGCCGCTCCCGCCTGCGCGCCAGGTCGGCCTCGTCGCGGAGCAGGGTGAGCGCGGCGTCGGCCACCCGCTCCGGGTCGACGTGGCCGCTCAGCTCGACCATGAGGTCCTCGCCGCTCACGCGGTTGGGCAGCGAGACGGGGACCTTGAGGCGCGTGACGAAGAGCCGCACGGCGTGCCGCTTGAGGTACTTCCCGACGACCGGTACGAGCCCGAGCCAGTGCCCGGCCCCCTCGAGCGGGATGAGCTCAGGCTTGTTCAGTGGCAGCAGGACGAGGGCGGGAGTGCCCGCGATGCCGAGCTCGAGCGTGTTGGTGCCCGGGATCGTGACCGCGAGGTCGGCGGCGCGCATGTGCCGGTAGCGGTCCTCCTCGGGCACGAGCTCCAGGAACGCGCCGCCGGGCGTAGCGATGACATCGCCGTGCTCGCCCCGCGCGAGGGTGCCGGCGACGCCGCCGAGCGTCGCGGCGTGGCGTCCGGCGACGCCGTCCGCGATGGTGCTCGCCTGGAGCAGGCGGCTGACGGGCCATACGAAGCGCGCCCCGGGCAGCGCCACGGCCAGCCGGTCGACGGTGGCGATGAGGAGCGGGATGACGTGGACGGCGAACGCGTCGCGGCTGCCGGCGAACAGGAGCACGTGGGGCCGGCCCGGCTCCGGCTCCGGCACGGAGTCGCCGACGGCGTCCGCTACCAGGTTGCCGACCACGCGCACGCGCTCGCTCGGCGCGCCGTGCCGCACCGCGCGCCGGCGCACCGCGTCGTCTGGTACGAGGAGCGCCTCCAGCCCCGGGTGCCAGTTGGGCTCGAAGCTGTAGCGGAACGCCGGGTAGCCGAGACGCTTGCCGAGCCCGGCCGCGTACGCCGCGCCGCCGCCGAGGCCGACGACGGTTCCCGGCACGCCCGGCTCGCTGGGGCGGAGCTCGTCAGGGACGCCGCCGCGGGCGGCGGCGCGCAAGTACTGGGCGGGCGTGGTGAGCGCGTCGGGGGCGAACGTGGCCGCGATGCTCGCCTCGTTGCCGCCGGCGAACTGGCACGGGACGAGGCAGATGGCCACGCGGGTGTTAGGGGCCGCTCTCCTGGCCTCCTCGATGACCGGCCTCACCCAGGTGTACAGCTCGCCCGGCCCGTTGCTGACGAGCACGAGCTGGAACTCCTCCCGAGCCATCAGCCGGCCGTGACGAAGCGCAGCACGCCGCGCCGGCTTGAGGCGACGAACTCCAGGAGCTCCCGGGCGTCGGCGTTCGTGGCGGCGAGCTCGGCGAGCGCCGCGTGGTCCTTACGGCGCATGAAGCGCATGGCCCGCTCCAGGTCGCGGTAGCGCTCGCCCGCGAAGCCGTTGCGCTTGAGGCCGACCGCGTTGAGGCGGTAGTGCCGCGCCGGGTTCCCGCGCGCCATGCTGAAGGGCAGGACGTCCTGGTTGGTGGCGCTGCCGGCGCCGAACATGGCGTAGGCGCCGACCCGCGCGAACTGGTGGACGAGCGCTCCGGAGCCCAGCACGGCGTGGTGACCGACCTGCACGTGGCCGCCCAGCTGCACGGCGGTGGTGATGACACAGTGTTCGCCGACGCTCGTGTTGTGCGACACGTGCGCGTAGCTCATGACGAGCGCGCCTCGCCCGACGCGGGTCTCGCGCCCCTCGCCGGTGGCGCGGTGGACGGTGGCGAAGTCGCGCAGGGTCACGTCGTCCTCGAGTACGGCCAGGCTCGGTTCGCCGTGGAAGGCGGTGTCCATCGGCTCCGCGCCCACGACCGCGTAAGGCCCGAGCGTGCAGCGCCGCCCGACGCGGCTGCCGGAGAGCAGCACGGTGCCCGGCAGCAGGCGCGTGCCTTCGCCGACCTCGACGTCAGCTTCGATGGTCACGAACGGGCCGATCTCGACGCCCCGGCCCAGCCTCGCGCGAGGGTCGACGGCGGCCGGTGCCCCGGTGCGGCCGGCTGGTTTGCCGGCGCGCTCGGCCCCGGCGGCGACGAACTCGTCCGGCCCCCCGGGACCGGCGAGCCGCTCGTCCGACCGCTCGCGCTCCGCCATCAACGCGCGTACATGAACGACAGGTTCGCTTCGGCCGCCACCTCGTCGCCGACGAGCGCCCGCGCCTCGACCTTGCAGAGGCCGCGCCTGAACAGGACGATGGTGCCCGTGAGGCGGAGCTGGTCGCCCGGCACGACCTTGCGCCTGAACTTGGCGCCGTCGACGCCCGTCAGGTAGCCGACGCCGGCGCCGCCCCCGACACCGGCGCCCTCGCGCACCGCCACCCCGACGGCCGCGGCCTGCGCGAGCGCCTCGAGGATCAGCACGCCCGGCATGACGGGCTCCTGGGGGAAGTGCCCGACGAAGAACGGCTCGTTGTAGCTGACGTTCTTGAGGCACTCGAAGGTGTCGCCCTCCTGCTTCACGAAGGCGTCGACGAGGAGGAACGGGTAACGGTGCGGGAGGATGCCGCGGATGTCTACGGCCATGTCCGTCAGTGTACAGGTACGCTCTTGCCTTCTCGCATCGCGGCGAGGATGCGAGTGGCGAGCTCGAGCGAGCGCATGTCGTCGTCCAGGGTGCCGATCGGGTCGGTCGTGCCCCTGATGCGCGCGAGGAAGTGCTCCAGCTCCTTGCGCAGCGGGTTCTCGTCGTGCACCAGGTGCCGGTCGAGCTTCACGTGTCCCGAGTGGGCGGCGCTGCCCGGCGTTCGGAAGAACTGCACCTCGCTGTACGGCTCCTTGGCGAAGTCGACGCGCACCGTCTTGTCGCGCTCGGCGATGAGCATGGTGCGTTCGGGGTCGGGCGACACCCGGCTGGCGAGGAAGCGGGCGAGGCAGCCGTTCTCGAACTTGATCTGGGCGACGGCCACGTCCTCGAGGGGCGAGCCGTTGAGCGGCAGCCCCGAGGCCACCACCTCGACCACGCCGTTGCCGTTGCCCATCAGCCCGAACACGATGTCGATGTCGTGGATCATGAGGTCCAGGACCACGCCGACGTCCTTCACGCGCTGGGAAGGGGAGAGGCGGCGCGCCTCGATCAGGTACGGCTGCCTCACCTCGCGTGCCAACATCTGCACCGCGCTGTAGAAGCGCGTGATGTGGCCGACCTGGAGCACGAGCCCCTGTTCCGCGGAGAGGCGGGCGAGGGCGTGCGCCTGGGCCACGTCCGTGGCGACCGGTTTCTCGACCAGGACGTGTACGCCGGCCTCGAGCAGGGTCCGCGTGACCCGGTAGTGGAGGCTCGTCGGCACTGCCACGCTGGCGGCGTCGATCTCCTCGTGGGCGAGGAGTTCCGCGAGCGTCGCGTAACCGGCGCAGCCGTAGGCTTGCTGGGCCTCGTGCCGCCTGCCCTCGTCGACCTCGACGACGGCCGCGATGCGGACCTTGGGGAGGGTCGCGTAGTTCGTGGCGTGGTAGCGCCCCATGACGCCCGTACCGACGACGGCCACGCGCAGCGGCGCGTCCGGGACCAGGTCGTGGGCGCTCACGACGCGGCCGCCATGGCCACGGCGCGCGCGAGCTCGTGATGGAGGGCGTGCGAGCCGCGCTCGATGGCGATCCGCGCCCGCACGGGGCGGCCGAGGAGCGCCAAGTCCCCGACGGCGTCGAGGGCCTTGTGGCGTACGGGTTCGTCTGGGTGGCGTAGAGGACGAGTCGGGCCGTCCATCGCGAAGACGATAACATGCGCCTCGCTCGCCCCCAGCGCCAACCCCCGCGCCTTGAGGGCCTCCCAATCGCGCTCGAAGCCGAACGTGCGCGCGCTCAGCAGGTCGGCGTAGGCGCCTGGTCCGCCCTCCCACGCCTGCACGCCGATGGCCGGGTGCTCGAACGCGACCGTGTACGCGAGGGCCTCCTCGCCGGGCGTCGCTCGCGCCCGGCCGCCTCGCAGCGCGACCTCGACCTCGCGCTCAAGAACGAGCGCTGCCGGCGCGGGCGGCGGCGGTCCGAGCTCCGCGACGGCCGCGGTCCAAGGCTCGGCCGAGCCGTCGAGGATGGGCAGCTCGTCGCAGCTCGCCTCGATGACGACGCCCTCGAAGTAGCCCGCCACGCGCAAGGCCGCGAGGAGGTGCTCGACCATGTGTACGCTCGCGCCGTCCGCCGAGAGGCTCGTGGCGCGCTCGGCGCCGGACAGGTGGGCCAGGTCGGCGGGCACCTCCGTGCCGCCGCGCAGGAACCGCAGGGGGCCGCTCGCGCGGTGCAGCGTCACGCTGCTCGTCAGGCCGGAATGGATGGTGCGTCCCGTCACCGTCGTCACGGGCGCTCAGGCGTCCTTGGCCGCGTCGCCCGGGTGCTCGGCGGCTGCGCCGTCGTGGTCGGACGCGGGGCCGGAGCCGACGCGCCCGGCGGCCTCACCCGCGGCCTCGCCCACGGTCCTGCCGGCGCGCGCCCGGCGCCACAGCTCCTCGAGCTTGCCGAGCAGGTAGAGCTCGCGCACGAACTCGCGGTGGGGGCGTGCGGGGAAGCCGGCCCACGTGGCGCCGGGCGGCACGTCCTTAGTGACTCCGCTGCGGCCGGCTATGCGCGCGCCGTCGCCGATGCTGACGTGATCGCTGACGGCCACGTACCCCCCGAGGATCACGCCGGAGCCGATCCTCGTGCTCCCCCCGATGCCCGCCATGCCCGCGATGAGCGTGTCGGACCCGATGACGACGTTGTGCCCGATCTGGCAGTGGTTGTCGATCTTGGTGCGCGCTCCCACCGCCGTGTCGAGGAGGGTGCCGCGGTCGAGGCACGTGTTGGCGCCGATCTCGACATCGTCACCCAGCACGACGCCTCCCAAGTGGTGGACCTTGAGCGCGCCGCGCGGTGAGGCGGCGTACCCGAACCCGTCCGCTCCGACGACGCTCCCGGCATGGACGATGACGCGCCGGCCGAGCACGGTGCCCGGGTACAAGGTCACGTTCGGGTGGAGCCGGCAGTCCGCGCCGAGCTTGACGCCCTCGCCGACCACGGTTCCCGCGTCGATCACGCAGCCCGCGCCGAGCTCGGCGTCCGCCCCTATCACGGCGCCCGCCGCTATCCGGACGCCCTCCCCGACGCTCGCGCTCGCGGCGACGCTGGCCAGCGGGTGGACGCCGGCCGCGGGCACGTACGCGCGCGCGAAACGCGCGCTCAGCACCGCGAGCGCGAGGCGCGCGTCCGGTACCTCCAGCAAGCCGGCGCCGTAGTCGGCAGCCCAGCCCGTGCCTGTCGGCACGACGAGGAGCGCCGGCCGGCTGGCCGGCGGCCCCGCCGCGGCCGCCTCCTTGCTCATGACGCACGCGGCGTCCACGAGCACGGCCTCGGGGTGCCGCGTGACGGTGGCGTCGACGAGGCGCCGGATGCGCGCGCCGCCCGGCGGTGGGGCGTCGGCCGTGGCCGCGCCCGCGAGCGCCGCGAGCTCCGCCGCCAGCTCGGCGTACGCGTGGCCGGCCGTCTCAGCCATCCGCGCCGCCGGTCGTGCCCTCGCCCTCGTCGCCGGGACCCGGTCGCTCCGGCTCCGCGTCCGGTTGCGCCGTGGTCACGGTGACGGTCAGCTCCTCGTTGCCGTCGATCACGAAGGCGAAGGGGGTGCGGAAGAGCCGCCTGACCTCGCCCGCGTCGGTGATCGCCTCGACGACGAGCTCGCTCGCCTGCACCTGCTGCCTGAGGGCGTCGAGGAGCTCGGGGAACGACCGCGGCTTGTCGACCTCCTGCTCGTCGACGCGGGCGTCGCCCGTGTCGCGCGGGACGTCGCCGCCCCGGATCAGGATCGTGAGCTCGCCCTCGACGTCGTCCGGGATCGGCACGCTGATGGTGCGGACGATGGCGTTCTGCCGGTACGGCTGCAGCCGTAGGTGGATCAGCGCGTTCTCCCCGGCCGCCACCACGTCCTCCTCGGCGATGGCCTCCTCGAGGCTGGCGATGCGCTGCCTGTCCTCTAGGCGGATCGCGACGGAGACGTGGTCTACGCCGCTCTCGCGGAACTCGTTGTCGGCCAGGATGACGAGCGGGGTCATCGTCAGGACCGCGGCGCGGTACGCGATGTCGTCGGTGGCGTTCGTCTGCTCGATGACGTTGACGCGCTCGCCGCCGCTCAGGCCGATCTCCCACGCGACCTCCGCGTAGCCCGCCGTGGTGGCGGCGAGGTGCCGGTCCAGGAGCGAGAGTACGCCGGTGCCGACCAGGGTGGGGTAGAGCCGGTCGTCGGCCGGGACCGCGAACGAGTACGAGGCCGTCGGACCGACACCCACGACGCTCAGGTCGACCTGCAGGCTGCGCGGCACGACGCCCAGGCGGCCGGAGATGGCGCCTGGCCGGTCCTCCTCGATGGCGCCGAGCACCTGCGTGCCGACGTTCGCCAGCTTGAAGGGCACGTCCGAGGACGGGACGATGGCGGTCACGTAGGCCGGCGTGATGGGCAGGGAGACGGAGCCGATCCCGAGGAACGGGTGACCGAACGCGATGACCTCGCCGCCCTCCACCGCCGTGACCGTGCCTACGGCCTGCATGGCGACGTCGCCCCAGGCCAGCGAGACGGCGAGCGGGGCGCCCGGCTCGAGCGCGTACTCCGCCTGATCGCCGGCCGCGCCGGCCGCCCCGCCGCCCGGGACGGGGAAGGCGGCGACATCCGCCGACCTGAACAGTGGTGCGAGCAGGGTGGCGGCGCGCGCGCTCACGCCCGTCATGAGCACGGGCGTGGCGGCGCTCGTCGCGACCCCGACTCCGGGCACCTCGACGAACGGGGGGAGAGGACCGCCGCTCGTGCGGCGCATGACGGAGATGGGCGTGACGAGCGCGAGGTCGTGGTCGGCGCGTGGGAACACGTAGCCGATGGCGCCGAGGAGGGCGTCGCCGGCCTCGGTGGCGATGTACACGGGGCTGCCGCTCATGCCGGCCGCGACGCCGCCGGCCGCCTCGATGACCGGACCGCCGGCGCGCACGAGCACGAGCGGGAAGCCGGAACCGGCGTCCCACTGCACGGCGAGCACCTCGACCGTGAAGCGTTCGAGCCGGTTGCCCGCCGCGGCCGTGACGCCGTGACCCCTGTCGCCTACGACCACCGCCTCTACGGGTAGGTCGGCGGCGGAGCGGGCGGGCTGGGCGAGCGCCGCAGAGCAGGCGAGGAGGGCGCTGCAGGCGAGGAGGCGCGAGGAAAGCGCGGACCGCCGGGCACGCCTCGCGTGACCAGCGGCCCCTTCACTGTCGGCATTCCGCTTGGCGCGCGTGTGCGCCGCCACGTTCAGCGCCTCAGGAAGTTGTCTGAGATGAGCGCGTCCTGCAGCACGTGGATCATGTCGAGCGCCTGGCCGGTGCCCAGCGCCACCGAGTCCGTGGCGTTCTCAGCCACCATGACCGGGATGCCGGTCGTCTGGCGCAGCAGCTCGTCGAAGTTGCGCAGGAGCGCCCCGCCGCCCGTCATGATGATGCCGCGGTCGATCACGTCGCTGACGAGCTCGGGCGGCGCCTGCTCCAGGACGCGCCGCACGCCGTCGGCGATCTTGGCGATCGGCTCCTTGAGCGCTTCTACGACGTCCCTCGTGGTCACCGTGATGCTCTTGGGCAGGCCGTTGATGAGGTCGCGCCCGCGGACCTCGAGGCTCTGGTCGTCGCCCGGACCGCGCAGCATGGCGGCTCCGACCTCCATCTTCACGGCCTCGGCCGTGCGGTCGCCGATGAGCAGGTTCTCCTTGTGGCGGATGTGCCTGATGATCGACTCGTCGAACTCGTTGCCGGCGATGCGCAGGCTTTCGGAGACGACGATGCCGCCGAGCGAGATGATGGCGATGTCCGTCGTGCCGCCCCCGACGTCGACGATCATCGAGCCGGTCGGCTCTGCGATGTTGACGCCGGCGCCGATGGCGGCGGCCAGCGGCTCCTCGATGAGGAACGCCTTGCGGGCGCCCACCTCGCGCGTGGCCTGCAGCACGGCGCGGCGCTCGACCTCCGTGACGCCGGACGGCACGCACACCATGATCTGCGGCTTGAAGAGGCGGCTCGGGCCCGTGAGGACCTTGCGCACGAACGCCTGGAGCATCTTCTCGGTCAGGTCGTAGTCGGCGATGACGCCGTCGCGCATCGGACGGACCGCAACGATGTTGCCCGGCGTCCGGCCGAGCATCCGGTAGGCTTCCTCGCCGACGGCCTTCACTTCACCGGTGTCGCGGACCATCGCGATGACGGACGGCTCGCGCAACATGATGCCTTGGCCCTTCACATAGATGAGGACGGTCGCCGTGCCGAGGTCGACCCCCATCTCTTTTCCGAGTCTGAAGAACATACTCACTTCCGCTCCACGGCGCTTCCGGCTACCACGACGGCCAACGGGCCTCACCGCCACTGGGGCAAGAAAGCCCTTCGTCGCGGTGCGGTCCGCGAGGACGCCGTAGTCTCGCGGTGAGGCAGTATAACGCTACAGGTAGTGAGGTTTGGGCGGTTCGTCCGCGCCGCCCGCGGCCCCCGCCGCACCCCAGGCCAACGCGCTGGCTTCCGGTACCACGGGCGTCGCGGTGCCGTTCGCCGCGACGACGGTGCCGTACTCGAGGAGGGGGACGCCGGGATACGCGGTGGCCAACTCCGAGCGAGCGAGCTTGCGTGGCGCCTCCAGCTCCGCATAGCTCACCGCCCACGGCTGCGGGTCGCGGCGCTCCAGGAGCTGAGCGTAGGCGTTGCCGCGGCGCGCGTCGCTCGCGGCGACGACGCGCGCGCTGGGGGCCACCAACGCGGCCGGCATGGCGGCGAGGCTCGAGACCCCGACGCACCGGACGTCCCAGGCGCGGGCGATGCCGAGGGCGGTCGCCACGCCCACACGCACGCCCGTGTACGAGCCGGGCCCGACCCCGACGCCGACGGCGGCGAAGTCGCGCGCCGCGGCGCCGCTGGCGCGGAGCAAGGCCGCCAGCGCCTCGACGACGAGCGCAGCGTGCGCGCGGCCCACGTCGTCGGACGTGGCCGCCAGCGTGCCGCTTCCCGGGTCTACGACGGCGAGGGCCAGGTGCGTCGTCGAGCAGTCGATCCCGAGCAGCAGGGGGCCGCCGCCGCTCACGCTCCGGTACTCTCCTTCGCGGTGCCGGTCTGGTCGTCGCCGGTGCCGGTCCGTTCGTGCGTGGGGCCGTGCGTCCGCAACCAGCGCGCCTGGCGCGACGGTCCCGCCGTGCCCGGCGCGGCGGGCGCGAACGAGAAGGCCAGCTGCCACGCTTCCGGGTAGGCCTCCAGCAGCCCCTCGCCCCACTCGACCACGACGAGGCGTGCCCGGGAGCCGTAGTCGTCGAGCATGGCGCCCGCCAGACCCGCGCCCCCGGCGAGCCGGTAGGCGTCCAGGTGGACGAGGGGACCTTCCGGCGATGGGTACTCGTGCACCAGCGTGTAAGTAGGGCTCGTCACGGGCGCCGCAACGCCCAGGTGAGAGGCGAGCGCCTGGGTGAACGTCGTCTTCCCGGAACCGAGCGGCCCTGAGAGCACGAGCAGCGCGCCGGGCGGCAGCGCCGCCAGCGCCTCGCCGGCGAGGCGCTCGGTGTCTCCCAGCGTGGTCAGGGGGATGGGCCGCTCCGCCTCCGCCCCGCCGCTCACGGCTCGGAGCTACCCGCTAGCGGCCAGCCGCGGGCGTCGCGCCGCACCCGGCGCACCAGGGCGCCGGCGTGGTCGGCGTCGAACGTGCGCAGCAGGATCCGCTCCCCGTTCGCCAGGAGGACGAGGAGGAGGACCTCGTCGCCGTCGTGCGCTTGCAGCGCGTCGATGCCGGGCAGCTCGGCGGCGGCGGCCCGCGCGAGGCGCACCATGCCGGCCGCCGGCGACTGCTCGTCGTCCCGGCCCTCGTGGGCGAGGACACTCCCGTCGCTCGCCAGCCACGTGGCGCTCGTCAGGCGCTCGTCGTCGACGTAGTCGGCCAGCACCTGGCCGCGTTCGAACGCCGGCTCGGTGGCCGGCCTCGACCCCGTGACCTTCAGGAGACCGAGGACGTCGTCGAGCAGGCCGCCGCTGACGACCCTGTCAGCGACGAGCCTGGTCGCCTCGTACTCGTCCTTGAGGTCGACGAGCATGCGCTCGGCTTGGGAGAGGGCGCTGTCCAGCTGGAGCTGGAGGCCACGGGAGAGGCGCGGGAGCGCCTCGCGCTGCGAGTCGAGGTGGCTGAGGATCCGGCGCACCGTGGTCACGCCGTCGCTGTTCAGCTTCGCGACGGGCTCGAGGGCCACGAGGGCGGCGTCGAGGCGGGCGGGCATGCCGGCCAGCGTCTGCTCGGCGGCGCGCTCCAGCTCCGCGAGGCGCTCGGCCGCCCGCTTGAGGGTGTGCGGGGCCTCCCCGGCCTCGAGGTCGCGGCGCGCCTCGGCAAGGAGGTCCTTGAGCTCGGCGCCGGCGCCGGAGTTCTCGAACGGCGAGGCGGCTTGCGAGAGGCGTTTGAGCTCGTCGACCTGCTCCTGGCGTTGCGCCTCGCGTTCGTAACGCAGCGCGGCGTGGAGCTGCGCCAGGTCCGGGTAGCGGTCGAGCTCGAGGCCGAGGAGCGCCTTCTGGATGTGCTCCATGAGCGGGTGGTTGCCGAGCTCGGTCGCCTCCTCCGCCAGACGCATCAGGCGCCCGCGGAGGCTGCCGCTCAGCTCCTCCCTCAGCGCCTCGATCTCCGTGCCGAGCGACTCGATGTCGGAGTCCTCCAAGGGCGCTGCGGCCTTGCGCTCGTCGAGGAGCAACCCAGCGACGGCCGCCGCGCTCTCCTGCTCGTCGATCAGACGCGTTACCTCGCTGCGGAGCGCGGCCGCGCGGTCGCCGAGGGTCGCGGTGACCGGCAGGCGCTCCAGCTTGGCCCTGAGGGCGTTGAGCCGCGCCAGGCGCCGCTCGCTGGCCTCGGTGGCGCGCTCGGCGAGGCTCCGCTCCAAGGCCTCCTCGGCCTCGCGCGCCGCCGAGACGAGGTCGTGGGCCACGGCGCTCTGCTCCTGCGCCAGCCGCAGCTGGTCGATCTCCGAGCGCAGCCGTTCCACGTGCTCGCGCACGCCTTCGTCGTCCTGGCGGTTGGTCAGCGTGGCTTCCAGCCTGACGAGCAGCTGGGCCTGCGCCTCCAGGCTCTGCTCGCGCGCCTCGTCCTCGCGGTCCATGACCTCGGCCTGCTCGCTGGCGAGCTGGTGCAGGCGCCGGACGTGCTCGACGTCCGTGTAGCTCGGCAGGCCGGACTCGAGGATCCCGAGCGTGACGCGCACGGCCTGCCCGAGCTCCGTAGTGTCGACCTCGGGCCGCAGCCCGTCGATAGCCGAGCGGAGCTCGGTGAACTCCTCCTTCAGGTCGGTGCGCAGCGCGGCGCCCGTCGCTTCGAGGTCCTGCCTGAACCCGGTGAGCTCGCCGGCCACCGACCGCTCCGCTTCCAGCTCGCCGCGCAGCTCCGCGAGCCGCTTGCCGAGCTCGGGGTAGTACTCGATGACGGCGCCGAACTCGCCCTCCATGGCCCGGAGGTCGTGGCGTTCTGCCGCGATGTCGAGGAGCCGCATGCGGTCCTCGAACTCGGCGTCCCGCACGCTAGGTGGCACGACGTCGAAGGTCCGCGGCGCCGGCGTGTCCGCGAGCGCGGCCGCATCCGGTTCCGGCCCCGACCGCTCCGGTTCGGTGCGGCCGGCGGCCGACGCCCCGGTCGGGGCGGCACCGGGCCGCGCGTGGCGGTCGGCGCCCTGCTCGGCCACGCCGTCAGGCGCCTCGACTTCGGGCGTAGGCGTCGCGTCCGCCGCGGTCGTTCCGGCGCCATGGACCGCCCCGCCCAGCTGCGCGGCCTCGGCTTCTGCTGCGCGCCTGAGCTCGCGCGCCTGACGATGGGCCCGTTCGAGCTCGGCGGGCGCGAGCTGGCGCTGAGCTTGCGCGGCCTGTACCTGGTTGACGAGGGTCTCGAAGCGCCGCACGCGCGGGCCGCCCAGCTCCCTGACGGCCTCGAGCGTCTCGGCGAGCTCCCCCAGGTCGCGGGCTTGCAGGACGAGCTGGTCCTCGAGCTTCTGCTTGACGACGACGAGCTGCTCCTCGGCCTCCTGCAAGACGGCTAGGGCCGAGCGCCCCGCGCCGTACTCGCCGTCGACCAGTTGCACCTGCGCCCGCAGCTTCTGGACCTCCGGCCACTCGAAGTAGAGGTTGAACGGCCGCAGCTCCGCCTGGACGGCGGCGAGCCGCTGACCGACGGCCTCGAGGCTCGACTCGGAAGCGCTCGCGTCGCCCGGCGTGGCGGCGGAGGTGCCCGTGAGACGCTCCAGGATGCCGGCGACCGTCTCCTTGGCTTGCGTCACGGGCATCATGACCTGGAGCTGCCTGAAGACCTGCGCCTTCATGACCCTCTCGATATCGGCGAGGTCGGCGGTCTCGGGGGCGCGTCCGAGCTGGCGCAGGCCGTCCTTGAGCGCGCGGGAGACGATCCTCGGGGAGAGCACCGACTCTAGTTCCATCACGGCGGCCTGGTAGACGGAAGTGGTCATGACGGTCACGTGGCGCCGCCACCACTCGACCGCTCACCGCGGCTGCCGTATGGCATCAGAACTCCTCGTCCCAGTCGATGGTGGTGTTGCCGGTGCTGCTCTTCTTGGGCACCGCGGCGGCGGGCGCCGGGGCGACGCTCTTCTTCTGGCCGCCGAGGAGGCCGAACTGCACGCAGATGCCGCGCAGACCCACGATCGCGAGCACGAGCGCGACGAGGACGAGCACGGCCCACACGGCCTGGCCCGTCAGGCCGCCGAACATCGACCAGCGGCCGAGGTCGGGGAGCCACGCCATGTCGACGTAGCCGGAGAGGAGGTCGACCAAGGCCACGATCCCCTGGTAGAAGGTCGGGACCAGGAGGAGGAACAGCGCCCAGCCGACGAGCCGCCAGTTGCGGTTGCTGCCGCCGAAGGCCATCTTCAGGAGCACGAGCGGGACGATGGCCAGGAGCGCGAGGACGATGTACACGACGTTGCGAGGCAAGCCGGACCAGGCGGTCGCGACCGTCGTCTCGACGGCGTCAGCGACGCCGACGGGCTCGCCGGCGAAGGCGCCCCTGATGATGCCGGTCCTGGCGCCGACCAGCGCGGCGTCCGTGGTGGACAGGCGCGCCGTGTCGGCGAGCGTGGCGAGGAGGTCATCGGTGCCTTGCGCCACGTCCGGGGCGACCTGCCTCAGGCTCGGCGCCAGGACGGCGCCGTAAGTCGAGGCGATACCGGTCAGGGCGGCGTGGGCCTCCGTCTGGTCCCCGCGCCGGACGCCGGCGAGCATGCGGCCCGCGCCCGCGTCGAGCTCGGTGAAGACGGCCCCTAGGTCGGCGAAGCCGGCGTCGACGACGCGCTCCGCCTCGCGGCCGGCCAGGGCGCGCGGGACGCCGGCCCCGACGAGGTCGAGGCTCACCGCGTCCACGTGCGTCCGGCGCTCCTCGGCCTCGATCTCCGCCAACCGGGCGGCGACGGCTTGTTCCAGGTCCGGGCCCGTGAGGGCGCCGTCGCCCTGCGCCTCGGCCGGTTGCGCGGCGGTCTCGGCGGTCTCGGCGGTCTCGACCGTGGCCGGCTCCTCGGCGACCGGCTCGCTCTGGGCGCCGGCCACCACCTCCGGTAGCACGTCAGGGGCGAGGGCGGCGGGTTCCTGCGCCGCGACCTCGTCCGTGGGCTGGGTAGCGGTCTGGTCGGCGGCTCCGGCGTCGGTCGCGGCGCTGCGGGCGGCGGCGGCCAGGCGGGTGAGGGAGGTCGTGGCGCGCTCGGTGGCGGCGTCGAGCTCCGCGCGGTCGCCGGCGACGAGCGCCTGCGCCGCGCCGACGAGGTCGCGGTTCAGCGTGGCGTCGACGCGCGGGGAGTCCTGCACGAGCAGCGAGTCGCCGTAGGCCTTGGCGAGGCTGACGTACGCGCCGTCGCGGTCATCGTCGAAGAGCCGCGCGGCCACCTCGAGCTCGGCAGCCACGGCGTCGGCGGCGCCCGCCTCGAAGGCGAGCCTGAGCGCTGCGGAGGAGCCGGCGCTCGTGATCTCGGAGACGGCGTCCGCGCTGAACGCGAGACTCCTGGCCAGGTGCTCGAGGCGTCCGCGCGCGAGGGCGAGGTCGCCGTCGGCGTTCGAGAACGCCGAGTCGAGGACGAGGCGGCTGAAGCCGCCACCGAGCACGGCGGTCTGGACGGCCATGTCGGTGCGGCTCTGGTTCTCGACGGCCACGCGTGTGCGCTCGAACGTGCGCTCCATCGCTTGCACGAGGTTAGAGCTGGTGGCGTCGCGCGAGAGGGTCAGGAGCGCGTTGAGGGCGCGCTCCAGCTCGTCGCGCGCTTGCAGGCCGTCACCCGGCACCGAGGCGGTGGCGACCTGCAGGTTCTCGAGGGCTAGGTCGTAGCGCTGGAGAAGCGAATCCTCCTGCGCGAACGCGGCTCCCGACCAAAGCGCCACGACCAGCACCGCGGTGGCGAGAGAGAGTTGACGGCGGATCATGCAGCCTCCTCGAGAGCGGCGCGCGCGTTCAGGACGGCACCGATGTTGACGGTTCCTTGCGTGACGACGACCAAGCTGTCCTCACCGAACGGGAACAGGAAGAGCACACCGCTCGGGTGCTCGACCGACAGGGCGCGCAAGTCGCTCGAGCGCGCCAGAAGGTGACGAGAAGAAAGTACCAGACCGGGGAGGCGTTCCGGGTCGACGCCTTCCCCGCGTTGCAGGAGGATGGCGCTGCGCCGGAGCACGACGACCTGCCGGACCGCCTCGATGTCGCCGAAGAGCTTCAGCACCCTGCCGAGCGCCGGCTCGGCGAGGCGGGCGACCTTGCGCCGCGGCGCCGGCTCGGCGGCGCGGGACGTGCGGCGCCGCTTCCGCGGCACGACGGGCGCGCGACCGGCCAGGCGGCCGTCTGCGGCGTCGGGAACGAACTGGGTGCTCGGCAACGTGGCGAGGGGGCCGGTCTGGGCGGTCGTCGGCGCGGGCAGGGTGGGCCCCGGGTCCGTCGTGAGCTCGACGGCGGCCAGTCGCTCGGACGTCAACGAGACGTACGCGCGTTCGGCCTCGGCCTCCGCGATCAAGGCGTCGGCCACGGGCGTGCGGTGCTTGGGCTGAGGTGGCGCCGAGGCGGCCAGCTCGTCCGCTAGGAGCTTCAGGTGGTAGGTGAGGGCGGCACGCGGGAACGTGCCGGCGAGGCCCTTGCGCACGGCGCCCGCCAGGAGGTGTCGCATGGTCGAGACGGTCACGGAGTCACCGTCGTAGCCGGCGGAGGCGATGGCCTGGTCGAGGACCCCGGCCGCGACCCGTGGCGAGACGATGGCGGAGAGCGCCGTGTGCGTCTTGACGTAGACATCGTTCGGCATAGCCCTCCTTCGTGCCGCGCCGGTCACGGCTTGGTGGGGTGCGAGGCGCTGCCCTACTGGGAGCGGGACGCTCACGGTGCGCGACGCTTGCTCACGTGCGCCCGGTTCACGCACGGCTCCCGCCAGCGAAGGCGTCCACCCGTCAAGGAGCATAGTGCCGCGATGGGCGCGTTCGTTGTGAGATATTCCGTTGGCCAACGCCTCGTAGGCGTACCTCCCGGTCAGGCTCTACCGGGGCGCTCCAAGGCGCGGGCCAGGCCCTGCGCTACCGAGAGCGTCTCCGGGTAACGCATCCGTGCCGGCCCGACGATGGCCAGGTGACCGCTCGAGCGCCCGAGCGAGAAGGAGGCCCCTACGCGCGCTACGCGCTCGTCGAGGTCGACGAAGAGCTCACCCTCGGTGCCGCGACCGGCCGGCTCCCTACCCGCCGCGGAGCCTGCCGCGCCCGCCGGAGGTACCGGCTCGGAAGCGTCGGCGTAGTCGCTCATGCCCTTGGCGCCGCGGAGAGACGCGTTCCTCGACTCCGACTCGAGCGACTCGAGGGCCAGGCGCATGAAGCTCGGGTCCGCGCCCTCCGGCTCGTCCAGCAGGTGGCTGAACCCCTCCCTGAAGACGCGCGGCGGCTGCAGGTCGTGCCAAGCGCGCGCGAGCGCCACGAGCGTGCGGCTCAGCTCGGCGTCGGCGCGGTTGGCGAGCTCGAGCAGCGCGGAAGGGACCTCGCCGACCGGTTGGGCCAGTTGCCTCAGGTTGCGCTCGGCGTCGTCGATCACGTCGCCGTGCGGGGCGGGGTCGACGGTGACGCCGAGCTGGCGCACGAGGCCGTTCTCGAGGACGACGACCGCGAGGAGTCGGTTGGAGGCGAGCTGTGACAGGTGGATCTCGAGGATGTGCAGCGCGTCGTCCGCCGGCAGGTGGATGGTGACGGCGTAGCCGGACAGCTCCGCCGCCAGGCGCGAGGCGAGGGCGAGCAGGTCGTCGCCTTCCGCGCCCTTCAGGTGCTCGTCGAGGCGGCTCTGTTGGGCGGCGCGCAGGGGGCGCGGCGGCAGGAGGCTCTTGGCGTACACGCGGAAGCCGAGCGCGGTCGGGATGCGGCCGGCCGAAGTATGGGGCTGCTGGAGCAGGCCGGCGCTCTCCAGCGAGCCGAAGTCGTAGCGGACGGTGGCGGGGCTCACCTCGAGGCGCGCGGCGATGTGGCCTGACGCTACGGGGTGGGCGGTGGCGATGTACGACTCGGCCACCAGCTCGAGGACCCGTGTCCTACGCTCCTTCATGCTTGAGGATGCTACCACCACGCGCGAACGGCCGGGTGTGCCGGGCTTCGCGTGCCGCCCGGGCCTAAGGGCGACATGCTGGGCCGGCCCTCGGTCAGCCACCCCCGCGCCTGCCGTGCACCGGGCCTCAGGCCGCCGCCAGCTCCTCGACCCGCTTGGCGTGCTCCGGCTCGACGGGCATGACGCTCAGGCGGTTGCCGCGGGCGAGGAGCTGCATGCTCTCGAGGCGGGGGTCTGCGCGCATCTCCTCGAGCGTGACCGGTCGTTCGAGCGGCCTGACCGGCTCGAGGTCGACGAGGTACCAGCGCGGGGCCGCCGCCGTCGCCTTCGGGTCGTAGTACTCGTTGGCGGGGTCGAACTGCGTGGCGTCCGGGTAAGCCTCGGACGCGACCTTGGCCAGCCCTACGACGGCAGGGACCGCCGTGCTCGAGTGGTAGTAGAGGACGAGGTCGCCGACCCGCATGTCGTCTCGCATGTAGTTGCGGGCCTGGTAGTTGCGGACGCCCTCCCAGGCCGTGCGGCCGTCCGCGACGAGTTGGTCGAACGAGTAGCAGTCGGGTTCGGACTTGACCAGCCAGCAGCGTGCCATGCCAAGACTCTACCCGGCGTCGGCCGCGCGCGGTCGTCGTCCGCCGGCGACCGGGCCGGCGTGGTGGACGTCACTCCCACTCGATGGTGGCCGGCGGCTTGCTGGTGATGTCGTACACGACGCGGTTGACCTCGGGCACGCCGTTGACGATGCGGTTCGCGACCGTGGCGAGGAACTCGCTCGGCAGGCGCGTCCAGTCGGCCGTCATGCCGTCGACGCTCGACACGGCGCGCAGGGCGACGGTGTTGGCGTAGGTGCGGGAGTCGCCCATGACGCCGACGGAGCGCAGCGGGGTCAGGACCGCGAAGGCCTGCCAGGTGTCGTGGTAGAGGTCGAACTCGCGCAGTGCCGAGATGAAGACGTCGTCGACGCGCCGCAGGACCTCGAGCTTCTCGCGCGTCACGTCGCCGATGATGCGCACCGCCAGGCCGGGGCCGGGGAACGGGTGCCGGTCGCGCAGGTGCGGGGGGAGGCCCAGGCGTTCCGCCACCTCGCGCACCTCGTCCTTGAAGAGCGCCCTGAACGGCTCCAGCAGCTCGAAGCCGAGGTCCTTCGGCAGGCCGCCGACGTTGTGGTGCGACTTGATGTTGGCCGCGCCCGGCACGCCGGCCGACTCGATGACGTCGGGGTAGAGGGTGCCCTGGGCGAGGTAGCGGATGGGCCCGGCGTCCTGCTGGCGCCGCGCCTCCTGCGAGAACACCTCGACGAACTCCCGTCCGATGATCTTGCGCTTCTCCTCCGGGTCGGTGACGCCGGTCAGCGCGGCGAGGAACCGGTCGGCCGCGTCGACGACGGTGAGGTTGACGCCGAGCGAGCGCAGGGCACGCTCCACCTCCTCCGCCTCGCCGAGCCGCAGCAGGCCGTGGTCGACGAACACCGCCACGAGCCGGTCCCCGAGCGCCCGGTGCAGCAGCAGGCCGAGCGTGGTGGAGTCGACGCCGCCGGAGATGCCGAGCAGCACGCGTTCGTTCGCGCCGACCGTCCTGCGCACGCTCGCGATGCTAGCCTCGACGATCGCGTCAGGCGTCCAGTCGCGCGCCACGCCGGTCAGCTCCACGAAGCGCTCGAGCACGGCCATGCCCTTCGCCGTGTGGTGCACCTCGGGGTGGAACTGCAGGCCGTACAGGTGTCGTGCCCGGTCCTCCATCGCGGCGGCGGCCCCGCCCTCCGACACGGCGGTGACGGTGAAGCCCGACGGCACGCGCGTCACCGAGTCGCCGTGGCTCATCCAGGCGATGAACTTGCCCTCGACGCCCGCGAAGAGCTCGCCGGAGTAGCGCTCGAGGGGCGCCTTGCCGTACTCGCGCGCGCCGCCGCCACCCACGTTGCCGCCCAGCTCCTTGGCGAGGAGCTGCATGCCGTAGCACACGCCGAGGACGGGTAGGCCGAGGTCGAGCAGCCCCTGCGTCAGGCGCGGCGCGCCGGCGTCGTTCACGCTGTTCGGCCCTCCCGATAGGATCACGCCGGCCGGGGCGTGCGCCGCGATCTGCTCCGCCGTCGCCGCCGCCGGGACGAGCACGGACAGGACCTGGAGCTCGCGGAGGCGCCGCGTTATGAGGTGGCTGTACTGCGAGCCGTAGTCGACTACGACGATGCTGGTGCTGGTGCTGGTGTTGGCGCTGGTCTTGGCGTCAGGCATGCGTGACACTCCGTGCGGCGGCCTCGGAGGGCCGGTCTAGGGTTCGGGCGAGAGCGGTGGAGTCGGCCGGCGACGCCGCGGCGGCCGTCACGGCGCCGGCGGTGTCGGTTCCGGGAAGGAGAGCGTGATCACGACGTCGTCGGGGACGTGCAGCGTGACGTGCTCGCTTGAGCGCCCCTGGAACTGGGCGTGCACGACCCAGGCGCCGTTGGCGTCGAAGGCGACGCGCCGGGGTACCGAGCCGATGATCGTGCCGGGCTTGTAGCCGGAGCCGTCCGGGCTCGCGTCCACCACGAGGCTGACGGGCGGCAGGTTGGTCGGGTCGACGCGCACGTCGACGAGGTGCCTGACGGCGCCGGCTCCGACCTGACCGAGGTTGCTGGCGCGTTGGGCCCTCAGGGCAAGGAACGTCCCGAGGGCCACGAGGAGCACCAAGAGCACGAGCAGCGCGGGGCCGCGCCACGAGCGCCTGCGGATCACGGGCGAGAACGTGTCGGTCACGCGGATGGGCGCGGGTCGCGGGGCGTCGTCCAGCGTGCCTGGCCGGTAGGTAGCGCCGGGTGGGAGGTGCTTCACGAAGCCGGTCTCGCCCTCGCTCCCCCGCGGTCGCGGCTCCGCCGGTCTCGGCTTGCCCGTTGCCGCTGGGCGCGTGCCCGGGTCGCTCAGGACGGTGATGGGGTCCGGCTCCGATGGCGTCGGGCGGCCCCCTTGCGAAGCCGGTCGGCTCGGCTCTTCGGCCGGTCGCGCGGGCGGCTGATCGGGCGGAACCCTAGGGGTCGGCGTGCCTCGGGCGGGCGTTCGCGTGGGGGCGGTCCATAGGTCGCCCGCCTGGTCGGGGTCGCCGTCCTCGCCGGCGAAATCGAGGTTCAGGACGTCGTCCGACCGGACGACAGGCGGCGTGCGGGTCTCCGGACGCGGCGGCGAGCCGGAGGGCGGGCCCTCCGACGGGAACTCGAGCGCGTCGAACTCGGGAGAGCCCGACCTGGCGGGTTGGGTGCCCGAGGTGGTCGGTAGCACGATGTCGGCGAAGCCGGCCGACGGGACCGTGACGGCGCCGCCGGCGAGCCGTCTGAGCGTGGCTTGAAGGCCGCCGGCGTCGGTGTTGCTCGAGCCGGCCGCCGCCGCGCGCAGTACGGCCATGACCTCGGCGCTCAAGGTCCGTTCGCCCAGCTGCGCGAGCGCCTTGACGGCGTTGCGTAGGTCGGCTTGCAGCGCCGCGGTGAGCGCCGCCGGCACGGGAGCGCCTTTCTGAGGCACGGGCAGGCCTGGGCGCCAGGGGACGCCGTACCCTTCGAGGTAGAGGGCGCCGCCCGACCAGAGGAAGCGCCCAGGCCCGAGGTCGCCATGCGCGATGCCGCGCCTCGCCGCATCGCGCAGGATGGTGGCGGCGCGCAGCGCGAACTTGTCGTCTATCACGCTCTCGCCCGGAGCGACGAGCGTAGCGTCGTTCGGGTACGCCACCACGAGGCAGCCGCGACCGTCGGCGGCGGAGGCCGCGAGCACGGCCGGGATACCGTCGAGCTCGGCTTGACCGGGGGTGAGCGTGGGGGAGCCCGGGAAGTCGTAGACGAGGACCGGTAGTCCGGTCACCACGTCGACGCCGACGTTCGTGACGACATCGCCGTCGCGCCTGAGCTCCTGGTTGCGCTGGAAGCGACCCGTTTGTTCCACGCGCCTGTGAGTATAGCCGCGCCGCCCATGGGTCACAAGGCGACTTGGGTAAAGTGCGCGGCAGCCACCCGCCCACTCACGCTGGTACGCTCTTGCTCAGCATGGACGTCACTCGCGACCGCGTACTCGAGGCCCTCAAGGGCGTCAACGATCCGGAACTCAACCAGGACCTCGTCACCCTCGGCATGGTGGACTCCGTCGCCGTCGACGGCGACGCCGTCAAGCTCCAGATCACCCTCACGACGCCCGCCTGCCCCCTCAAGGCGAAGATCGAACAGGACGTGCGCACGGCCGTCGCTAGGCACACGGGCGCGACCGCCGTGGAGATAGTCTTCGGCTCCAAGGTCCGCGGACCGGCGCAGATGCCGCTGCCGGGGGTGCGCAACGTCATCGCCGTCGGCTCGGGCAAGGGCGGGGTGGGCAAGTCGACCGTGGCGGCCAACCTGGCGGCCGCCCTGCACCTCGAGGGGGCGCAGGTCGGCCTGCTCGACGCCGACATCTACGGTCCGAGCCAGAGCAAGATGTACGGCGTCGAGGGCAAGCGCCTCATGGCGGACGACGAGAAGCACATCCTCCCCCTGCGCAACCACGGTGTGAAGGTCATCTCGATCGCCAACCTGGTCGAGGACGGCCAGGCGCTCACGTGGCGCGGCCCCATCCTCCACGGCACCCTCACGCAGCTCCTGAAGCAGACGGTGTGGGGCGAGCTCGACTACCTGATCGTCGACCTGCCGCCCGGCACCGGCGACGTGCAGCTCTCGCTCTCCCAGCTCGTGCCGGTCACGGGCATGGTGCTCGTCACCACCCCGCAGGCGGTGGCGCTCGTCGACGTCAAGCGCGCCTACACGATGGCGCGTAAGACGCACATCCCGGTGCTGGGGGTGATCGAGAACATGAGCTACTACGCGCTGCCGGACGGCACCCGCGACTACATCTTCGGCGAGGGCGGGGCCGCCGGCTGGGCCGAGAGCGAGCGGCTGCCCCTGCTCGGCCGCGTCCCCATCACGCGCAGGCTCCGCGAGAGCGGCGACGGCGGCGTGCCGATCGTCGTCTCGGACCCCGAGAACGCCAGCTCGATCGAGCTGCGGCGCGCGGCGCGGCTGACGGCTGGGCAGATCAGCATCCAGTCGCAGAACGCCCTACCCATGGTGGGGTGAGTCGGGCCGTCGGTGAATACCCGGGCCGTCCCTGACGGCCGGGTGAGCTCGCCGGGCCGGTGCTATCATCCTGGCAGCGGGAAGAGTAGGCGCACCCGCCCCGCCAGAGAGTCCGTGCCGGCGCTTTGCCGGGTGCGAGCGCGGACCGGGAGCGAGCGCCGAACGTCGCCCGTCGGGCGGTTCGCCGCCCTGGGGTAGTGGGCCGGCCTGGAGAAGCCAGCGCGTGCCCGGCGCCCCCGCGGGCTGCCGCGCCTGAGAGCAGCGACCTAGAGTGCCCCCGCGGCGCGGGGGAAATGCGGTGGTACCGCGGGGTCACGCACGTGCCTCGTCCGCAACGAGCCGGACGGGGCGTTCTCGTAACCCGATGCCCCTCCGGCGGGCGCCACGAGCGCCCGGACACGGAGGAGTCCATGGCCGAGCTCATCCAAGCCGACGACCTGCCGAGCCGCTACGACCCGGCCGCGCTGGAAGCGCGCTGGGCGGAGCGCTGGGCGCGCGAGCCGTTCGCCGCCGACGCGCGCAGCGCCAAGCCGCCCTTCTGCATCGTCATCCCGCCGCCCAACGTCACGGGCAACCTGCACTTGGGGCACGCCTTCGACAACACCATCATCGACGTCCTCATCCGCTTCAAGCGCATGCAGGGGTTCGAGGCGCTGTTCCAGCCCGGCACGGACCACGCCGGCATCAGCACGCAGGTGCAGGTCGAGAAGGCGCTGCGCAAGGAGGGGACGAGCCGCCGGGAGCTCGGGCGCGAGGCGTTCCTCGAGCGCGTCTGGGAGTGGAAAGAGCGCTACGGGGGGATCATCCTCGAGCAGCTCCAGCGCCTCGGCGTCAGCGCCGACTGGACGCGCGCCCGCTTCACAATGGACGAGGGCCTGTCGCGCGCCGTCCGCCGCCAGTTCGTCGAGCTCTACCACGCAGGGCTCGTCTACCGCGGCGAACGCATCGTCAACTGGGACCCGGTCAGCCGGACGGTCCTCTCGGACCTGGAGGTCGACCGCGAGGAGCGGCCGGGCAAGCTCTACGAGCTGGCCTACGCGCTCCAGGCACCCGACGGGCGAGGCCACGACGGCGAGATCACGATCGCCACCGTGCGCCCCGAGACGATCTTCGCGGACGTGGCCGTGGCCCTCCACCCGGACGACCCGCGCGCGGCGGCCCTCGTGGGGCGGCGCGCGCGCATCCCCCTCACGGACCGCTACGTTCCGATCATCCTCGACGAGGCCGTGGAGCTCGGCTTCGGCACCGGCGCGTTGAAGATCACGCCGGCGCACGACCCGACGGACTTCGAGATCGGCGAGAGGCACGGCCTCCCGCGCCCGAGCGTCATCGACCTGGACGCGCGCCTGGCCGGCGAGCTGGTGCCGGAGGAGCTGCGCGGCCTCGACCGCTTCGAGGCGCGCGCCGAGGTCGTGGCGCTGCTCGCCGCCGGCGGTCACCTGCGAGGGGAGCGCGATCACGCCATCGCCCTCGGCCTGTCGCAGCGCACGGGCGAGCCCGTCGAGCCCATCCTGTCCTTGCAGTGGTTCTACGACACGGACTCCATCGCGGCGCGCGCGCTCGCCGGGCTGGAGGCCGGCGAGATCGCGGTGGTGCCCGAGCGCTACGCGAAGGTGAACAAGGACTGGCTCGCGAAGCTGCGCCACTGGACGATCTCTCGCCAGCTCTGGTGGGGCCACCGCATCCCCGCTTGGTACGACGCGGACGGCAACGTCTACGTGCCGCCCGTGGACCGGCCCGACCTCGACCCCACGGACGACCCCCGCTACGCCGGCATCGAGCTGCGGCAGGACGAGGACGTGTTCGACACGTGGTTCTCCTCCAACCTCTGGCCGTTCAGCACCCTGGGGTGGCCCGACGAGGCGGACCCGTTCTTCCTGAAGTTCTACCCGACGAGCGTCCTCGTCACGGGCTACGACATCCTGTTCTTCTGGGTCGCGCGCATGGAGCTCGCCGCCTACCAGTTCACGGACCGCAAGCCGTTCGACACGGTGGTGCTGCACGGCCTCGTGCTCGACGCCAACGGGCAGAAGATGTCCAAGTCGAAGGGCAACGGCATCGACCCGCTCCAGGTCATCGAGCAGCACGGCGCGGACGCCCTGCGCTTCGCGATGGGGTATGCGAGCACGGGCGGGCAGGACGTGCGCTGGGACGACCGGCGCGTGGAGATGGGCAGGAACTACGCCACCAAGCTCTGGAACGCCGCCCGGTTCGCCCTCCTCAACCTCCAAGGCGAGAGCCCGCGAGACGACGGGGGGGCGTTGCGCCCCGTCAAGCTGGCCGACCGGTGGATCTTGAGCCGCCTGCAACGCACGATTAGGGTCGTGACGGATGCGCTCGAGGCCTTCGACCTCGGGGCCGCCACGCGCGCGCTCTACGACTTCACCTGGTCGGAGTTCTGCGACTGGTACCTCGAGGCGGCCAAGCCGGCCCTCAAGGAGGCGGACGAGGCGACGCGCGCCACCCTGAGGCGGGTGCTCGAGGCCGTCCTCGCCATGCAGCACCCCCTCATGCCGTTCGTGACGTCCGAGCTGTACGCGGCCCTGGGGCACGAGGGCCAGCTCGCCCTCGCCGAATGGCCGCGCGGCGACGAGAGCCTGGTCGACCAGGCGGCCGAGGACGACTTCGCGCGCCTGCAAGGGGCGATCCAGGCGGTACGCAGCCTGCGCAGCGAGGCCGACCTGTCGCCCACCGCGCGGCTCGTCGTGAGCGTGGCTGGTGAGGGGGCGGCCCTGATCGAGCGCGAGGCGGCCGTGTTCGAGGCCGTGGCGCGCGCGCGGCCCGAGCCCCGCGCCGCCGACGCCGGTCCGAGCCTCACGAGCGCCCTGCCCGGGCTCGAGGTGCGCCTGCCCCTCGCCGGTCAGGTCGACGTGACCGAGTACCTCGCGCGGCAGCGGAAGCGGCTCGCGAGCCTCGAGGAGGAGCGCCTGCGCTCCGAGCGCAAGCTGGGCAACGAGAAGTTCGTGGCGAACGCGCCTGCCGAGGTCGTGGCAGAGGAGCGCCGCCGCGCGGCGGAGGCCGGGGAGCTGGCGGCGCGTTTGCGCTCGCTGTTGGCACGGTTGGGAGGCGATGAGGCTTGACCAAGACCTTTCAGCTCGGTTCCGAGCTGACCCTGGCGGCGCTCGAGGGCGTGGCGCGCGGCGACTGGCGCGTGGTGTTGCCGCCCGCCGTCGAGCAGCGGCTCGCGTCCAACCGCGCGTTCGTCGACGCGCTGCTCGCGCGCGGCGACACGGCGTACGGCGTGACCACCGGCTTCGGGCGCTTCGCGACGACGCGCATCGGCCCGGCCGACGTGAGGACGTTGCAGCGCAACCTCCTCCTCTCCCACGCCGTCGGCGTCGGCGAGCCGTTCCCACCCGAGGTCGTGCGCGCCATGCTCCTCCTGCGCGCCCAGTCCTTGGCGCACGCCGCTTCGGGCGTGCGCCCCGCCGTCGTTGCCCTGCTCGCGCAGCTCCTCGAGCGCCGTGTCCACCCGGTGGTGCCGTCGCAAGGCTCGGTCGGGGCCTCCGGCGACCTGGCGCCGCTCGCGCACATGGCGCTCGTCCTCATCGGCGAGGGCGAGGCCGAGGTCGAGGGGGAGCGCCTGCCCGGCGCCGCCGCCCTCGCGCGGGTCGGTCTCGAGCCGCTCACGCTCGAGGCGAAGGAGGGGCTCGCGCTCATCAACGGCACGCAGGCGATGACCGCGCTCCTCGCCCTGGCGCTGCTCGACGCCGAGCGGCTCGCCGCGGCGGCCGACGTGGCCGCCGCGATGACCATCGAGGCGCTCCTGGGCAGCCACGCCCCGTTCGACCCGGCCGTCACCCGCCTGCGCCCGCACTCGGGGGCGCTCGCCGTGAGCGCCAACATGCGCGCCATCCTGGCCGACTCTCAGGTCGTCCTCTCCCACGCCGACTGCGACCGCGTGCAGGACCCGTACTCCCTGCGCGCCGTGCCCCAGGTCCATGGGGCCACGCGCGGGGCGCTCGCGCACGTGCGCGAGGTCGTCGAGACGGAGCTCGCCTCCGTGACGGACAACCCCCTGATCGTCACGGACGACGGCCACCAGCGCGTCATCAGCGCCGGCAACTTCCACGGTCAGCCCCTGGCGCTGGCCGCCGACTACGCCGCCATCGCGGTCGCGGAGCTGGCCAACATCTCGGAGCGGCGCGTCGAACAGCTCGTCAACCCGGCTCTGTCCGGCCTGCCCGGCTTCCTGACCGAGCACGGCGGCCTCGACTCCGGCCTGATGGTGGCGCAGTACACGGCCGCGGCCCTCGTGAGCGAGAACAAGGTACTGGCCCACCCGGCTTCCGTGGACTCCATCCCCACGAGCGCCAACCAGGAGGACCACGTCTCCATGGGCGCCCACGCCTGCCGCAAGCTGGGGTCCGTGTTGCGCAACGCGCGCTACGTGATCGCCGTCGAGCTGCTCGCGGCGGCGCAGGGGCTCGACTTCAGGGCGCCCCTCGTGCCCGGTAGGGGCGCGGCGGCCGCCCACGCGCACATCCGCGAGCGCGTGCCGCACCTGGGCCACGACCGTTACCTCAAGCCCGACCTGGAGGCCGTCCACTCGACCCTGGCAGACGGCGGCCTCCTGGCCGCGGTGGTCGCCGCCGGCGTGGAGCTCGCGTGAGCGGCGCCCGGCACACGGAGTTGCCGTTCACTGGGCCCGCCACGTTCTTCAAGGCGCCGTTCGTGCCGGTGGCCGAGCTGGCCGAGTTGGCCGCGCCGGAAGGCGCGCGCTCCGGCGACGCCGGCTCCGGGCGGCCGGGCCTGGCGCCGGTCGGCTACGACGTGGGCCTCCTCGGTGTGCCCTTCGACTTCGCCGTCGGCTTCAGGCCGGGCGCGCGCTTCGCCCCGGCCGCCTTACGCGCCGCCAGCGGCCGGTACGTGCTGCCGCCCGAGGGCTTCTACGACCAGGAGACGGACACGTTCCGTCTGGCGGGCGCGCGGCTGGTGGACGCCGGCGACGTCGACGTGGCGCAGCTGGAGACGGCGGTCAGCCACGACAGGATCACCGCGGCCGCGCGAGCGCTGCGCGCGGCCGTCGGGTTGCCCGTGTTCGTGGGCGGCGACCACTCGGTGAGCTATCCGCTCCTGCGGGCGTTCGACGACGTGCGCGAGCTGCACGTCGTGCAGCTCGACGCCCACCTCGACTACTCGGAGGCGCGCAACGCCACGCGCTACGCGAACTCCAGTCCGTTCAGGCGCGCCGTCGAGGCCCTGCCTGGCCTGAAGCACATCACGGTCGTCGGGCTGCGCGGGGTCCGCGCCGACGCCGAAGCCTTCCGCGCCGCTCGTGCACGCGGGCACAAGCTCCTGGGCGCGCGCGCCGTGCGCGCCGGGCTCGCGGAGGCGGTCGAGGGCCTGCCGCGGGGCGTCGACGTCTACCTGAGCGTCGACGTCGACGCGCTGGACGCCGCGGAGCTGCCCGGCACCGGCAGCCCCGAGCCCGAGGGCCTTACCTACGGCGAGCTGCGCGACCTCGTGACCGCTACGTTCGCCCGCAACCGCGTGGTGGGCATGGACCTCATGGAGCTGGCGCCCGAGTTGGACCCGACCGGCAGGAGCGCGCTCCTCGCGGCGCGGCTGCTGGCGGAGGCGTTGGCGGCGTGGTGGGAGACTCGGGGCTCGAAGTAGCCGCTCTGTTCCCACTGACGTCGGCTCCTAGTGCCGACCGAGGCGGGTTGGCCGAACACAGCCACGCTCGGCCGGTCGGAAAAGGGTCGCGGCCGGGCCGTGGGAGCAGCCCAGCCGCGACCGGCGTTCTGGGAGCCCGCCCTATGGGACGGCAGGGTGATGGGCGACGAGCGCCGCCAGGTACTGAGTGCGCGACTCGAGGCCGAGCTTGCTGAGGATGTTCGAGACGTGCGCGTTGACGGTCTTCTGCGCCACGCGCAGGTGGTCGGCGCTGGCCGCGGTGTCGAGACCCTGGAGGAGCAACCTCGTGACTCGCAGCTCCATGTACGTCAGGCCGCTGCGCCACTGGTACGTCTTCAGCGAGGAAGCCGCCGCGTAGATGCCGGCCACCAGCATGCGCATGTCGCCGACCTCGACGACGCCCGAGACGTGGTGGCTCGCCAACATGTCGAGGTAGGCGGGGTGGCTGCCTTGGGTGACGACCACCGTCTTGGCGCGCTCCACGCTGTTCATGTCGGTCATGCGCGTCATGGCCCAGGTCAGGGGGAAGTCGAGAACCAGCTGTGCCGCGGCCGCCTGCCACCTCGGCGGGGACGCCGTGACCTGGTCGAGAGCTTCCTGCACCAAGCGGTGGTAGCTCTCGTCAGCTGCGATGATGTTGACCGAGGGTGGCTTGCTGGCCATGATCTTTCCTCCCGAGCTGGTTTTCCCTTATGGGGCTCTCATGTTTCATGCCTCCGGGTAACACGCTCGTTACAGCCGGAGCGCGACAAAGCTCGGTGCGCGCGGCTCGGATTCGTCATCGGACGCAGGCCGGCCGCCCGAGGAGGGGCGCCTAACTGTCTTGGGCGGTTGCCTAACGCGTCATGCCCGCGGGTCCCACAGGTCCCTCAACCCGTCGCCTAGGAGGCTCCAACCGAGGACCGTCCACACGATGGCGAGGCCGGGCACGAGGGCGGGGTAGGGGCTCATGGCCATGAAGCCTTGCGCCTCGCGCAGCATGTTGCCCCAGCTCGGCACGTCCGGCGGGGTCCCGAGGCCGAGGAACGAGAGCGCCGCCTCGGCCAGAACGGCCACGGCGAGGCTGAGGCTCGCTTGCACGATCAGTGGCCCCAGTGCGCCCGGGAGGATGTGGCGCAGCAGGAGCCGGCCGCTCCGCACGCCGAGCGCGCGGCCGGCCTCGACGTAGTCGCGCTCCTTCAGGCTGAGCACGCTCGAGCGGGCGATGCGCGCGAAGATCGGCACCGACGCGATGCCGATGGCGACCATGGCTGTCAGGGTGCCGGGCTTGTAGACGGCGGCGAGGAGCAGCGCCATCAGGATGGCAGGGAAGGCGTACGCCACGTCGACGAGACGCATGACGACCTCGTCGAGCACGCCGCCGAGGAAGCCGGCGACGGCGCCGAGGAAGCCCCCGACGCTCAGGGCGAGGCCGACGGCGATGAAGCCGACGTAGAGCGTGGAGCGCGCCCCGACGAGTACGCGCGAGAGCAGGTCGCGGCCGAAGTGGTCGGTGCCGAGGAGGTACTTGCCCGAGGGCGGCTTGAGCTGGCTCACGAAGTCCATCTTCAGCGGGTCGGTAGGCAGCCAGGCGAAGCTCAGGAGCGCGGCCGCAGCGACGACGCCTACGAGCACCGCTCCCACTATCAGGTTGCCGCGCCCCGCCAAACGCGCGCCTCGCCCGGCCATCAGGAGTACCGGATGCGCGGGTCGAGGAGCCCGTACGAGAGGTCGACGAGGAAGCCGAGGAAGACGATGGTGGCCGCGTACACGAGGATCTCGCCCTGGAGCAGGGGGAAGTCGCGCGTGCCGATGGCCGTTATCGCCAGCCGGCCCATGCCGGGCAGCGCGAACACCTGCTCGATGACGATCGAGCCGATGAAGACGTTCGTGAGGGAGAGGCCGAGGATCGTGATGATGGTGACCATGGCGTTGCGCAACGCATGCTTGAGCACCACGCTGCGCCGGCCGAGCCCCTTGGCCCGGGCGGTACGCACGAAGTCCTGGTTGAGGACCTCGAGCATGGCGGCGCGCGTCATGCGCACCATGACGGCCGCCTGGCCGAGGCCGAGCGCCAGCATGGGCAGGACGAGGCTCTTGAACCACTTGGCGGGGTCGGTGGCGAACGGCGTGAAGCCGCCCGCCGGGAAGAGCCGCAGCTCGACGGCGAAGTAGAGGATGAAGATGAGCCCGAGCCAGAAGCCGGGTATGGCTGCGCCAAGCTGCGAGAGCGCCACGACGAGCGGGTCGACGAACGTGCCGCGCCGCACCGCCGCCAGGATGCCCAACGGGATGGCGAGCAGCGTGGCGACGAGGGCCGCGCCCAACGACAGGGGCACGCTCACCTTCAGCCGACCGCCGATCAGCTTGGCGACGGGCTGCTGGTAGTTGAGGCTCTCCCCGAAGTCGCCCCTGAGCACGCCGCCGAGCCACGCCACGTAGCGGCGGGGCGCCGGCACGTCGAGCCCGAGCTTCGTGCGCAGGGCAGCGCGCGCTTCCTGGCTGGAGTTGAGCCCGAGGATGATCTCGGCCGGGTCGCCCGGGATGGCCACGATCGCAGAGAAGACGACGAGGCTGGCCAGCCACACGCTGACGATGGCGGTGAGGAAGCGTCTGACGGCGAAGGCCAGCATCGGGTTGCTCGGGTCTCCTGGGCGTGGGCGTCGAGCGGCTCGCGCGGCGCGGCGCGAGGGTTCAGAGGCGCGGTCGGGCGGCGCCGCGGAGGGCACCGCCCGACGCGCGGGCTAGCGGGAGCGTTCGGCTGCAAGGAACGCCCGAGGCTCAGTTCGTCTTGAACACCTCGGTCACGTCGATGGCCGGCGTGGGCTGGTCGGTCCAGAAGCCGTAGACGTTCTGCTTGGCTGCCATCAGGACGGGCGGCGAGAAGAGCCAGACGTTCACCGCGTCGTTCGCGATGACCTTGGCGATCTCCTGGTAGGCGGCCGTCTCGGCCTCGGTGCTGCCGGCGGCGTCCGCCTCGCCGAGGAGCTCGCCGATGCGCGGGTTGTCGTAATGGTAGTAGTAGCCGGGGTTGGCGTAGACGTTGATGTCGCGGGGCTCGGAGTGCCCGATGATCGTCATGTCGTAGTCGCCACCGAGGAAGATGCGCTGGATCCAGGTGCCCCACTCGACGACGCTGAGCTCGACGTTTATCCCGACCTCGCGCAGCATCTGCGCCACGACCTCGCCGCTACGGCGCTCGATGTTGTACGGCTCGGGCAGCTCGAAGTGGATGGTGAAGCCGTCGGCGTAGCCGGCCTCGGCGAGGAGCTCCTTGGCGCGCTGCGGGTCGTACGGGTACGTGCCGGAGAGGTCGATGTAGTAGGGCTCGGACGGGCTCATGTGCGAGCCGATCACGGTACCGAGGCCGAAGAAGGCGCCCTGCACGATGGCCTGCTTGTCGATGGCCATGGTGATGGCTTGCCGCACGCGCACGTCGTCGAACGGCGCGCGGGTGTTGTTCATGGCCACCGTGATCTCGGTGGTCATGGTGCCCTCGGTGCCCTTGAGCTCGGGGTTGCCGCCCAGCACGAGGTACTGCTCGGAGGTCACGCCGGTCAGGTCGATGTCGCCGGCCTGCAGCGCCGCGAAGCGCGTGTTGGGATCGCCGATGATCTTGAAGACGGCCTTGTCGAGGTACGGCACGCCGGCGACGTAGTAGTCGGCGTTGCGCTCGAGCACGACCTCGCTGCCTTCCGTGTAGGAGGCGAACTTGAAGGGGCCCGTGCCGATGGGCTGCGAGCGCTGCGTGTCGGCCTTCGCGGCTGGGTAGATGATCGAGTCGGGCCGCGCGAGGTTGTACAGCAGGCCGCGGCTCGGCTGGCTGAGCGTGAAGACGACGGTGTGGTCGTCGGGCGCCGCGATGCCTGCGATGGCCGCGTAGTACTCTGGGTGGGTGTGACCGGACTCTGGGTCGCGGGCGCGCTCGAACTTGGCCACGACGTCGGCCGCCGTGAAGGCGCTGCCGTCGTGGAACTTCACGCCCTGGCGCAGGTGGAACGTCCAGGTGAGGCCGTCGCTGCTGATGTCGTACGACTCGGCGAGGCCCGGCACGATGGCGCCTGTGCGGTCGAACTTGACGAGGCCCTCGAAGACGTTGTTGTACACGACGCGCGGGATCTCCTGCGAGGTCGAGGCCGTCGGGTCCCAACCGGGCGGGTCGGCCGTGATGGCGACCGTGAGGGTGCCTCCCGTGACCGGGGCGGGGTCCTGGGCGAAGGCGCTGCCGAGCAGAAGCGCGCTCGCAAGCAACGCCGCGGCGAGCGCCTTGCCGCCGAGACGAGCGAGCGGGAAGCGGATGGCGACCATAAGGTGTCCTCCAGTCGACCGGTAGTCGAGGAGTGGTCCCTGACGGTTCAGGGCACCGGCTCCGGTCTTCAAGCGTGTGACGAGAGATAAGTTACCGCAGCCGCGGCGTACAGGCGAGCGCTGGTCACGACCTCGCTCAGGCGCACGAACTCGTCCACCTGGTGCGGGATCGTCCTGTCGCCGGGTCCGATCGTCACCACCGGGATGTCGCGCCACGCCCAGAGGAACGTGCCGTCCGTCGCGCCCGGCACGCCGCCGTAGCGCGGCGGCGTGCCGAGCACGGCCGGGTAGACGCTCTCCAGCGCGCGCACCAGCGGGTCGTCCGCCTCGGTCCGGGTCCAGGGGCGCGACTCGAACACGTCCAGGTGGAAGCGCAGGCGCTCCGTGAGCGCCTCGAGCCCGGCCGCGATGCGGCGCAGCTCCGCCTCGATGGCGGCGTGGTCCTGGCCCGGCACCGTGCGGATGTCGAGCGCCAGGTACGCCTCCTCCGGCATGACGTTGAGCTGCGCCTCGCCCGAGGCGGGGGAGCGCACCACGGTCGGCGTGATCCACGGCAGGCCGAGGTGCTCGTGCGAGCCGAGGCGCTCCTGCTCGCGCCGCTCGAACTCGCGCAGGGCGACGATGAAGTCGGCGACGCCCCGGTTCGGGTTCACGCCCGCGTACGGCATGGCGCCGTGGCTCATGACGCCGACGACGCGCACGTTCACGCGCATGGCGCCCTTCTGGAAGAGGCAGAGCTCGTTCTCCTCGGGCTCGGCCACGATGCAGCCGTCGACGGCGTCCGCCCAACCGTTGTTTATGAAGGCCTTGATGCCGAGCATCATGCCCTCCTCGTCCGCCACGATGCCGAGGCGGATGCGGCCGGTTAGGTCCGGCGCCACGCGCATGACGGCCTCGAGCGCCGCTATGCACGCGGCCACCCCGGCCTTCATGTCGGCGCTGCCGCGCCCGTGCAGCACGTCGTCGCCGTCGCGCCGCTCGATGCGCCCCTCGAAGGGCGGGACCCGCCACTTGCCCGGGTCGCCCTCCGTTACGACGTCCGTGTGCCCCTCGAACATGAGCGTGCGGTGCCTGGACTCGTCGAAGCCCGTGCCGTGCCAGTCGCAGATGACGTTGGGGCGGCCGGGGGCCGCCTCCTCGACCACGGGCGCGAGGCCGAGCGCCCGCAGCTGGTCGGCCACGAACGCGGCCGCGTCCGCCTCCGTCGTGCCGAGGGCGGCGTCGTAGACGCTCCTGACGCGCACGAGCCCCTGCGCTAGCTCGGCCACGCGCGCCGGGTCGACCGCGGCGGCGGCCCGCTCCGAGAGGTCGCTGGGGTAGGAGTTCATAGCGGGCGGCCGGCGGTCCGCGTGGCCGGTGTCCTCGTCGCGGTGCTCACAGGGGCGGGGTGAAGCGGCCGTCCTGCGCGGTCCAGCCGCCGTCCACATAGAGGAGGGAGCCGGTCACGAACGAGGCCGCGTCGGACACGAGGAAGACGACCGCGCCGACGAGCTCGCTCGGCTGCGACCAGCGCCCGAGCGCGCTCTTGTCGGCGTAGGCCCGGTACCACTCCGGCCGGTCCTTGATCTGCTGCGTGAGGGGCGTCTCCACGACGCCGGGCGCCACCGCGTTCGCCCTGACGCCTTTCGGGCCGAGCTCGGAGGCCAACGCCCGGATCATCTGGAGCGTGCCGGCCTTGGTCGCGGCGTAGACGCCCTGACCGGGCTCAACGACCTGCGAGCGGATGCTCGAGAAGAAGACGAGGCTGCCCTTGCCCTGCTCGGCCATGCGCTTGCCGGCCGCGCGCATCACGTTGAAGCTGCCCTTGAGGTTCACGTTGATGACGCGGTCGAACTCGTCGCCGTTCAGGTCGAGGAGCTGCTTGCGGACGTTGATGGAGGGCGTGCACACGACGGCGTCCAGCCGCCGCATGCCGTCGACCAGCTCGCTCACGGCGGACGCGTTCGTGATGTCGACCGCGGCGGCGCCGGCCGAGTAGCCGGCCGCCCCCAGCTCCGCGGCGGCGGCCTGCGCGGCGCTCCCGTTGCTGTCGGCGCACGTGACGAGCGCGCCGAAGTCGGCCAGGCCCTTGGCGGTGGCGCGTCCGATGCCGGAGCCGGCACCGATGACGAGGACCTCGCGTCCCGTGAGGTCGAACAGTTCCCGGTAGTTCATCAGCTGTTTCCCTTCCGAACAAGGTTCGAGAGCTTCAGGCGCGCGTCTAGGTGGACGGCGCTCCCGTGGTCTTGCAACGAGGACGCGTCCTCGTTGGCCAGGTGGCTGTCGCGATTGTAGCCCCGCGTGGCGCCGGCGCCCAGGGCGCCCGGTCGTCGAGGTGGCCGGACCCGGCGCCGTGCTGCCGGGCTCAGAGGTCCGCGCCGCCGGGCGGTGGCCACGCGCCCCCGAGGCGCAGCCAGGCCTCGACCATGTCCGTCGGGACCTGCGCGATGAACGTGACGGCCTGGTCGTCGCGCGGGTGGGGCACGGTCAACCGGTAGGCGTGCAGCGCCTGGCGCCCGAGGGCGGCGGACGGTTGGCCATACACCTCGTCCGCCAGGATGGGCGCCCCGACGTGGGCGAGGTGCACGCGGATCTGGTGCGTGCGCCCCGACCTGGGGATCGCCTTGATCAACGTGTGCCCCGGGAGCCTGCCCAGGACGCGGAACTGCGTCGTCGCCGCCTTCTGGTTCTCGCCGCCGACGGTCATCATCTGGCGCTTGACGGGGTGGCGGCCGATGGGCGCGTCGATCATGAGGCCGTCCGCGACCTCGCCGACCACGATCGCGACGTACTCCTTCTGCGTGAAGCGCTTCTTGAACGAATGCGAGAGGTGGCGGTGCGCCTCGTCGTTCTTGGCGACCACCATGACGCCGGACGTGTCCTTGTCGAGCCGGTGGACGATGCCGGGTCGGTAGGCCTCGTCGCTCGGGTCCTGCCACTCCTTGGAGAGCGGCATGCGCCCGAGCAGGGCGTTCACGACCGTGCCCGAGCGCAGCGTCGCCGTCGGGTGCGCGACCATGCCGGGCGGCTTGTCGATGGCCACGAGGTCGTCGTCCTGGTAGATGATGTGGAAGTCCGCGTCCTCGGGCTCGACGAGCATGGGGCGCGGCGGAGGCAGGACGACGGAGACGATCTCCGTGCCGGTCAGCTTGGCGCTCGCCTTGCCGACCGGACGCCCGTCGACCGTGACGTACCCTTCGCTGACGAGCTCCTTGGCGTAAGTGCGCGAGAGCTCGAGCGCCTGGGCGATGGCGACGTCGAGCCGCTCGCCGGCTGGTGCCGAGAAGGTCCTGAACTCCACTTGTGAGAGCATAGCGCTCGCGCACGCGGCCGCCGGCTCCTGCCGGAGCATCCCGGGCGCGCATGCGGGTCGGCGGCGCTATACTGACGCCGCATGGGGCAACCGAACGACGTCCAGGACACGCGAACCGACAGGCAAGTCAGCGCGGCGGGCCCCCTCGCCGGACCCGTGGCGCTCGACGCCATGGGCGGGGAACGGATGCCGGAGGCGGCCGTGGTCGGCGCGCTCGCCGCGCAGCGCCTCGGTCACCCGGTCGTGCTCGTCGGCGACGAGGCCGCCTTGCGCGAGGAACTGAGGAGGCACGGCGGCGACCTGCCGGTCGTGCACGCGCCGGACGTCATCGGCATGGACGAGCACGCGACCGACGTCAGGCGGCGCAAGGAGTCGAGCGTCATGGTCGCCATGCGCCTCGTCAAGGAGGGCAGGGCCGCAGCGTGCGTCTCCATGGGCCACTCCGGAGCGACGATGGCGGCCGCCACGTTCGAGCTCGGCCGCGTGGCGGGCGTCGACCGCGCCGCCATCCTCGCCGCGCTGCCGACGGCCAAGGGCGCCACCGCGCTCATCGACGCCGGCGCCAACGTCGACTGCAAGCCCCAGTACCTGCAGCAGTTCGCCGTGATGGGCAGCGCCTACGTCCGCACGACCTGGAACGTCGCCGAGCCGACGGTGGGGCTCATCTCCAACGGCGAGGAGCCCGGCAAGGGCAACGAGCTCACGAGGGCGGCGCACGAGCTCCTGCGCGCGACGAGCGGGATCCGCTTCGCGGGCAACGTGGAGGGCAGGGACCTCTTCACCGGGGCGGTCGACGTCGTCGTGACCGACGGCTTCACGGGCAACGTGATCCTCAAGCAGGCGGAGGGGGAGGCCAAGGCCATCTTCTCCTGGGTGAAGGATGCGCTCGGCTCGAGCTTCGGCGCGCGCCTCGGCGGCCTCCTCGTCCGGCCCGCGCTGCGTGGCCTCGCTAAGCGCCTCGACCCTTCCGAGTACGGCGCGCAGCCGCTATTGGGCGTGAACGGCTACGCCTTCATCGGCCACGGCTCGGCCGACGCCAAGGCGGTGACGAGCGCGGTCGTGACCGCGCGGAAGGCGCTGGCGGCTCTGGCCGTCGAGCGGCTGACCGCCGCGATGACTTCGCTGCAGGGCCAGCGGCAGCCGGCGGCTGACGCGGCCCCTTGATCCACCGGCCGGCCGGGCCTTACCGGCGGTCCGTTAGGTGACGTCGGGGCGCGCTAGGGCGTGTCAGGCAGCCTGGCGCGCACCCACGCTATGGCCCCGACGGGCCTGCCGCCGCTCGTCGGTAGCGTGAGCTCCGGGACGCTGACGGTCGCCGTGCGCAGGTCCTCGTCGTAGAGGTCCCTGCCGCTCAGGAAGTCGATGAGCAAGACGCCGCGCTGCCCGAGCACGTACCCGAAGCTCAGGATGGGGTCGGTGGTGGCCGCGGCGGCGGCGAACGCAGCCGAGCCGACCTCCGGTCCCGTCGGCGTGCGCAGGACGGTCGTCCTGCTCGGGTCGAGCACGACGAGCTCCGAGGCCACACCGGAGGGGTCGGCGACCAGGCGCGACCCGAGCTGCGCACCGTTGCCGAGGCTTACGGGCGAGCGCGTCGCCGTCGGCTCGCCGAGGTCGACGGAGCCGACGCGGGCAGTGCTCAACCCGGACAGCACCCGCGCGCCGCCGGCCACCTCGCTGCCCGCCATGTCGAGGAACGTGGCGCCGGACTCGCCAGTGATTATCCGCGCGTTCTCGTACCAGGCGCCGGAGCCGGGGGCGTCGACCGACAGGTCGACGGCGAAGACCTGGGCGTCCCAGGTCGCGCGGACGAGGAAGTACGCCGACTCGCCGCCCTGCGACTGGTCCGTGTACGGGCTCGTGGCCAGGACCTCGGTGTCGCCGCCGAGCGGCGTGGCCGTCCGCTCCCGCGTGTCTACGAGCCACTGGACGGGGAAGCCCGCCAGACCGCACACCGCCGGGTCGTCCAGCACCACCGCCCACCGCCCTAGGCGCGACACCTGGAGCGCCGTCGGGCACGCCTGCCTGGCGATGCTCGGGTTCACGAGCAGGCCCCCGCCCGGCTCGCTCAACGTTAGGGCCGCGGCGGCGTCCTCGGCGAACGCGGTCGGGGAGGCCACGTCGATCCCCTCGACGTCGAAGCGCTGCAGGTACGCGCTCACCTGCGGCGTTCCGCCGGCGGACGCCACGCTGCGCGACAGCACCCAGGCGGCCGCCCGCGCGCCCGCGCGGTCCTCGAAGTCGATGGCCACGGCGTTGGCCGAGAGCACCCTCTCGCTCCCCGCCACGTAGCGGAGCCGCGGGCTGGCCTGTGGGCCGGCGTCCTCGAGGAGCACCAGCTCCGGACCGCCGGCGCCGGTGATGCCGACGATCAGCATGGTCGGCGGGCGCGGTTCCGAGGTTCCCGTGCACGCGCCGAGGAACAGGACGGCGGCGCAGGCCAGCAGCCGGATGCGGTGAGCGTTCATGGTCGCCTTTCCGGTATCACCCAGCCAGTGTCGAACACGTGGCCGAGGCCCTGGGTCGTGCCGGGGGTCGTCAGCGTGATGGCCAGGGCGCCGGTCCTGGAGTCCCAGGAGCCGTACAACGCCCAGCAGCAACGGTTCCAGACCGCGACGAAGCGCGGCCTGAGGTCGATGCCGGTCGCCGAGCCGCCGGTCAGGTTCCAGACGTCGTCTATGACCATCCCGACGTAGAGGGTGTCCAGCGGCCGCGCCATGAGCGCCACTTCCTGCAACGTCAGGCGCCCGGTCGCGACCGCCTCGGCCGCGTAGTCGTACGTCCCCGTGTAGCCGACCGTGCCCTGGAGCCCGACCCTGTCCCAGAGGTCGACGCCGAACGTCAGGTTCGCGCGCCGCAGGTACGTCGTGGGCTGCTGCTCGTCGTGCCATAGGAGCTCGACGAAGCCGTCGACGCCGAAGCGCACTGGTCCGGCGACGCGGTCGACGACGAGCGCCCTCCCCGTCAACGTCGAGGACCGGTAGCCCAGCGCCCGTCCCGCAGGGGCGAGCGCCGGGTCGGCGATCGTCGTGTAGCGCACTTGCCAGTCGGGGCTACCGGAGGCGGGGGCGCCTTCCAGCGTGAACGCGAGCTGGCGCGCGTACGGCTCCGGCTGCGGCAGGCCGAGCCAAGCGGTGTCGAGCCAGAGGAGGCCCTCGGCCTGCGCGGCGGCGACCCCGGGCCACACCAGGCGCAGCTTGCTGGCGGACAACCGGCCGCTCGGCAGCGCGATGCGCTCGCTCGCGTCGAACTGCAGACCGCCGAGGGTGGCGGCGGCCTCGACCCCGAAGGCGCTCACCTGCCCCAGATCGAGGTCGCGCGCGTAGGTGACGGCGAGGCCCGGCACGGCGTCCGTATGCGCCAGCGTGCCGAGCGTCAGCTTGACCTCGAGGTCGTCGAAGTGATCGGCGGGCTGGCCGGCGGCCGGGGTCAGTGGCGAGTACCGGTAGGCCGTGGTGGCGCTGAGCTCCACGACGCCTTGCACCCCGATGCTCGCCGTCGCCGAGGTCTCCGTCGTGTCGTGCGGCTCGCCCGTGAGCCGGTCGGGCGTGCGCATGAGGTCCTGCGAGTGCTCGACGGTGAGGCTCGCCCGCACCGTCCCCCGGCTCGTCAGCGTGAGCGTCGTATCCAGCGTGCCCGGATCGCCGGCCTTCAAGTCGTACGCGTTCTTGACGGTGAGGCTGATCCAGTCGAGGTTGCCGAGGAGCGTGAGGGTGGACTCCAGGGGCGCCCAGCCGACCTGCGTCGGATCGCGGTCGTCGACGATCACGTAGCCGGCCCTCTGCTCGAAGCGCAGCCAGGCGACCGGGTCGAGGCGCAGCCTGGCGCGCACGTCGCTGCGGTTGCGGTAGGGGAGGACGTCGAAGCGGTACGGCGTCTCGCCCTCGCGCACGTTGCGGGTGTAGGTGACGCCGAGCGCGCCGAAGCCGCCGAGCGCCTGCTGCAGGGTCAGGCTGCTCGCCCAGTCCACCTGCCTCTCGCCCGTGTCGTAGTAGTAGCCCGTGAAGTCGGTACTACCCTCCAGGCGCGCGCCGGACCAGAGGTCGAGCGGGGTGAGCGACAGGGCGTGCGACTCGACGGCCCGACCGCCAGTGCTGATGGGGGACACGGCCGCTGAACGGTTCAGGGGGTTGCTGCGGTCCTGGAAGGCGCCCACGTCCACGAAGAGCCGCTCGAGCTTGAGCACACCGGCCACGGGGTCGGGCAGGGCCTCGGGCTCCAGTCGCAGCCTAGCCAGCGTCTGGAGGGGAACGGTGCTGCCCGCGTAGCTCGGCGTCGTGACCGTGTCCGTCGGGTCGGAGTCCACGTAGACCTGGCTCGTGAAGCGGCCGACGACGCCGTTCCTGACGTCGCTCGCGCTCACCTCCGCCTCCCAGATGCCGGGGCGGCGCGAGTCGTCGCGCCGCACGGCGAAGCTCGTCTGCGGCGGGCCGAGCACTTCTTCGTCCGCGTAGTCGAGCCGCACGGTGAAGATCGGCTCCGTCCTGCCGGTGACCGGTCCGGCCGTTCCGCCGACGCCGTAGGTGAGGAAGCCCGGGGTGTAGTCGACGGCGAACGCCCCCTTGCCGCGCTCCGTGTAGTAGCGGTGGTACAGGGAGCCGCCGAGGTAGCTCTCGACGACGCCCCCGCCGAGGAGCGCATCGCCGAACCAGCCGCCGCCCGGCAGCACGTCGGCGTAGTAGCGGATCCCGACGTCGCCGTAGGCGTCCGCCCCGGAGGCGTACGGCCAGTCGATGGCGAGGAGCGCCCGGTGCGTCGCGTCGCCGGTGGCGTACTCGAGGCGCGGCTGGCGGTCCTGTGGCCCGATCGGTAGGACCATCACGGGCAGGTACATGACGGCGACGCCGCGCACGAGCACGGTGGCGCCGAACGCGACGAGTCGGTCGCCCGGGTAGATCTCCACCTGGTCGGCGGTGAAGGCGTAGTCTTCCAGCTCCTGGCCGCACCGCGTGCAGGGGCTGAAGAAGCCCATAGCGACCCTGATCAGCCCCGGCACGCGGCTGGCGCGGTCGCCCTTCACGTCGATGGCCTCGGTCACGATGAGAACGTCGTCGCCGATGAACGTCTCGTCGCGCAGGTCGATGACGAGGTCGTCGCCGGTCACGGTCTGGCCGCCCGACGTGAACGTGCCCGGACCGATGACGCGCACGATGCGGTTCGTGAGGTCGACCTCGACGTGGTTCGCCCGCAGCTCGTCGGAGTCGATGCGCACGATCAGGTCGTCTCCCGTCAGCACGTAGAGGGCCACCTCGGTGCCGTCCGGCAGGGTGACGGTGCGGATCTCGAGGCGGCTGTCGGGGTCCGAGGCCGCGTCGATGCTGATGCGCGCCGCGCCCGCCCACGCGGCGAGGAGCGCGAGGCCTAGAGCGCAGAGGACCGAGCGCGCCCGGCGGCCGGCGCTCGAGGCCGGTGCTCGCACCGACGGTAGCCGGGAGCACGGTGGCATGGCTCAGCGCCGCCTGGCGGCCACGAGCAGTAGGGCGCCGGCCAGCAGGTACAGGGACACGGGCGCCCAGCCGGCCACCCAGGCCGGCACCGTGCCCTGGGCGCCGAGGAGCTTGGCCACGCTCCACGTAGCGTAGTAGGCGAACGTGAGGAGGAGCACCGCCAGGAAGCCGAGGCCGGCGCCACGCCTGAACGTGAAGAGGCCGACGGCCGCGGCGAAGAGCGCGAAGGCGGCGGCCGCGAGCGGCTCGGCCAGCTTGCGGTGGAGCGCCGTCCACTCCGCCGCCAGGTCGGTGCCGCCGGTGCGGAGCCGCTCGACGAGCTGCCCGAGCGGCAGGTAGACGAGGTCCGGGTTGGAGGTAGAGGCCGCCGCCAGGCCGCGCACCGGCAGGGTGGCGGCGTCGGCGGACGTGTCGAGCGTGAGCCGCGCGTCGCGCAGCACGCGCATCCTGATCCCCTCGAGCCGCCAGACGCCGGCTTCGGGGTCGGGGACGCCGCGCTCGGCCGTTATCACCTCGCGCGGTCCGCTGCTGCCGCCGGGGGTGATGACGGTGACGTCCTCGAAGACGCCGCCCTGGCCGACCGCGCCGACGAAGATGCTCCGCCCCAGCGAGTCCGTGAAGAACGTCCCGGCCCTCACGAGCGTCTCGGGGCTGACGAGCATGATGTCCTTCTCGATCTCGGCCGCGCGCCGCTCGCTCCAGGGCACGACGAGTTCGCTGTTGACGATGGCCACCGCGCTCACCGCCAGACCGAGGCCGACGAGCGGGAGGATGAACGCTCGCGGCGAGAGCCCGAGGAGGAGGGCCGCCTTCACCTCGCCGTCCTCGCCCAACCGGGTCATCGCCAGGAGGGCCGCGAACAGGAGCGCGAGCGGCAGGCCGGGGGCGGCGGCCGCGGGGAGCTTGTAGAGGAGGTAGCGCGCGAGCAACGAGACGCCGACGCCCCGCGCCAGCACGTCGGCCAGCACGTCGAGGAAGAAGTAGAGGAGCAGGAGGAGCACGAGCGCCACGACGCCCACCGCGAAGAGCGGCAGCGTCTCGGCTACGAGGTAGCGCCCCCAGCGCCTCATGAGCGCAACGTCCGCGTGGCGAGGAGCCCGGCCCCGACGCTCGCGAGGGTCGGGGTCAGCCACGCGGCGACCAGTGGGCCGACCGCGCCGGCCTGGAAGAGGTTCCCGGCGAGTATCCAGGTCGCCCAGAAGGCGACGAGCAGGACGATCGTCCAGGCCAACCCGGCCGCCCGGCCCCGGACGCGCAGGGCCAGGGCGGCCGCGAAGGCGGCGAAGATGGCCGAGCTGAGGGCGTCGGCCAGGCGCCGGTGCAGGTCGTGCGTGAGCTCGCGCGTGTCGCCGCCGGCGCGCTGCACGGACCTCAGGGTGCGCCACACCTGGTCGAGGCTCAGGTTGGTCGAGCGCACGAGCGTCTCGCCCGGGCTCGACTCGAGCGCGAACGGCAGGCTGACGTCGCCCGAGCGCACGGGCGCGGACCCAGCACGCGTCACCTGGGCGTCCGTCAACCGCCACGTCTTCGCGCCGGCGTCCCACTGGCCGTTCCTCGCGCTGTACAACGTGCCGTCCGCCAACTGCACGACCACGCCCTCGAGGTTGGCGAGCGTGTGATCGCCGGTCAGGGAGCGGACGCGCGCGGCGTAGTAGACGGCGTCGTCGATCCGGTAGGCGGAGTCGATCTGCACCTCGGCCGGAGGGCGCGCGTAGACGAACGCGTCGATCCGGCGCTGGTAGGCGGCCTCGCCGCGCGGCTCGAGGAAGCCGTTGTTGACGAGCGAGAGCACCCCGACCGCTACCCCGAAGAGGACGAGCGGTCGGAAGAGGCTCATGGGCGGCACGCCCATCGCGTAGGCGGCCTTGAGCTCGCTGTCCTTGGCCAGTCGGCCGCCCGTCAGGAGCACCGCGAAGACGACGCCGACGGGCAGCGCCAGGTGCAAGAACCAGGGCGTGCGGTAGAGCAGGAGCGCGCCGATATCGGCCGCGGAGGCGCTCTGCTCGACGAGGAAGCGCGCGAGGACGCTCAGGAAGTCGATGGAGAGGAGCAGGCAGATGGCCGCCACGCCGAGCGGGTAGAGACCGGCCGTCTCTCGCAGGAGCGCTCTCTGCAGGCGTCTCGGCACCCGCCGAGTATACCGAGGCCGGATGTGACACCGATATGCGCGTGCTGCGCGAGCGATTCCCCTCTCCAGGGCATGAGAGGGGCTTTACTGAAGGCGTCGCGCGCCCGCGATAGGATGGCGGCCGTGACTGGTACGCTCGGCCTCTTCTCGCTCGTGGACCTGTTCCAGCTCCTGGCGGCGGCGAAGCGCACGGGGCGGCTCACGGTGGACCACCCGTCGGGGCTCGCGCGCGTGTACTTCGACCGCGGCAAGGTCGTCCACGCCGAGTTCTGCGAGTTGACGGGCGAGCGGGCCGTCTACGCCCTCTTCGCCGACGAGCGTGGCACGTTCGAGTTCCGCATCGGCCTCACGGCCCCCAGCGACTCCATCACCGTCGGCACGGAGAACCTGATCCTCGAGGCCGTGCGGTTGCTCGACGAGGAGCGGCGCTCGACGGGCCGGGAGGAGATGCCGACCCTCTCGCGCGACGCCGTGCCGGCGCTGCCCGTCGTCGGTCCTTACGGGCCGCGCGCGGTCACGCTCACGGCCGACGAGCAGCGCGTGCTGGCCCACGTCGACGGTCACCGGACCGTCACGCGCATCGCCGTCGACCTCGGGATCGAGCCCGAGGAGGCCCTCGTGATCTGCGACAGGCTCATCCGCACGGGCGTCCTCAAGCTGCAGAACCGGCGCGCGCGCACCGCGCGGCTCGTGACCCGGCTCGCCGGACAGCGCCAGGCGCCCGGCAGCGTCGGCCTCGACCCGTCCATCGTCGAGGCCTGGGAGAAGGTCCTAGGCCACACGGTGAACAAGGTCGTCTGTCGGCGCGACGACGGCAGCGTGCAGCTCTTCTCCGCCTTCACGGTGAAGGGTGCGGGCCCCTACCTGGAGATCGGTCGCGATACCCTCGTGAGGGCCGACCTGCGCGTCAACGAGGCGCTGCTCGTGAGGCCGTACGTAGAGGAAGCCTGATGATCACCGAGACGACGCACGAGCGAGGTCAGCGGGGGTCGGGCGATCGGCCCCACGTGCTCCTCCGCTGGCGCGCGCTGAGCTTCCCGGCCGACTGGGACGCCGTGTTCCGAGCCCCGGCACCGGTCGCCCGTGGCTTGACCGTCGAGGTCGGCTTCGGCGACGGTCGCTTCACGGTGGCGCGCGCCCTCGCCGAGCCGGACATGCGCTTCGTCGGCCTCGAGGTCTCCTCGGGGAGCCTGCAGCGCGCCCTCAAGCGCATCGAGCGCTCCGGCGCGCGGAACGTGCGCCTCGCGAAGGCCGGCGCGCACGTCGCCCTCGAGCAGCTCTTCGCGCCCGCCTCGCTCGACGCGATCGTCGTCAACTTCCCATGCCCGTGGCCGAAGGAGAGGCACGCCAAGCACCGCCTGCTCAGCCGCCGCTTCCTGAGCTTGGCCGGCTCGCGTCTGAGGCCCGGCGGCGACGTGCGGCTCGCCACCGACCACCCCGAGTACCTCGGTTACGCCCTCGAGGAGGCCGCCGCCACCGGGCTGTACGACGTGCTGCGGCCGGAGGCCCCCGCGGGGGTCTTCGAGACGAAGTACGCCCTCAAGTGGCGAGACCAGGGCAAGCCCCTTCACTACGTCGTGTTCAGGCGCAACGCGTCTGAAGCGCCGGAGCACCCGCACCTAGAGAGGCCGGACCCCATGCCGCACGCGCTCCTGCGGGGCGAGCTCCCGCTCGACCCCCCGTTCACCAAGGTCGTCCTCCCTTACGCCGATGGGCACGTCATCCTGCACGAGGCGCTGCGCTCGCTCGGCGGCGAGGATGGCCGCGGCCGCATCCTCGTCCGCGCCACCGTGGAGGAGGAGACCCTGCGGCAGCAGCTCATGGTCGTCGCCCAGGAACGTGGCGCCGGCGAGGTCATCGTGCGCCTGGAGACGTTCGGCGACCCGCTCGTCACCCAGGCGGCGCGCGGTTGCGTCCACGCCGTCACCGAGTGGCTGCTCGCGGCGGGCGGCCTGAGCGTGAAGGCGAGGAACTACTGAGATGGCGGGTCGGGAAGCGCTCACGGCGGTGGAGCGCTGGCGGGCGGAGAAGGACGCCTTCCTGCGCGATCACCCGCGCTCGCCGCTGCGGGGGGACGCCGGCTTCGACGGCCTCGCCTACTACCCCTACGACCCCGCGGCCAGCGTGGTCGCCACCCTGGAACGAGCGCGCTCGCCGGAGCGGGTCCGGTTGGCGACGAGCAGCGGCGACGAGCGCGCCTACCTCGAGTTCGGCCGCGCGCGCTTCGTCCTGGCCGGCACCGACGTCACGCTGACGCTGTTCGCCTCCGTCGACGAGCCGGACGGCCCGCGACTGTTCCTGCCCTTCGCCGATGCCACCTCCGGCGGCGAGACCTACGGGGCCGGCCGCTACCTCGACCTGTCGCTGGCCGCCGATGCGCAAGGCGAGATCGTGCTCGACTTCAACTACGCCTACCACCCGTACTGCGCGTACGCCGAGGGTTACTCCTGCGCCCTGCCCCCTGCGGGGAACCGCTTGAGCGTCGCCGTCCGTGCCGGCGAGCGCCTCCCGGCGGAGGCCGCGACGTGACGCCCGGTCCCGGCGTGCTCACGGCCGCGGGCTTCGGAGCGCTTCACGGCTTCACCGCGCGCTCCGGTGGCCACGCCATCGGCGGGAGCGTCGGCCCCTACGCGCGACTGAACCTGGGCCTCAGCTCGGGCGACGAGCGCGCGGTGGTCGAGGGCAACCGCGATGCCCTCCTCGGCCACCTCGGCTTCGCGCGGAGCGACGTCTGCTGCTTCGACCAGGTCCACGGCGACCGCGTCAGCGCCGGCGACCCCGGCTGGTTCGTCGAGGAGGCGGACGCCGCGGTCACCGCGCGTGACGACGTCCTCCTCGTGGTGAGCAGCGCGGACTGCGTGCCGCTCCTCTTCCACGACCCGGTAGCCGGCGTGGTTGGCGCCGCCCATTGCGGCTGGAAGGGCACCGCCGCCAGGCTGGCGGCCAAGGTCGTGCTGACCATGGCCGAGCGCCACGGCTCCCACCCCGCCGACGTGCGCGTCGCCCTCGGCCCGTGCATCCGCGGCGGCTGTTACCAGGTCGGGGAAGACGTCACCTCCCGCTTCGCCGCCGCCGGTCACCCCGCTACCGTGTGGCGCCCCGACCCGAGCGCGCCCGGCCGCTTCCTCCTCGACCTGCCCGCCGCGAACGCGCTCGCGCTGGCCGAGGCCGGCGTCCTGCCGGGGAACGTCAGCGACCTGGGCCGATGCACGCACTGCGAGCCGGCCGAGTTCTACAGCCACCGGCGCGACAGGGGGCTAACGGGGAGGCACTGGGCCTACGTCTCGCTCAGGGGCCCCGGTGGCCTCGACCCGGAGGACGCGCCCGGCGGAGCCGCCGCGCCCGGCGGGGCGGACGGGCTCCATAGCACCGGCGCGCACCGAGGGGGGCGAGGTTAGCGTGGCGCCCACCTCCCGGTCGTCGGTCGCCGCGGCCGGCGCCGCCCGCGGGGTCTCGGGCGCCGAGTTGGTCGCGCGCCTGGCCCTCGGCGCGCCGCGGCGCATGGAGATCGCGGGCTTCAGGCGTGCCGCCGTGCTCGTGCCCGTCTTGGAGGGAAAGGCCGGCCTCGAGCTGCTCCTCACCGTGCGCGCCGGCCATCTGCGCACTCACGCCGGCCAGATCGCGTTCCCGGGCGGCCGCCTGGAGGAGGGCGAGGACGACGTGACGGCGGCCCTGCGCGAGACGCGCGAGGAGATAGGCCTCGACGTGCTCCCCGGGCAGGTGATCGGTCGGCTCTCCGACCACCCGTCGCCGGCCGGCTACGTCGCGACGCCCCTCGTGGCGCTCCTGCCGTGGCCCCAACGCATCGTCGCGGACCCGTCCGAGGTGGCCGAGACGTTCACCGTGCCCGTCGCCGACCTGCTCGCCAGCGTCCCGACCCACCGCCTTGGCGAGCTGCGCAGCTACCGGCGCCGCATCTACACCTACCGGTGGCGCGAGCGCGAGATCTGGGGGTTCACGGGCAACGTCGTTCACGATCTGCTGCTCGCCCTGGGCGGGGCGACGGACGTGGGGCCGGGCGACCCCTTCGAGCCATGAAGACGCGCGAGCTCCGGGTCGTCAGGGGCGAGGAGCGCTACTCGTTCTCCACGGGCGTGCTCGTCGAGGCCCTCCAGAGCGCCGGCGTGCCGACGGAGGAGGCCATCGTGCTCGCCCTAGACGTCGAGGCGCAGCTGCGCGACAGCCCATCGCGGCGCGTCGAGCTCAACCAGCTCATGCGCCTCTTGGCGGACGGCGTCAGGCGTCGCGTCTCCGGTGTGGCCGCCGCGCGGTTCCTGCGCCAGACCCCGCCGTTCGTGCCCATCGTCGTGGTCGACGGCGCCACCGGCGCCCCGGGCGCCAAGCCGGTCGGCGAGCGCTTCTCCCGTCGTCGGCTGACGTCCGCCATCGAGAAGGTCGGGTTGGGCTTCAAGGAGGCCAACTTCGTCGCCTCCCAGGTCGAGCAGGGCATCAGGAGCGACGGGCTGGAGCAGCTGGAGAGCGACGACCTGACGAGGCGCGTGGCCGTCGTCATCGAGGGGCGTTACGGCCGCGACCTGCGGCTGCGCTACGAGGCGGCCACCTCGAGCAGCTTCGAGGTGCGCGTCATGGGCCCGGCCGGCACGTCGCTGCCCTTCTCGCGCGGCATCCTCGCGCAGTCGCTCACGGCCGTCGGTCTGAGCCCCGACATGTCCCACAACCTGGCCAAGCGCGTCGAGGTGGCGCTCTACGCCCTGCACCAGAGCGTGGTCAGGCGGGACCAGGTGCGCGCCGAGGTGGTCAAGCTCCTCGCCATGGAGGCCGGCGACGAGTACGCGCGGCGCTACGCGGTGATGCGCGAGGCGCGCAACCGCGAGCGGCCCATCCTCGTGCTGTTCGGGGGCGCACCGGGCGTCGGCAAGTCCGCCATCGCCTCCGAGGTCGGGTACCGGCTCGGCATCCCGCGCATCGTCTCGACCGACTCCGTCAGGCAGGCCCTGCGCTCGCTCATAGGGCCGGAGCTCAGCCCCATCCTGCACTCCAGCACGTACGACGCCTGGCGCTCCGAGCTCCTCCCCAGCGAGCTCGAGACGGCGCAGCCGGAGCGGATGCGCGTCCTACGCGGCTTCCTGGCCCAGGTGCACCAACTGAACCCAGCCAACACGGCCATCCTCGAGCGCAACGTCTACGAGTCGACGTCGATCGTCATGGAAGGGGTGCAGCTCGTGCCCGGCATCGCGCCCGCGCGCGAGCTCCGCGACGCGACGCTCATCCAGCTCGTGCTCTCCGTCGCTGACGAGGACGACCACCTCAGGCACTTCACCGCCCGCGAGGGCCAGACGCAGTCGCGCCGCGCCAAGCAGTCGTACCTCGACCACTTCGTGGAGATCCGCGTGATCCAGGACTACATCACGCAGCAGGCCGAGCTGCGTGGCATCCCGGTCATCGAGGCCGCCGACTTCGACGTGGCGGTCGACCGCTGCATCGACCACGTGCTCGACGTCATGCTCATGGAGCAGGTCGGCGGCACGCCCGCCGCTTCTACGGTCGGCGGCGCTACCGCAGGCGGACCGGACGTCGACCCGGCGGCCGGCGCTGCCGCCGGCGAGCCCTCGGCTAGCGCTTCAGGCGCGCGCGCCGGCGAGGGTTCATCCCCTTGAGCATGAATAATGTTATCGCTGTGATCGGGGCGCGCCCCTAGACTTCCCGAGGAGACCCATGCCGTCGACACCCGCCATCGCCAGCGACCGTCTCACCAAGGCATACGGCAAGAAGCAGGTGGTCAACGACCTCACCTTCCGCGTGAACGCCGGCGAGGTGTACGCGCTCGTGGGGCCCAACGGCGCGGGCAAGACGACGGTCATCCGGCTCGTCACCGGCCTCGCGTTCCCCACGTCCGGCTCGGTCAGCATCCTGGGGGAGGACCCGCACAAGCGTCCGGCCGTCAGGCGCCGGCTCGGCGCGGTCGTGGAGGCTCCGGCCGCGTTCTACCCGTACCTGACGGGCCGCGCCAACCTCCGGCTTCACGCCGCCCTGGCCGGGGGCGTGAAGGACGCCCGGATCGAGGAGGTGCTGGCCCTCATGGAGCTGAAGCACGCCGCCGACCGCAGGGTCGGGGTCTACAGCCTCGGCATGCGCCAACGCCTCGGCGTGGCCGCCGCCGTCCTCACCCACCCCGAGGTCCTCATCCTCGACGAGCCCGCCAGCGGCATGGACCCGCTCAGCCTGCACCTGGTCCACGGGGTGTTGCGCAAGGCGGCGGAGGAAGGCACGGCGGTGCTCCTCTCCACCCACCACCTCGACGAGGTGGTCGCGTACTGCACCCGCGTGGCGATCCTCGAGGAGGGCACACTCATCGACGAGGTGAACCTCTACGACCGCCGCGACCGCTACCGCCTACGACCGACCTCCGTCGCCGACGCCGTGAGCCTGCTCGAAGGCCAACCGTTCGTGCGGCACGTGGCGGCGCGTGGGTCGGAGATCGTCTTCATCCCGCGGGCGGCCTCCGACCTCGCGGAGGTGACGCGGCATCTGGGTGAGGGCGGTGTCGGCGTCCTGGAGCTGCAGCGCGACGTTTTCGACCTCCGCGGCTACTACCGCGAGCGCGTGCATAGCGAACGCGTCAGGCGCACGGGAGCCGGTACGAACGGCGGGCTGCCGCGCTTCCCCGGGGAGGCGTGATGAGCGTCCTGCTGCGCATGGAGTTCGCCAAGCTCTGGCGCCTGAGCAGCGTGCGCTTCGGCCTGCTCGTGCTCCTTGTCTTCCCGCTCCTATGGGCGTACGCCCCCGGGATCTTCGACGTGTACGGCTTCTTCCTCGTGTCCGCCTACCAGGTGCCCGCGCTCGGCCTGCTCTCTTCCATGCAGTTCCTCCTGCCGCTCCTCACGGCCATCACGGCGGCGGAGCTCCTCGGCGTCGAGATCGCCAACGGCACGCTGCCGACCGTGCTGCTCAGGCCCGTCACGCGGCCCAACTGGCTGGCGGCCAAGCTCGTGGCCGCCGCTGTCTACCCGTTCATCATGCTGACGGTCTTCCTGCTCGCCTCGCTCCTCGCTGGCGCCCAGTTCGGCTTCGGTCAGTTCGTGGGCGGTACGGGGCTCGGCGAGGCCGGGCTGCTCGGCTCCGGGGTCCTCGGCGCCGGCGCCGCCATGGGGGAGCTCGTGCGGGGCTACCTCCTCGCCGCCGTCGCGCTCGTGCCCATCGCCATGCTCGCGGTGTTCCTGACGGTCGCCTTCATGAACGCGGCCGGCGGCGCGCTCGCCACCCTCTCCGCGCTCATCGTCATGCAGCTCTTCATCGTCTTCCCTGGGCTGGAGCCCTTCCTGTTGACCACCCAGTTGCAGACGTACTCGGCCCCAGCGGCGGACCTCGCGTGGGCCATCGCCCTCATCGTCTTGTACTCCGCGCTCTTCGCGGCCGCGGCCGTCGTGCTGTTCGAGCGGAAGGACTTCTAGTGCGGGAGGGCCACGCTCGGCGCCTCGTGCCGCGCCAGGCCGGCATCATCGCCCCCCTCGTAGTGGTGTGCGCCGCGCTCATCGGCCTCGCCTCGGCCCAGTCCATCGCGTACACCGTGCAGGTGTTGGCCCTCTCGGACCGCGACGCCGCCTTGGGCGTGATGGGCGACCTGCAACGCCAGGGCTACCCCGCATACGTCACCCGCTCAACGTCCGCGCAAGGCGACGTGTTCCGCGTGCGCGTCGGCGCGTTCGTCAACCGGCCCGCCGCGGTCAACTACGCTGAGGCGATGCCGTCGGTCAGCGGGGGCAGGCCCGTGCCGGCGCTGGCTGAGTCCATCCCGGCCGGCATCACCCCGCTGGCGCCGCGCCTGCTCCTCGAGGAGGACGTGAGCGGCATGGAGGCGCGCCTCCTCGCGTTCCCGGACGGCTCCCTCGTGCTCAGGCTGCAGTGGCGCGTGCCCCTCGCGCAGGCCGAGTACGTCGTCATCCAGGGCGGCGAGGTCGAACGCGTGCGCGCCTGGCGGTTGGCGGAAGGCCCTGGTGGCGAGCGGTTGCGGGTGCGCGAGTTGCCCCTGTGGCCGGACACGTGGCAGCAGGACAGCCCCGAGGTGCGGCAGGCGTTCGCCGCCAACCTCGTCGCGCTCGTCGCCGAGCGCATCGGCGTGCGCGCTTCCGAGGTGGACGCCGCGCGCTACCGTCCTCAGGGCGACGAGGTGCCCCGGCTCTTCGTGGTCGAGCGGGTGCCGGCCGGCGGCGACGCCCCGGAGCTCCTTGGGGTCGGCCTGCCCGCCAGCGGCGTCACGGCGGCCGGCCCGATCGCCTACCTCGGGATCGACCCGACCCGGCTGCCGGGGCTGCCGGAGGGCGCGCGCGTCGACCTGGCCAGCGGGAGCGTCATCGGCGACCTCGCCGTCGTGCCTTGGCCACTGGGCGAGCCCGGTGCCGAGCCGGGGGCGGAGGCTGCCGATGACGCCGCCGAGCAAGCGACGCTAGAGACCGTCGAGGGCGCGACCGCCGAGTCGGAGGGGTCAGCCGTCGGCGCCGAGGGCACGGGTGCCGGGGCGGACGGCGATGGCGCAGCCGGCGACGAGTCGGCCGCGGCCGGCACGGCGGCGGGAGCCGTGGTCGGCGACGGTTGGGTCGCCTCGCCGGACGGCGAGTTCGTGCGCCTCACCGCCGTCGACGCCTCCACGGGGGCGACGGTGAGCTGGCGCGCGGGCGTGGGGACGCCGGTCTGGTCGGACGGCCGTCGCCTGCTCGCCCTGCGCTCCGGCAAGCTGCTCGTCTACGACTTCCTGCTCCGCTGACGGCAAGGGCCCAGGCCGTGCTCGGGACGCCCCCGGCTCAGGCGGGGGTCATGCCGGCGGCGGCCGTTCCGGCTCGTTCCGCTTGCGCGACGGGCTCGACGCCGTGCTCCACCAGCCACTTCTCCACCGCCATGGCGGCGCGCGTGCCGGCGCCGACCGAGGTGCCGAGCTGACGGTAGATCTCGTCGGCCACGTCACCGGCCGCGAAGACGCCGGGTACGTTCGTGTAGACCTCGTCCCGCACGTCGACGTAGCCGCTCGCTCTGAGGCCGACCGTGCCACGCAGGAAGCCGGTGTTCGGCTCGTGGCCGATGTACACGAACACGCCGTCCGTCGCGATCCTGCCGGTGGCGCCCGTGACGGCGTCCTCGGTCAGCACGCCCGTCACCTGGCCGTCGGCGCCCTCCACCTCCGTGACGAGCGTGTTCCAGACGAAAGTCATCTTGGGGTTGGCGAACGCGCGCTCCTGGGCGGCCTTGTTGGCCCGCAGCTCGTCGCGGCGATGGACGACCGTGACCTTCGAGGCGAACTTCGTGAGGAAGTAGCCCTCCTCGACGGCGGCGTCGCCGCCCCCGACCACGACGACCTCCTTGCCGCGGTAGAAGAAGCCGTCGCAGGTCGCGCAGGTCGAGACGCCGCGCCCGTAGAGCTCGTCCTCGCCAGGCACGCCGAGACGGCGCGGGTTGGCGCCGGTGGCGATGATCACCGCGTTCGCGCGGTAGTCGGCGGCGAAGCCGCGCACGAGGAAGCCGCCCCCCGACTGGCGCTCGAGGGCGGTGACCTCGTCCATCGCGATGCCGGCACCGAACTTGGCCGCCTGGGCGACCATCCGTTCGCTGAGCTCCGGACCGCTGATGCCGTCGGGGAAGCCCGGGTAGTTCTCGACCTCGTCGGTCTGTGCGATCTGACCGCCCGGCAGGCCCTTCTCCAGGATCACGGTGGAGAGTTGGGCGCGACCGGCGTAGACGCCGGCGGTCAGGCCGGCCGGCCCTCCGCCGATGATGACGACGTCGTGACGGAACGTTTGCCTAGGTGCGTGCCTATCCATGCTTGTCGAATCTAGCACCGGTCGACGTCCCCCCGCTCGCGCCGCGCTACCCTGGCAGGGCGCCCGGATCGGCGCCCTGCCGCCCTCGTGGTCTCCCTCACATCCGCGTTCGCCGTCGGTGGCGGGGGAGATTTGTCATACACGGTGTGTGAAGCCGGTGATAGCGTTCTCATCGGAAGAGGACGGGAGAGTCGCCCGAGCTGTTACCGTAGGTGGGGCAGGGAACCCCAACTGGTACTCAGCGCAAGCGCAGGTGGCTTTCTGGTCTTGAACGACTAAGGAGGCGCCTGACACGCCATGTCCAAGAACAGCACGAGCCCGGATCCTGGGAGGGAACGCGCCTCGCCGCAGGACCCTCGGGTAGCCGACGCGCGAGCCGGTGGAGCAGAACCCGCCATGCTCGAGGCGATCAGGCGCCTGTTCGAGGGGGAGAGCTACTGCATCTCCGACCTCGCGACCGTCGGTCACCCCGTGGTGCACGCCTCCGACAAGCTGGTCGAGCTGACGGGTTACTCCTTCGAGGAGTTCCAAGGCCGCAGCCTCGGGTTCCTCATGCGCAACGATACTGACCAGGACGGTGGGCGCATGCCGGACGCCGCCACCGCCGAGGAGCCCTTCACGTCGGTCGTGCGCATCTACCGGGCGGACGGCAGCCTGCTCTGGACCGAGCAGCGCCACTACCCCGTCCACGGCGACGACGGCGCCGCCCACGTCCTGACGCTATTCCGCGACGTCACGTCGGAAGCACACGCCGGCGGCGCGCAGGCGATGCAGCTGGAGCTCTCCGGCTCGCTCGAGGGCGACGGTCGCTTCTTCACCTACGCGCTCCTGCTGCACGACGACGGCCGCAACGAGGTCGTATGGGCGTCTGACGCTTGGCACCAGCTGACCGGCTACGCCGTCGAGCACCTCAGGTCGCAGGGCCTCAGGCGCTTCATCCATGCCGAGGACAGGGCGCAGCTCGACGAGCGCCTGCAGGGCCTGCGCGAGCAGGAGCGGCGCTCTGACCAGTACCGCCTCGTCACTTACGGCGGGAAGGTCATGTGGGTCGAGGACTTCGCCTCCCGCCGCTGGCGCAGCGACGAGGCCGGCATCACCGCCGTCTACGGCATGGTGAAGGACATCACCAACGCGCGGCGCGAGACGGCCAACCTGTGGCGCCTCGCGCACATCGACCCGCTCACCGGGCTGCCGAACGCCCACCTCCTCGAGGACCGCGTCCAGCAGGCGCAGTTGCACGCTCGCCGCAACGGCACCGGGATCGCCCTCGCCATCCTCGACCTCGACAACTTCCGCTTCGTGAACCAGACGTTCAGCCAGCGGCATGGCGACCGGCTCATCATGGAGGTGAGCAGGCGCCTGAGGCGCACCTTGCGGCGGACCGACACGCTCGCCCGACTGGGCGGCGACTCCTTCGCCCTCCTGCTCGGCGACCTGCCGACGCAGCGCTCCGTGCTGCCCGCGCTCGAGAAGGTCCTGGCCGCCGTGCGCGAGCCGTACGCCGACGGGAGCCTCGTGCTGCAACTGGCGGCTAGCGTCGGCGTCGACGTCCTGCACGACGGCGCCCGCGCCGCCAGCCACATGCTCGAGCGCGCCACGGCCGCGCTCGTGCGGGCCAAGGAGACGAACCGCGGCGGCTTCCGCTTCTACGACGACGAGGTCGACCTCGCCATGCGCTCACGCATCGCCACCGAGCGTGAGCTCAAGCGCGCCATCGCCGAGGACCAGCTCGTCTTGCACTACCAACCGCGCGTGCAGCTCGACGACGGCAGCATCAACTCGGTCGAGGCGCTCGTGCGCTGGGTGCACCCCGTGCGCGGCCTGCTCAAGCCGGCGGATTTCGTGCCGCTCGTCGAGGAGTCGCAGTTGGGGCCGCGGCTCTTCGAGTGGGTGGTCGAGCGCGCCTGCCGCCAGGCGAAACGGTGGCAGAGCCAACGCACGCCGCGGCGCGTAGCCGTCAACGTGAGCCCGTCCGCCCTCGCGCACTGCAACCTCGCGGGCGTCGTCCAGTCCGTGCTCTCGCGCTACGACCTGCACCCCGGCCTGCTCGAGCTGGAGATCAGCGAGCGGACGGCCCACGACACCCTGGCCACGGGCTCCCCGAAGCTGGAGGAGGTGCGCGCCATGGGCGTGCAGGTGGCGCTCGACGACTTCGGCGTCGCCCACTCCTCGCTGACGCAGCTCCGTTCGCTCCCGCTCGACGGGCTCAAGATCGACCGCTCGTTCGTCGCCAAGATCGACTCGCGCACGACGAACCAGGACGTGGACCTGCTGCGCGCCATCATCGCCCTCGGCAAGAGCCTGCGCCTGCGGGTGACCGCGGAGGGGATCGAGACGAAGGAGCAGAACACGCTCCTACGCTCGTTGCACTGCGACGACGGTCAGGGCTTCCTCTTCAGCCAGCCCGTGCCGCCCGAGTACGTGATCGCGACGGCGTGAAGGTACGTCTCACCGCCTGTTACCGCGTGTAACCCGGGCGCCGGTTACAATCTGTCGCTTTCGATCCTTCGGCGTGGGGGCTTTGGGCCGCGGCGCCGTCCCATAGGAGCCGCAGATGACGGACAACCCTCTTCTCTCGAACGCTTTCGAGATCCCCTTCCCGGACATCCAGCCGGAGCACGTCGGGCCCGGCCTCCGCGCGGCGCTGGCCGAGGCCGAGGCCGGCCTCGCTCGGCTGCGCGCGAGCACGGCCGAGCCGACGTACGCGAACACGGTCCAGGCCCTCGACGACATCGTCGAGGGCGTCGTCAGGCCGTACGTGCTCGCGCGCCACCTCATCGGCGTGGCCACGACGCCGGAACTGCGCCAGGCGTTCAACGAGGTGCTTCCCGAGGTCAGCGGCTTCCTCGCGCGCCTCGGCACCGACCCCGAGCTCTGGCAGGCCGTGGCGCGCTACGCGGACACGCCCGAGGCCCGGCAGCTCGACGGAGTGCGGCGCAGGAACCTCCAGAAGGTCCTGGCGGAGTTCAAGCAGTCCGGCGCGAGCCTGCCCGAGGCCGAGCGCAAGCGCGCCGAGGCCTTGCGCGTCGAGCTGTCGCAGCTCACGACGAAGTTCGCAGAGAACGTGCTCGACGCCACCAACGCCTTCGAGTTGGTCGTGGCCGACGAGCGCGAGATCGCCGGCCTCCCGGAAGGTCCCAGGCGCAGGGCGCGGGCCGACGCGGAGGCGCGCGGCCGGAGCGGCTACCGCTTCACCCTCCAGGCGCCGTCCTACACGTCGTTCATCAAGTACGTGGACGACCGGGAGCTGCGCCAGCGGATGTACGAGGCCTACAACTCCGTCGGCACCGCGGAGCCGTACGACAACCGCGGCGTCATGCGCGAGATCCTCGCCAAGCGCCGCGAGCTCGCCGTGCTGCTCGGCTACGCCGACTACGCCGACCTCCAGACCGAGGACCGCATGATCAAGAGCGGCCTGCGGGCCGCCCAGTTCGAGGAGGAGCTCGTCGCCAGGACGCGGCCGTACTTCGAGGCCGAGATGGCGGAGCTGGAGGGCTTCGCGGCGAGCGAGCTCGGCATCCCCCACCTCGAGCCGTGGGACCTGGCCTACGCGTCCGAGAAACTGCGGCTGGCGCGTTTCGACGTCGACGACGAGGCGCTCAGGCCGTACTTCTCGTTGCCGCGCGTCCTGGCCGGCCTCTTCGACCTCACGGAGAAGCTCTTCGGCGTGAAGGTGTCGCCGGTGGCCGGCGTGCCGACCTGGCACCCGGCGGTCGACGTTTACCACCTCCACCACGAGGACGGCACGTTCCTCGGCTCGTTCTACGCCGACTGGTTCCCGCGCGAGTCGAAGCGCGACGGCGCATGGATGAACGGCCTGAAGACGGGCGGACCGACGGCGAACGGCTTCGAGCCGCACGTCGGGATCGTGGCCGCGAACTTCACGCCCGCAGAGGATGACAAGCCGGCGCTCCTCACCCACGCCGAGGTCGAGACCGTCTTCCACGAGTTCGGCCACCTACTCCACCACGTTATGTGCCGCGTGGAGGTCAGGGCCAGGGCCAGCGCCGGAGTGCCGTGGGACTTCATCGAGCTGCCGAGCCAGATCATGGAGAACTGGACGTGGGAGAGGGCCGCCGTCGACCTCTTCGCCGGCCACTTCGAGACGGGAGCGCCGCTGCATGCAGAGCTGTTCGACCGGTTGGCGCGGAGCCGCAACTTCATGGGGGCCGTCGCCCAGATGCGCCAGCTCGAGTACGGCACCGTCGACCTGGCGCTGCACCGCGACTACGACCCGACCGGCGTCGAGGAGGCGCCCGATTTCGGCGAGAAGGTGATGCGGGCCTTCCACATGCGGCCCGACTTCGCTCGCGGCGGGCGCCTGGCGCGCTTCACGCACATCTTCGCCGGCGGTTACGCGGCCGGCTACTACTCGTACAAGTGGAGCGAGGTGCTCGACGCCGACGCCTTCAGCCGCTTCGCCGCCGAGGGGATCTTCAACGGGGAGACGGGCCGGCGGTTCGCCGCGACCGTCTTGGAGCGGGGCGACGCAGACGATGCCGACCAGCTCTTCCGCGACTTCATGGGCCGCGACCCCGACCTCGACGCCCTCATCCGCCGCAGCCTCGGCGCGAACGCCGTCGGCGGTTAGCGGCGCTGGGGCGGGCAGCGCGGCGGCGCGGGGGACGCGGTCGCGGGTCAGGGAGGGGCCAGGCCGCCACCGATGAGCGCCAGCGCCAGTGCCGTGCCGCCTGCGTACTCGCCAAGACCCTCGGAGCCGCCCTGGCTGCGCAGGTAGGTGGCGTAGACGGCGTCGGTGGCGCGCTGCAACGCCGGGGTGCGGTAGCGCCGCGCCGCCGCTTCCGCCGCACGCGCGTCCTGCCGGGCGCGCTCCGGCCAGGCGGCAAGGTACTCCCGCTCCTCGTCGGCGCTCGCGGCGGCGAGCAGCGAGCGGGCCAGGCTGAGCGCGGCCGCGTAGCGTACGTCCGGGTCGTCGCACGTCAGGCCGGCCACCAGTCCGACGGCCTCCGCCTCCGCCTCCCGGGCGAAGCCCGCCGTGTGTGCGAACTCGTGCAGCGCGACGGCCAGGCCTGCGGCCGCCGGCAGGCCGGCGTCCACGTGGGGCTCGAGCAGCCAGGGCGAGACGATGCCCGCGTAGCCGCCGCGTAGGAGCGTGCCCGCCGGCAAGGTCTTGAAGCGGTCCGGCACCGCGGGCAAACCCGCGTCCGCTGCGGCGGTCGCCCGGCGCGCGCCGGGCGCCAGCGTCGCGGGTAGGAACTCGCGGCGTAGCGCGCCGGCGGTGCGCGCCACGCACCGGGCGGCGGCGGCCCCGAGCGCGGGCGGCAGGTCGGCCGCCGAGCCCGTCACCGAGCTCGCGGTGGCGCTCGTCGCCGGCTCCGACGCCGCGCCGGCCACCGGGTGGTCTTCCGCGGCGCCCGGCGCCGTGGCCGTCAGGACCGCGACCAAGCGGTACGCGAGGCTCTCGCCGCCGGCGTGCGCCACCCACGGGTCGACGGACCGACCGGCCTGGCGCTCGGCGACGGCGCTCTTCAGGTCGCTGACGCGGTAGGCGAGCCCGAACGTGAGCGGGAACGCGGTCACGAGGAGCGCCGCAGGCCACGCGAGCGCGAGCCGGAAGGGGCGCCACGGGCCATGCCGGCCCCGTCGGACGTCGCCCGTCCCTACGCCGCTCCGCCGGCGCGAACCTCCCCCTAGACCGACCCGCCGGCGGCCGACGAGCGCTGCGAGCGCGCAGAGCGCCAGCCCCAGGAGCCAGGCCGCCAGCAGCGCTGCGGAGAGGCTCCAACCAACGCCGGCGGCGAGCCGCGCCGTGACGCGCGTTAGCCGCGGGAACCACCAGCCCATGAAGCCGGCGTCGAGCCACGGTTGCGGCCACGGGGCGTACTGGAGCACTAGGCCGGCGGCCGCGACAGCCGCCGCGGCGACGAACGGGCGCCGGGTCACCGCCCGCCCCCGCCGCCGGGCCGCCTTCCGCGACGGCCGGCCCGCGGCCCGCGCCGAGGGCCGGCGCGGCGTCCGGTCCGGTGTTCGTCGTGTCCGTTGCCTCGGCTGCCTCGGCGCGCGTTCCCGTGCTCCTCGCGCCACCCCTCGGCGTGGAGGAAGGCCTCCAGCCGGGCGGTATGCCAACCCTCGCCGGCGGGCCGGAGCCAGCGCGAGGCGAGGGGGAGCCGGGAGTGCGTCTGGACGGCCGAGACGCCGAGGAGCGTGAAGGCGAGACGCGCGCCGGCGTCCACCACGGCGTTCCGCGCATGCGGCACGAGGCAGGTGCCGGCCCGCTCGATCAGCTTGAGGTGCGCCACCCCGTCAGACGCGTGCGCCTCCATCCCGGCCAGGACACCGAGCGCGGTCATGGCCGCAGGCGCGAGCGGCCACGCGGCCAGCGCCGCCCCGGCAGCCTCGTCGCCGATCGTCGAACCCGCCCCGCCTCCCGTCGGGCGCTCCTCCATGAGTACGAGCGCGAGCTTGCCGTCGACCACGTCCCCGAACACGCTCAGCCCGCCCTCACGAACGCGGTGGCGTGGTGCGGGCCGCGGCGACGCGGCCTCGTAGCGGGCCACCAGCTCCTCCTCGAGGTGCCGCAGCCTGCGCCTGACGCGCTCGGCTTCCCGCTCCGTGAGGTCGACGGGGTCGGCGAGGCGTGCGAGCAGAGCGGCGCGCTCCTCCTCGAGGGGGGCCAGGTCGTCGTTCTCGCTGCGTGCGGAGCTCGTCGCGCCGCCGGTCGCTGCCGGGGCGGACGCGACCGCCCCGGCCTTGGGCGGCTCCTCGGGCGGCTCCTCGCCGGCGACCGCCGGCGCCGGCTCGCCGCGCAGGTACGCGCGCACGTCGCGGTAGCGCACGACGCGGCCGCCCTCGAGCGCCCAGGCCTCGTCCGTGAGGCGTTCGGCGAGCCGGCGATCGTGGGTCACGAGGATCAGGGCCGACCCGCCGGTTTCGAGCGCCTCGCTCAGCTGCGCCTCGAGCGCCTCTACGGCTTGCAGGTCGAGGTCGTTGCTCGGCTCGTCGAGCAGCCACAGGTCCGTGCCGTGCGCGAGCGCGAGGGCGAGCCCGGCTCGGGCGCGCTCCCCGCCCGAGAGCCGCTCCGGGGCGTGGCGCCATACGCTCGCCGTGACGCCGACGCCGGCGAGCAGCCGCGCGGCGCGCGCGGCGCCGACCGCCGCCGCGACCTGGCCGAGGACGTCCTCCCCTTCCGCCAGACCGCGCGCCTCCTGGTCGACGAGCCGCAGTCGCAGGCCGGGGAGGTACTCGAGCTCGGCGGCGGGGCCGGCGTGCGAGAGGTCGCCCGCCAGGCAGCGCAGGAGCGTGGTCTTCCCGCTCCCGTTCGGTCCGAGGACCGCCACGCGTTGGCCCCGCCGCACCTCGAGGGTGGTGTCCTCGAGCAGCCCGGGCACGCTCAGTTGGCGCGCCGTCAGCAGCGCGGCGTTCCCGGCGCCGCGGGGGCGGCCGCCCCGTGCAGCTACCGGGCTCGTCCAGCCTCCCCGCCCCTCGTTGCCTCGAGCGGTCACGAAGCGCGCGTCCTCCCGGCTGGCCTCGGTCTGCGCGGCGGCGCGCCCACGTAGCGACGCGCCCTCCCGCTGCGCCGCCCGCCTGCGCGCCGCCGCCTTGCGGCCGAACGTGGCGAGCTCTGCCGCCATCGTCTCCAGCCGCTCGGCCTCCTTCTCCAGTTCGCGCCTGCGCTTGGCGCCCGCGCGCTCGGCCGCGTCGAGGCGCTTGCGGGCCGTCGAGTACGCGCCCTTCTCCAGCCGCAGCGTGGTCGCGCCGCCTGCCGGCACCAGGAACGCCGTGCGGTTGGTCGCGTCGTCGAGGAGCGCCCGGTCGTGGCTGATCACGACGACGGCGCCGTCGTAGGCGGCCAGGCGGCGCGTCAGCCACTCCCGCGCGGCTAGGTCGAGGTGGTTCGTCGGCTCGTCGAGCAGCAGCGTGTCGGCGGCCACGGCGAGCGCGGCCGCCAGGGCGAGCCTGCGGCGTTCGCCGGACGAGAGCTCTGCGACCGCGCGGTCCCACGTCGGCGGCGGGAAACCCAGGGCGGCGAAGAGCTCGCGCGCCCGCGCTTGCGCGGCGTAACCGCCCCGCCGCTCGAACTCGCCGAGCAGCGCCCGGTGCCGGGCGAAGGGGTCGGCGTGCGGCTCGGCGCGCGCGCCCACCTCGGTCGCGAGGCTCGCCTCCTCGGCGCGCAGCAGCGCTTCCAGCTCCTTCACGCGTCGGACGGCCGCCGCCGCGACGGCCCCGATCGTCGCGTCGGGCGCCGTCGCCATGGCCTGCGGCAGGTAGGCGATCTCGGTGCCTGGCGCGCGCCTCACGCGGCCGGTCGTGGGCTGCAACGCGCCTGCGAGGAGGCCGAGCAGGGTGCTCTTGCCGCTCCCGTTGGGGCCGACGAGCCCGACCCGGTCGCCCGCATCGAGGCGCAGGCCGATGCCCGTGAGCAACTCGGCGCCGCCCAGATCGTAGGCGACGCCTTCCGCTCGCAGCAGCTCCACCTAGGCCCCGGCGGGCGCCGGGGGGCGCCGCGCTGAGCTGGTCACGGCAAGCTCCATCCGGCAATCTTAGCCGCCGCCCCACCGCGCTGAGCGAGGCTATGCTGCGCGCATGAAGCGCTTCACGGGCGCGGGAGCCAACCAACCGTTCGTATGCCTGGAGTGCGGCGCCAGCGTGCCCCCCTTGGCGGCGGGCGGTTACCGCAACCACTGCCCGTACTGCCTACACTCCTTGCACGTCGACATCGACCCTGGCGACAGGGCCAACCCCTGTCGTGGGGTCCTCGAACCCGTCGCGGTCGAGCACAGCCAGAAGAAGGGCTGGGTGATCGTCCACCGCTGCCGCGCGTGCGGCGCCACCTCGCGCAACCGCGCGGCCCTTGACGACCCGGAGTGCCCCGACGACTTCGACCTCATCATCGCCTTGGCCAGCGGGGCCGTGCCGCTCTAGGGCGGAGCCCGCGCGCTGGTATCCTGACCCCCGGAGGCCTCAAGCACCCCATGACGTACCGACATCTGACGCTCACGGAGCGCGACGGCGCCCTGCGGGTCGCGCTCGACCGCCCGGAAGTCCTCAACGCGCTCGACCTCGAGTTGCTCGCGGAGCTTGCCGATGCCCTCACGGGCCCCGCCGCCGAACCGCGCGTGCGTGCCGTGCTCCTCACGGGGACGGGACGGGCGTTCTGCGCCGGAGCCGACCTGGGCTCCACGGCGATGGACGCCGACATCGGCATGGTCCTCGAGGAGTACTACCACCCGGTGGTCAGGGCCGTCGCGGCCCTCGAGAAGCCCGTCGTCGCGGGGGTGAACGGGGTCGCCGCCGGTGCCGGGCTCAGCCTCGCGGCGGCGTGCGACGTGCGCATCGCGGCCAACTCGGCCACGTTCGCGCTCGGCTTCACCGGGATCGGCCTGGCGCTCGACGCCGGCTCCAGCTACTTCCTCTCGCGGCTCATCGGTCCGGGCAGGACCCTCGAGCTGGCCTTCGGCAACCGCAGGGTGGACGCCGCCGAGGCGCTGCGCATCGGGCTGGTCGAGCGCGTCCTTGACGGCCCGGACTTCGCGGAGGAGGTCATGGGGATCGCGCGGGCGCTGGCCGGCGGGCCGACCCTCGCCTACGCCCTCGTCAAGGCCGAGGTGCGCGCGGCGCTCGACAACACGTTGAGCGAACAGCTCGCCTTCGAGGCGGAGGCGCAAGCGCGCGCCGGCGCCTCGGACGACGCGCGCGAGGGGATCCGAGCTTTCGCCGAGAAGCGCGCCCCGCGCTACGGAGGTCGTTGAATGCCCGTCGCCGACACTATCCTCTACGGCTCCGTCCTGACCATGGACCGGCACCGCCCGCGGGCGGCCGGGCTCGCCCTCGCAGGCGGCAAGGTCCTCGCGGTGGGCGACGCGAGCGACCTCCACGCGGTGGCCGGGCCGGACACGCGGGTCATCGACTTCGGCTCGGCATGCCTGATGCCTGCCTTCCACGACGCGCACGTCCACCTGACGCGCCACGGCATCGAGCTCGACTACCTCGACCTCTCGTCCGTGACGAGCTTGAGCGCCGGCTGTGCGCTCATCCGTGAGCGCGCGGCCCGGAGCGCGCCGGGCGGCTGGGTCATCGCCACCGGCTTCGCGCTGCAACGCTGGAACCTCGCGACCGTCGCCAGGGAAGAGTCGGACGCGCTCGAGGCCGCCGCGCTCGGCCGCAAGGTACTGATGCATAGCCAGGACCATCACTCGGCCTGGGCGAGCCGCGCGGCGCTCGCGGCCGCCGGCCTCACGGTGGCGACCGACCTCGGACCGGGCGGCAGGATCGTACTCGACGAGCGCGGCGAGCCGACGGGTCTGCTCCTGGAGGAGGCGGTCGACCCCGTCTCCGACGTCGCCTCGCGGCCGACCCGCCAGGACCTCCGCGCCGCGCTGGCCAGGGCGGGGAAGCACCTGGCCTCCCTCGGCATCGCGACCGTGCACCACATGGCCGCCGAAGGCCCCGACCTGTGGCGCGAGCTCGCCCTGACGGCCAGCGACGACGCGTACGAGCTGCGCGTCTGGGCGTGCATCCCGCACCAACAGATCGAGGCGGCGGCGGCCATCGGCCTTGCCACCAACCAGGGGGGCGACAACTTCCGGGTCGGCGGCGCCAAGTTCTTCGCCGACGGCGCGCTCGGCAGCCGCACGGCATGGATGCTCGAGCCGTACGCCGGCACGAGCGAGGTCGGCATGGTGATGGACGGCCCCGACGTGCTGCTGCGCCGCATGCCGCTCGCGCTCGCCGCCGGCCTGGTGCCCGTCGTGCACGCCATCGGCGATGCCGCCACCCGTGCCACCCTCGATGCTTTCGAGGCCACGGCCGAGCAGTGGCGCGCCCTCGGGCTGCGGCCACGGCTCGAGCACGCGCAGCACATGCACCCGGACGACGTCAAGCGGGCCGGGCGGCTCGGGGTCGTCGCCTCCATGCAGCCCATCCATCTGACGTTCGACCTGCCGTCGATCGCCGCGTTGCTGCCCGACAGGTCGACCAGGGCGTACGCGATGCGCTCGCTCGCGGCGGCTGGCGCGCCGCTCGCCTTCGGCTCGGACACGCCGGTGGCCAGCCCCGACGTGTTCGTCGGGCTACGCGCGGCCTGCCGCAGGGCGGACGCGACGGGCGAACGCCTGAACCCGGCCGAGGCGCTGTCGCCCGACGCCGCCCTGGCGGCCTACACGACGGGCGCGGCCTACGCCATCCAGGCCGAGCACCGCTCGGGGATGCTCAGGCCCGGCTTCGACGCCGACATCGTCGCGCTCTCGCACGACCCGCTCGTGTCGCTCGACGGCCTCGAGGTGCTCGCTACCATTAAGGGCGGCGCCTTCACCTACACCGCCTAGGCCCGGAAGGCCTCCGCCTGCGGACGCGGGCGGTCACTCGCCGTGGCTCGCTGCGTGGTGGGCGCTCAGCCCACGCTGAGCGGCAGCTCGTGCACCAGGCCGCGGGGCGGGCGGTCCAGGAGGAAGAGCACGGCGTCGGTCAGGGCGTCGGGCGCGATCCAGGCGGTCGGGTCGGCGCCCGGCATGGCGCGCCGGTTGCCCGGCGTATCGAACGCCCCCTTGGGCACGAGCAGCGCGACGTTGACGCCGCGCTTCGCCACCTGGGCCGCCAGCGAGCGGAAGTAGGCGGCGAGGGCCCCCTTGGCGGCCGCGTAGGCCACCGAGCCCGGCGCCGGGGAGGCCCCGGCCGCCGCCCCGACGGCGACGAGCGCACCCCGGCCGGCTGCGAGCATGCCGGGCAGCACCGCTGCACAGGCGTTGACAGCGCCACGCAGGTTGCCGTCAAGGGCGCGCTCCAAGACTGCGGACGCGCCCAAGGCGCCGTCGGCGGGCCCCGGTCCGGGCTCGAACCTGCCCGCCAGGTGGACGAGCGCCTCGGGCGCGCCGTAAGCGCCATCCAGCCGCGCCACGGCCTCGGCGACCGCCGCCGGCTCAACCAGGTCGACCCCCGCCACGGTGACCGCCTCGCCCAGCCCCGCGAACCGTTCCGTGGCCCGCTCCTCGCTCCCCGGCCTGACCGTGGCGACGACCCGCCAACCCGCGGCCACCAGCCGCGGGACGACGGTCGCTGCGAGGTCGCCGCCCGCGCCGGTCACGAGAGCCGTGCGCGGCCTGTCTGAAGTCGTCTCGAGCATGCCGAAGTGTAAGTCGGGCGGGGAAGGCACGGGCGCGTTGGCTATACTCGCCCATGCCCGCGACTCGCTCAGCGCCGGTGCCCGCTCACCGCCCCAAGGGTTACCTCGATACCCTCCTGGCCAAGGCCAGGGTCGCCTCCCGTGCCCTGGCCGCCGCGGACCGCCCGGCCGCCCTGACGGCCATCGCGGAGGGGCTCTCGATTGGTGCGCCGACGGTCCTGGAGGCCAACGCCGCGGATGTGGCGGCCGAGCAGGCGCGGGGCACGAGCGCCGCGCTCGTCGACCGCCTCCGCCTCTCGCCCGAGCGCCTTGCCGCCATCGCACGGGCCGTCCTGCAGGTCGCGGACCTGCCCGACCCGCTCGGCGCGGCGCCGACGGCGTGGACGTTGCCCAACGGGCTGAGCGTGCGGCGGGTGAGCGTGCCGTTCGGGGTCATCGGGATGGTCTACGAGTCGCGGCCCAACGTCACGGTGGACGCCGCCGCCCTCGCCCTGAAGGCCGGGAGCGCCGCCGTGCTGCGCGGCTCCTCCAACGCTCTAGCCAGCAACCGGGCGCTCGTGGCAAGCATGCGCGCCGCTCTCGGTCGCATCGGGCTGCCTGAGGACGCCGTGCAGCTGATCGACTCGCCCGACCGCGAGCTCGTCACGGAGCTCCTGCGCGCACGGGGGCGCGTCGACCTCGTCATCCCGCGTGGTGGCGCCGGTCTGATCCGGCACGTGGTCGACACCGCCAGCGTGCCGGTCATCGAGACGGGGGTGGGCAACTGCCACCTCTACGTCGACGCGGCCGCGGACCTCGCCATGGCGGGGCGCCTCGTCATGAACGCCAAGGTGCAGCGGCCGGGCGTATGCAACGCGATCGAGACGCTGCTGGTGCACGAGCGGGTCGCCGACGAGTTCCTGCCGCGCGCCGCCGCCGACCTCCGGGCGGCCGGCGTCAGGCTCTACGGCTGCCCCAGGGCGCGCGCCATCGTTACCGGCATGGACGCTGCCGGTGACGCCGAATGGGGTAAGGAGTTCCTCGACCTGGAGCTTGCGGTGCGCGTGGTCGCGGACCTGGACGAGGCGTTGGAGCACATCGCCCGCTTCGGTACGCAGCACACCGAGGCGATCGCCACGCGCGACGCCGACGCCGCCGAGCGTTTCAGGCGCGAGGTGGACGCCGCCGTCGTCATGGTGAACGCTTCCACGCGCTTCACGGACGGCTTCGAGTTCGGTTTCGGCGCCGAGATCGGCATAAGCACGCAGAAGCTGCACGCGCGCGGGCCCCTCGGGCTCGAGCAGATCGTCACCTACAAGTACCTGGTCGACGGCGACGGGCAGGTGCGTGGCTGACGGCCGGCGGTGACCCGCGGTCGTCCGCGCTACACGGCGAACACCCTGGATGGACTAGGCAGAAATCCTGTCCAGGACGACGCATAACGTTTGACCCACCCACATGTTTGCGGGTAGAATGGGGCCGTTAGTGGGCCACGGAGGTCTAGTTGAACGGTCACGAGAACGGCAACGGCAGCGGTAACGACTACACTGCCGACAGCATCAAGGTCCTACGCGGTCTCGAGGGGGTACGTAAGCGCCCGGCCATGTACGTGCAGGGCGGCACGGGGGTGGACGGCTACCACCAGCTCCTAACCGAGATCATCGACAACGCCATCGACGAGTTCCTGGCCGGTTACGCCGACACGGTCGAGGTGACGCTGAACGCCGACGGCTCGGCAACCGTGACGGACAACGGCCGCGGCCTACCGGTCGACGTGATGAAGCGCGAGGGGCGCCCGGCCATCGAGGTCATCTTCACCGAGCTCCACGCGGGCGGCAAGTTCGACGCCGGCGCTTACAAGGTGTCCGGCGGCCTCCACGGGGTCGGTAGCTCGGTCGTCAACGCCCTCTCCAACTGGTTCGTCGCGGAGGTGCGGCGCGACGGCAAGCTCTACCGCATCGGCTTCGAGAACGGCGCGGTCTCCGAGCCGCTGCACGTCATCGGCACCGCCCCGGCGGGGGTCTCCGGCAGCACCGTGACGTTCCATCCCGACCACTCCGTCTTCAAGGAGATCGAAGGGTTCGACTACAGCCGCGTCCGCCGCCGCCTCCGCGAGCTCTCCTACCTCACGGGTGGCGTGCGCATCGTGCTGACCGACAACCGCGGCGCCGCCCCGCGCACGGAGACGTTCCACGAGGTCGGCGGGGTAGCCGCCTACGCCACGTTCCTGGCACGCGAAGGCACGGCCCTCTACGACAAGGCCATCGCCATCAAGGGCACGGCGACGGTCCCGACTGACGGGGGCGCTCACGACGTCGAGGTCGACGTCGGCCTCATCCATACCGCCGGCTACGGCCAGACCGTCCTCACCTACGCGAACATGATCACCAACCGCGACGGCGGCACGCACCTGACGGGCTTCAAGAGCGCCTACACGCGCGCGCTGAACAACTACGCCAAGGCGAAGAACATGCTGAAGAAGGGGGAGGCGGCGCCCACCGGCGACGACTTCCTCGAGGGCATCGCCTGCGTGATCTCCGTCAAGCTGCCCGACCCGCAGTTCGAGTCGCAGGCCAAGGTCAAGCTCCTCAACGCCGAGGCGCAGACGGCCGTCAACAGCGTCGTCTACGAGAAGCTCACGGAGGCCCTCGAGGAGAACCCCAAGGTCGGCAGGGCCATCATCGACAAGGCGGCCCAGGCCGCGAGGGCCCGCGAGGCCGCCCGCAAGGCGCGCGACCTCGTGCGGCGCGCCAACCCCCTCGAGAACGACGACCTACCGGGCAAGCTGGCCGACTGCCAGTCCCAGGACCCGTCCGTCAGCGAGGTCTACATCGTCGAGGGCGACTCGGCCGGCGGCACGGCCAAGCAGGGCAGGGAGCGCCGCTTCCAGGCCATCCTCCCACTACGCGGCAAGATCCTGAACGTCGAGAAGGCCAACCTCGGCAAGATCCTGAAGAACGCCGAGATCCGCGCGATGATCGCCGCCATCGGCGCCGGCATCGAGGGCACGGGTGACGACGCCCACTTCAGCATCGAAGACGTCCGCTACCACCGGATCATCATCATGACGGACGCCGACGTGGACGGTTCGCACATCCGTACGCTGCTCCTAACGTTCTTCTACCGCTACATGCGCCCCATCATCGATGCCGGCTACCTCTACATCGCGCAGCCGCCCCTCTACGGCCTCCGCATCGGGCGGCAGAAGGAGATGCAGTACGTCTACGACGAGGCGGCCCTCGCACAGGTCCAGCGGCAGAACCGCGACAAGAAGCTCGAGGTCCAGCGCTTCAAGGGTCTGGGCGAGATGAACGCCGAGCAGCTCTGGGAGACGACCATGAACCCGGAGACGCGCATCCTCAAGCGCGTCACCATCGACGACGTCCTTGAGGCGAGCGAGACCTTCGAGATCCTCATGGGCACCGAGGTGCCGCCGCGCCGCGAGTTCATCGAGACGAACGCCCACCTCGCGCACCTGGACGTCTGAGCTTGCGCGCACGGCCGGGCGCTACCAAGAGAGGGCCCGCGCGGCGATCCGCGCGGGCCCTTCCTGTAGGCGCTATCGACTGCGGGGTCAGTCCAGGCCGGCAGCCACGCGGTTGGCGTGGACCTCCGTCGCCATGAGCATCATGCCCCGCACCGCCTCGACGTCGGCGGCCGTGTACGGCTCGAAGCCGGCCGGCAGGTCGGCCTCGTTGCCCCAGGCCGTCATGACGTAGTTGAGGATGGCGGCGATATCGGCGTCCTGCAGGTGCAAGTGCGACGGCATGACGCCGTTGTAGGTCGTGTTGTGGACGCTGATGCTGCCTTGGAGGCCGAAGGCGATGGCCTCGACCGGGTAGTCGCGGTCCGCGGCGTACAGCTCGGGGGCGTGCCCGGCGAGGGGCGGGAAGGCCATGGGGATGCCCATGCCCGTAGCCTGATGGCAGGCCGAGCACGTGCTCATGTACAGGGGCTCACCGTCGGGCAGGGCCGGAGCGCTCGTTTGCACCGCCGCACCGCCGCCGGCCTCCCCGGAGGCATCCGGCGTGGCGGGGGTGGGGGGCGCCGCGGCTGCCGGCGCTGCCGGTGCGACCATCGGGGCGGCGGAGTAGAAGCCCGGGTTGACCACGCCGCGCTCGGCGACGAGCTCCATGGCGCGGTTGATGTCGATGCGGGCCCTGCCGCCGCCCAAGTCCTCGTAGCCGGTGATGCTCGCGACGGCCGCCTGGAGGTCGGCCTGATGCGCGGAGCCGTCGAGGATCTGGTACTTTCCCTGCGGTCGGGAGGTGGCGAGGAAGAGCAGCGCGAGCAGGATGACGCCCATGCCGGCCGACCCGAGGGCGACGGCGGAGCGGACCTGCTTCTCGCTGAACAAGTAGCCGCGGCTGTTGTCAGGCATGGTGTTCGACCACCTTCAGGAGCCGCGGGTCGTTGGCGGGCACCACGTTGCGTGCGGCCAGCGCGCGCGCGTAGACGGCTACCCAGATGCCGCCGAGGCCCACGAGCAGGAGCACGTCGAGCAGCCTGACTTGGAAGCCCGCCCGACCGAACGCGGGGACGAGGAACCAGTAGTAGTTGAGGAACTGCACGACGAGCGCCCATACGGCGACGATGGAGAGCGCCCGCCGCGTGCGCTTCACCCAGCGCGAGAAGAGGATCATGAACGGGGCGAAGAAGCCGAAGAACAGGAGGAACGCGCTCAGGCCCACCCACTCGGGGCCCAGGCGGAGCGTGTACCACGTCGCCGTCTCGACGACGTTGTTCGACCACTGGATGATCAGCTGCGAGATCTGCGTGTACGCCCAGAACATCGTGACGGCCATGAGGAGGTTGCCGAGGTCCTGCAGACGCTTCGGGGTGAGGAGCTTGTCGATCGTCGGGTTGACGCGCGCCAGGTTGACCATCACGAGGATGACCACGGCGAGCGCGGAGATGACCTGGCTGGCCATGATGATGCCGGGGTAGATGCCGGAGAACCAGGTCGGGGTCACGGACATCGCCCAGTCGAAGGCGGCGAAGGTCATCGTCAGGATGTAGACGACCACCCATAGACCGCTCAGGTTCTTCATGCGGTAGCCCGTGCGGGCCGACGTAGCGGAGTCGTCGTCCTGGCGCTTACCGAGGCGGCGGTACAGGAAGGCGCCGAGCGTGAACACGGCGAAGATGACCACGGCGCGGACGATGAAGAACGTGGTGTTGAGGTAGGCCGTCTTGGCCGCGACCGTCGGCTCGGCTGCGACGTAGGCGGCGTCCGTCCACGGGTAGAGGTCCCGCATGCCGAAGAGGATCGGCAGGAAGAGCAGGGCGAAGAGCGGCACGGCGCCGGCGGCCGCCTCGAGCGGCCGGCTGATGAGGGCGCCCCACGACCCGCCCGCCAGGTGCACGACGAACAGGAGCATGAGCGAGCCGAGCGAGATGCCGAGCCAGAAGAGGTAGGTGAACAGGTAGGACTGGAAGAAGCCCTCCGCGTGGCCCGCGAAGCCGAGGATGACGGCGACGAGCAGCGCCACCGCCCCGACCACCAAGCCGCCGATCTGGGCCTTGCCCGTGTTGATGGGTGGGAGCTTGAGCGAGCTCATCGGTTGGCCTCCGGTGCGCTTGGCGCGAGCGTCGCGTCGGTCGGGACGTCGGCCAGGCTCGCGTTCTGGCTGAGCTGCAGCGCCTTGACGTACGCGGCGATGGCCCAGCGGTCCGCCACCGGGATGCGCGAGGCGTAGCTGTACATGCGCCCGAAGCCGTTCGTCATGGCGTTGTAGAAGTAGCCGACGGGGGCGTCGAGCAAGCGCTGGGTCGTCGTGAAGTTGGCCGGCTGGGGGAAGCCCTTTAGGACCGTCGCCCCGAGGCCGTCGGCGTTGAAGTTGTGGCACGGCGAGCAGTAGATGTTGAACCGCTCCTGGCCGCGCTGGAGGAGGTCGGCGGTCAGCTCGACGGGCAGCTCGGAGAGGAACCCCGTCGGCCCCATGCCCGTCAGGTAGGCGGGGTCGAGAGCGCCGAACTCGCGCGAGACGGTGCCCGTTGGCAGCGGGCGCATGGCCGAGCCGTCCGCGAAGAACGGGGAGGACTCGAAGGCCTTCGCCTTGGGCTGGTCGTACATGTTGCGCCCGCAGCCCGTGAGGAGCAGCGTGCCGAGGAGGCAGGCGGCCAAGAGACCGCGCCTCACGCGCTCGGCCCGGGAGCGGGCTCGTGGCGCGGCCGGTGCGAGTGCCTGCGTCACTTCTCCACCTCCGAGATGACGAGAGGAGAGAGCCCCTCGAGGAACGCGCGGGTGGAGCCCAGGTCGAACTTGGGGTCGCGCGCCTCGATGCAGAGGAAGAAGCGGTCGCGCATGGCGTTGTCGAACCCCGGGGTGTTGAATATCGGGTGGTACGGCCGGGGCAGCCCGTTGCGCACGAGCATGGTGATGGCGGCCGTGAGGCCCGCGAAGAGGATCGTGCACTCGTACATGATGACGATCCAGTTCGGCCAGCTGTTGAGGGGCTTGCCGCCCGAGACGAGCGGGTAGTGGGTCGTGTTCGCGTACCACTGCATGAAGAACCCGCCGAGCCCGCCCGTGATGCCCATGATGAGCACCACCCAGCCCAGCCGGGTCGGCTTCATGCCGAGGTCGAAGTCGAGCCCCTCGACCGGGAAGGGCGTGTAGGCGTCGATCCTCGTGTAACCGGCGTCGCGGACACGCGTCGAGGCCTCCCTGATGGCCTCGACGCTGTCGAACTGGGCCACGAGCCCGTAGAGGTCCGACGTCGAGGCGGTGTGGGCGAGGGTGGCGCTGCTCATGCCGGCTCCTCAGCGTGGAAGTACTCCATGCGGGCGCGCTCGAAGGCGTCGCTGCCGTGATGGTGGTCGTGGTAGGCCGTCTCCTTCGTCTCGGCCGTGGCGATCGACGGCAGCAGGCGGATGAAGAGGAAGAAGAGGGTGGAGAAGAGGCCGAGGCTGCCGATGAACAAGGACCAGTCCCAGAAGGTCGAGACGTAGTCGGCCCAGGAGGAGATGAGGAAGTCCTTCGTGAGCGAGACGACGAAGATCACGAAACGCTCGAGCCACATGCCGACGCTGACGATGATGGCGATGAAGAACAGGGCCCACGGGCTCTGCCTGACCTTGCGGAACCAGAGCGGCTGGATGGCCACGAAGTTGCAGAAGATCAGCGCCCAGAAGAAGACGGCGTGGTCCCCGAACATGCGGTTCCAGATCATGTAGCGCTCGAACTCGACACCCGAGTACCAGGCGGTGAAGATCTCGATGAAGTAGCCGTACACGACGATCATGCCCGTGGCGAGCATGAGCTTCGAGGCGTTGTCCAGGTGCCGCAACGTGACGAGGTGCTCGAGGTGGAACGCCTTGCGTAGGGGCACCGCGAGGATGAGCACCATCGCGAAGCCGGCGAACACGGCGCCGGCCACGAAGTAGGGCGGCATGATCGTGTTGTTCCAGCCCGGCAGCTGCGCCGCGGCGAAGTCCATGGCGATCGTGCTGTGCACGCTGAGCACCAGCGGGAAGCTGACGGCCGCCAGGAGCAGGTACGCCCGCTGGTAGCGCTGCCACGCCTTGGTCGAGCCGTTCCAGCCCAGCGCGAGTACGCCGTACAGGAGCTGTTGGAACTGCGTCTTGGAGCGGTCGCGCAGCGTCGCGAGGTCGGGGATGAGGCCGATGAACCAGAACACGAGCGAGATCGTGAAGTAGGTGCCGATCGCGAAGAAGTCCCAGTCGAGCGGGCTACGGAACTGCGGCCAGAGCCCGAAGGTGTTGGGGTACGGGACGAGCCAGTAGAAGACCCACGGACGGCCGAGGTGGAGGATGGGGTAGAGGCCGGCGCAGACCACGGCGAAGATGGTCATCGCCTCGGCGAAGCGGTTGACGGTGGTGCGCCACGGCTGCCTGAAGAGGAGCAGCGCGGCGGAGATGAGCGTTCCGGCGTGACCGATGCCGATCCACCACACGAAGTTGATGATGGGCATCCCCCAGGCGACGGGGATGTTGTTGCCGAAGATGCCGATGCCCGTCGTGATCAGCTTGACCACGGACACCAGGTACACGAGGAGCACGCTTGCCGAGATGACGAAACCGATCCACCACCACAGCGGCGTCTTGCCTAGAGGCGCCAGGACGGGCGTGAGCACGGCGTCGTCGATGCCGCCGTAGGTCTCGCCGGGCCTGATGACGCGGTTCGTCTCCTTGAAGGGGGTCTTGCGCTTGCCGGCAGCGACCGCCATCAGTGGCTCCCTTCCGCGCTACCGAGCGCGGGGTTGGGGTTCTTGACCTTGGCGAGGTAGGTGGTGCGCGGGAAGGTCTGCAACTCCTCGAGCATCCAGTAGTTGAGCGGCGAGGCCTTCACCGCCGCGACCTGCGAGGTCGGGTCGTTGAGGTCGCCGAAGACGATGGCTTGGGTGGGGCAGGCCGACTGGCAGGCCGTGACCACCTCGCCGTCGCGGATCTTGCGGTCCTCGACGGAGGCGTCTATGCGGGCCGTCGCGATGCGCTGGGTGCAGTACGTGCATTTCTCCATGACGCCGCGCGACCTGACGGTGACGTCGGGGTTGTTGGCGAGCGACAGGGGGGTGGCGTCCGTGGCGAGCTCGGCGTACTGCAGCCAGTTGAAGCGGCGCACCTTGTAGGGGCAGTTGTTCGAGCAGTAGCGCGTGCCGACGCAGCGGTTGTAGACCATCACGTTCAGGCCCTCCGAGTCGTGGACCGTCGCGCCGACGGGGCAGACGGGCTCGCACGGGGCCTTCTCGCACTGCTGGCAGGGCATGGGCTGGTGGAAGAACTGCGGGTCGTCGAGGCTGCCCGAGTAGTAGTTGTCCACGCGGATCCAGTGCATCTCGCGGCCGCGCGCGACCTGCGCCTTGCCGACGATGGGGATGTTGTTCTCCGACTGGCAGGCGACCACGCAGGCGTTGCAGCCCGTGCACACCGTCTGGTCGATGACCATGCCCCACTTGTAGCCCTTGTACTCGAAGTCCGGGTAGAGGTCGGCTTCGTGGTGGGCCACCGGGTGCACGAAGTGCGGGTGCTCGGGCGCCGCGCGGAACTCCGCGAGTGTGCCGGAGCGCACGATGTGGCGCGCCTCGCCCGTGCCTTCCAGGCTGTGGTGCGTCTGAGTGCTGACGAGCGAGTGCGAGTCGTTCGTCTTCGCGACCGTGACCGGCTGGGCGCCGGCCGCCGTGTGGTCGAGGAGCTGGTAGGCGTTGACGCCCACGCCCGTGCCGACCTTGCCGGCGCGGGAGCGGCCGTAGCCGAGCGCCAGGGTGATCGCGCCGGCGGCGTGGCCGGGTTGCACCCAGACAGGGGCGCTCAGGTCCTTGCCGCCGCTCGTCAGCTTGACGACATCGCCCGTCTGGACCCCCAGAGCTTCCGCGGTGGCGGGCGCCATGAGCGCCGCGTTGTCCCACGTGAGGTTGCTGAAGGCCTTCGGCAGCTCCTGGAGCCAGCCGTTGTTGGCGAAGCGGCCGTCCTGCAGCGAGTCGTCGAGCACGAGCTTGAGCTCGATGCTCGCCGCGGTCGGGAGCGCCCCGGTGACGGGGGCGGCGGAGACCGTGGCCGGCTGCGAGCGGCTGCCCGCCACCGTGCCGCGGTAGACGCTCTCGCGCCAGAAGTCGTCGAAGGAGCCCGTGACGTTGGCGCGCCAGTAGTTGCGCACCACGTCGTAACCGGCGGTGCTCGGGTTGCCGAGGAGGGCGCCTAGGAGCTCGACGTCGCTCTTACCCGCGTAGAAGGGGAGGATGAGCGGCTGCCTGATCGTCACGGTACCGTCGAAGGCGCGCGCGTCGCCCCACGCCTCGAGGAAGTGCGACTCCGGCAGGCTCCACGTGACCGCCGCGGCGGTCTCGTCGTCGTACAGGCCCAGCCTGGCCGAGAACGGGACCTTGGCGAGGGCGCCGGCGAAGTCGAGGCTCGCCGGGGCGGTGTAGACGGGGTTGGCGTCGATGATGACGAGCGCCTCGACGGAGCCGCCGTTCATCAGGCCGACGAGCTCGGCGAGCTCCTCGCGGTGCACGGCCGGCCTGGCGGCGGCCGGCTGCAGGTAGCTCACCGTCGTGCCGACGTTGCCGAGCGCGGCGTTGAGCGCGTGGCCGATGGCGTGCACGACGGGCGGTTGGTCCTGGCCGACCACGACGAGCGACTTGCCGCGGTTCGCCTCCAGGTCCTCGACGAGCGCGTCGAAGAGCGCCTGGCTAACGGCTGCTGGGCGCTGGGCCGCGGGGGCCGAGGCGCCCACGGATGCGGCCAACGCGGCGGCGAGCGCGGCCACGTCGCTCGGCTTGAGCGCCACGCGGTGGTCGGCGAGCGACGCCGCGTGCGTAGGGCTCGTCTCGAACGCGTAGAGGCGGTTCATGGTGTCCGTGGCGCGCCTCAGGCGGCGCGCGTCGGCGAACGCCCTGGCGTGCGCGAGGCTGCCGGGGCCGGAGTCCATGAAGTCCGCGTCGAGCGCGACGACGACGTCCGCGGCGCGGAAGTCGTAGACGGGCGTGGCGTCCTGGCCGAAGGCCTGGCGGGCGCCCGCGACCACGTTGTCCGGATGGACGGGGTCGTACTGGAACCACCGCGCCTGCGGGTACTGGCCAAGGAAGTCGGAGATCTGGGAGGCCAGGGTCGGCGAGGTCACGTTCTCGGTGAGGAGCGCGAAGCCGTCGCCGCCGGGCAGGCCGGCCAGAGCGTCGGCGAGGGCGGACGTGAAGTCGGCCCACGTGCTGGGCTGGCCCCGCTGGAGGACTTCCTGCGCGCGGTCGGGGTCGTACAGGGTCAGGACCTGCGCCTGCGTGATCGCGCCGGTGGCGCCGAGGCTCGCCGGGTGGTCGGGGTTGCCTTCCAGCTTGGTCGGGCGGCCCTGGTGGCTCTCTGCGAGGACCCCCTCGGCGTACCCCGCGTACGTGACGGCGGTCGCGAAGTAAAGGGGACGGCCGGGCGTGATCTGCTCGGGCTGTTTGACGTACGGCACGATCTTCTCGTGCGCGAGGGGCGGTCTGGCGCAGGCGCTCAGCCCGGCGAGGGCCATGCTCGCTCCGAGGAGCTTGAGGAAGTCACGCCGCTCGAAGCTGCCTTCGATCGGAGCCGCCTGGCGTGGGAACTCGCGCTGCAAGAAGAGCTTGAACTCTTCCGTCTCGGCGAGCTGGTCGATGCTGCGCCAGTAGGCGGGGCCTTCCTGGTTGGCCAACTTGGCGCGGATGTCGCTGAAGTCGATCTGGACGTCGCTCATCTGTGGCACGTCGAGCACTGGGTGAGCTTGTCGGTGTCGATGTGGTACGCCTCCACGAGGGTGGCGCCCAGGGCCAGTTGCGCCTTGGGGTCGGCGAGCGGTTGGTACGCCATGTTGAAGACCTCACTCACGGGCCGCAGAGCCGTCGCCGGGTTCCGGTGGCACTCGAGGCACCAGCCCATGGTCAGAGGCTCGTTCTTCCAGACCTGCGCCATCTCGTCCATGCGGCCGTGGCACGTGCTGCAACCGACGCCGTTGTTCACGTGGGCGCTGTGGTTGAAGTACACGTAGTCGGCCAGCTCGTTGACGCGGTTCCAGGCGATCGGGGTGCCGGAGTTCCAGGAATCGACGACGGCCTGGACCTGCGGGGTGCCGACGCGCAGCTGCGAGTGGCAGCCCATGCAGGTCTCGGTAGGGGGCACGCTCGCGGTGTTGGAGGTCTCGACGGTGGTGTGGCAGTAGCGGCAGTCGAGGCCGACCTGGACGACGTGGAGGTTGTGCGGGTAGTCGATCGGTTGCGCCACCGGAACGCCGACGGCGTTGTTGGAGACGCGTGCGTAGAAGGGGAGGGCGACGATCATGAGCACGGCGAAGATGCCGCCGGCCCAGACGGCCCAGGTGACGAACGAGTTCGAGTTGGGAGGGAAGAGCTGAGGCATCAGCCGGTGGCCCAGCAGCGCGCCTCAGGTTGACCTGCCGCCTGCACGACTATGAGTGGCCGGGTCGCTCTGGCTGGCGCTGGCCGTTGTGAAACGCAGTTCATGATGCTCCGATCGACCTCCCTACAAGACACCGGACCGCCGAACCCGTGCTGAACGCTCGCCGGGCCGGTCGGGACGGCTTGAAACTGTCACAAATCTATCACAGAGGCGTTTCCCGACATTTCGGGACTATTGTCCCGGGTCCGGCGCGGCCTGTCAGGATGAAAGTTCCCACGACGGAAGGCTGCCCGAAGCCGCCCCGGATGCGTTCCGAGGAGCGCGCTCACGACCCGATCTTCGGCCGTGAACCGCATCCGTGCGCCTAGACGGCGTGAGAGGCCCCGGCGTTGCTGTCAGGCGGTTTCCTCGTCGCTGGTGATCAGGTTCCAGAAGATGCCGATGGCGGTGGTTGCCGTTGCGCTGCGGGTGGTGGTGTCGTTCTTGCTGTTGAGTGCCCACTGGTCGATGGTTGTGAGGGTGGTGATCGCCAACGCGGTCAGGAGGTCGGGGGGGAGGTCGGTGCGGACCGTGCCGAGTGCCTGCCCGGTCTCGAGCACACCGCCGATCCAGTCGTTCACCGCTCGTCGCACCGTCGTGATCGCCCGCTCGGGCGGGGCGTCGGCGGAGTTGTGGAACATGCGGCCGAGGTCCATCAACTCCGGTCGGGTGAGCGCCACGTGCCCGAGGCGTGCCAGGAGGCCGACCAGTTCGTCCCGGAAGCTCTGCCTGGTGAGGGTAGGCGGTTGCGGTGGACGGATCTCGCGGAGTAACGCAGTGGACAGACGTTCGGTCACCCAGTCGTGCAAGGCCGCCTTGTCAGCGAAGCGGTGGTAGAAGGAGCCCTTGCCCATCCGGGCGCGGCTCAGGATGCCGTTGAGGGACGCCCCCTCCAGGCCGCGGGCGGCGAACGCCTCCGCCGCGACCGCGCAGAGGCGGTCCGCCGCGGCCGTGTCGAGTGGGCGGGCTGGACGAGGCATCGCCTTCATCGTAAACTGAGTTCGTGTACCAGGCGGTACACGAATGGAGCCGAGGATGAGTGAGACGATCGTCGTGGCGGGAGCGACCGGGTACCTCGGTCGGCACGTGGTCACTGCGCTGGACGCGCGCGGATACGGCGTACGCGCGCTGGTCCGCTCGCGAGAGCGGGCGGAGGCGCCGGGTGCGTTCGGTGCGCCCAGCCTCGCCGGGCATGTCGCGCAGTGGCGCGTCGTCGACTACCGGGACCCCACCACGCTCCGGGACGCCTGCGAAGGAGCGACGCGCGTGGTGTCGGCGCTTGGCGTCACCCGGCAGAAGGCGAGCCCATGGGACATCGACTTCCTAGGCAACCTTCGGCTCCTCGAGGATGCCGAGCGGCACGGGGTGGTGTCGTTCCTTTATGTCAACGTGCTGCACTCGGACAGCGGCACGTCGCTGACGATGCGGGCCAAGCACGCGTTCTCCGAGGTGCTGCGCCGCAGCGGCGTGGCTGGGCAGATCGTCAACCCCTCTGGGTACTTCTCCGACATCACGGACTTCCTGCTCATGGCCAGGAAAGGGGTGGGTTTCACGGTCGGCTCCGGCGAAGCGCGCGTCAACCCGATCCACGGTGCCGACCTCGCGGAGTTCATCGTGGAGCGCCTGGCGGGGCCGGCGGGAAGCTGGGACGTCGGCGGCCCCGACGTCTTCACTTACCGTGAGTTGGAGGAGCTCGCGTTCCGCGTCGCCGGCCGCCGGCCCCGCGTGCTGCGCCTCGGGTCCGGCGCCACGCGCCCGTTGCTGTGGGCGGCGGACCGCAGCTCGCCCCGCATCGGCAACCTCGCCCGCTTCTTCCTGGAATCCCTCGCTGTCGACGCCTTAGGAACACCGACCGGCGCGCGCCGGCTCGAACCGTACCTGAGGTCGTTGCCGTAGGGGTGAGGCGACCCGGCTCGGCACTTCGGACCGCTGAGTGCAAACGAGTCCCGTTATGTGAACGTGCTCGTCATCGCCGTCGAGCGCCTTGATTTCGCGTGGATTCAGGCGAAGCGCGGCATCACCGGGTCGGCGCGGAGCACCCATGCAGACGACCTCAAGGCCGTGTCGAAGCCAAGCGGACGAACTAGAACACCCCTGACAGACAGCGACGTGGACGCTACTAGAACAACCCGCGCACAAGGGGTGAGCATGATCACGCTCGCGCGCCGATTCGGTGTGCATCGTGGCACGGTGTGGGTGAAGACGCGGTGATCGCCCCGCAACGGCGCAATAGTTGAACTGACCCCGACTACCCCCTCGCGCCGCGAAGCCGCCAGCGTGCAGGCCAACGACCTCTGGCGCCACCGGAACGAGGAGATCCGTGGGCAGCCCGCCGAACGTGTGCGGCAGCACGGTGGGCGGCGCGCGGAAGCACAACGTCACCCGGTTAGTGCCGCCTCGGGCCGACTCGTACGCGATCGCCATCCCTGTGGTGCCCGCCCCGACGACCACGACCTCCTTGCCTCGGCAGGGACCGGGCTCGTGATACTTGACCGAGTGCCTCACACGCGGCGCACAATCTGTAGCGGCCCACCCACGCGGCTGCCGTAGCCCTGCCCTGCTCGAGGACAGTGGTATCGAGGCCGCACAACCGCAACTCCGCGGCAACCGCTAGCCCACTCGGTCTACTGCCGATGATCATCACCTGCTCGTCCTTGCCACTGCCTGACTCGGTGGCTCACGATCAAGCGTGCAACCACCCGAGCAGCCGGTGCCACACCCCAGGAGGGGGTCTTGGTGTAGCGGCAGCGGCTCGATGCCCCCACGGCCCCGGTCCACATGTCAGCGGGCAGCTGGCACCCACGATGACTGGACCGGGTTCCGCGCGGGCGAGCGGACTGCACTGGATCAACCCCGACAACCGCTGACAGCGGCTCCTGCCAGCACGCGGTGCGGTTACGCGCGTCTTTAGCCATGCAGGCGTCCTGAAAGGTCGCTCTCACGGTTGGATTGCGCGTCGGAGGATGGCGAGGACAGTGTGGACAGCGGCTGCCTGGTCGTGAGGATCGGTTGCTTTGGCGATGACCCTTGAGTCGAGCACGCGGCCGATCGCCGTGCTGATGTCCAGCAGCAGGTCGTCGGAGACGTCGGTACGGATGGCGCCGATCGCTTGTCCTGCGGCAAGAGCCTCGGCCAGCCAAGGCAGGACGGCCTGTTCAGCGTCTCCGGATGCGTGCTGCGTGGCCCGTGAGCCCGTGCCCGACATCCAGTCGCGTAGAAGGCTCTTCAGCTGGGGCGACGTGTCGAGCGCGGCCACCAGTCGTAGGCAGTGGTTCTCGATCGTGGACCAGTAGGCGTCTGGCTCGGTGGCCGCGGGCACGGGGAAGGGCCCGGCCTGGGCGATCATCTGTCCCACCTGGACGCGAAGCAGGTGGGCGTAGAGGTCTTCCTTACTGTCGAAGTAGTAGTACATCGAACCCTTGGAGACCCCCGCCTGGGCAATGATCCGGTTCAGCGACGCCCCGGCGAAGCCGTGCGCGGAGAACTCCTGAAGAGCGACATCGAGGATGGCCTCCTGTCGTTCGTGGGCAAGCGTGTCGAAGCGCGGCCGTGGCATGCGCGTCAGCTGGCGGGGACGGGCGGGAGACGGATGGCGTCGATCAGACTGCGCCCGATCGCCAGCTTCGCGATGGGCGGGATGGTCATGAGTCCGAACACGGCGTTGCGTAGGAGAAGCAGCGGGCGGTTGCGAGGTACGAAGGCGCCGGTCATGCCGGTCGCGCCGTCCTGCTTGTCCCGCACGAGCTTCGCGAGCCGCTGCTGGTATCCGGCGAACGCCGCGACGTGGTCGCCGCGCGCCTCGTGCAGCTCGTAGGCGAGGACGTAGGCCTCGATCATCGCCAGAGCAGATCCCTGTCCTGCCAGCAGCGAAGGCGCCGCCCCGGCGTCACCGATCAGCGCGACACGACCGCGCGACCATGACGGCATCAGAATCTGGCTCGCCCGGTCCATGTAGAACGTCCGAGCCCGCGGCATCTGCTCCAGGATCGCCGGGACCTCCCAGGCGACATCGCCTAGACACCGCCGCAAGATGTCCTGCTGCGCGCCGGCGTCATCCTGCGGCATCTCCCCGTCGTAGCGGAACATGATGCAGAACATCGTCACGTTCTCGCGTAGGGCGAGGCGAAGCACTTGACGGCCCACCTCGGTATGCATCACTGCGACCAGTTCATCGCGCGGATGGTATCCGGGCACGTCGAAGGCGGCGACGGCGACGCCGAGGGACCGCTCGAACTGCTCCTCCGGACCGAACGCCAGTTGGCGCACCCGCGAGTGCAGCCCATCGGCCCCGATGACGATGTCGAACTCGCGCAGCGCGGCGTGCTCGAACTCGACGCAGACCCGCTCGCCGTTGTCGTCCAGCGAGACCACGGTGTCTCCGAAGACCGTCTCCACGTTTCCGCCGGCAGCTTCGTAGATGGCGCGGGAGAGATCGGAGCGCCCGATGGTGACGTAGCGGCCCCCGCTGAGGCCGACCACCTGGCGGGGGTCGAAGTGAGCGAGGCGGCGGCCGCTGCGCGAGACCTCACGAGCCTCGCGGATGTGGTAGCCCTCGTCCATCAGCCGTGGAATGATCCCCATCCGCTCCGCGACATCGTAACCAGCGCCCCAGAAGTCGACGACGTAGCCGCCCTCCCGCAACCGCGAAGCACGCTCTACGAGCGTGACCTCGTGCCCGAACCGCTGCAGCCAGTACGCCAGCGTGGGACCCGCGATCCCGGCACCCACGATCAGAACACGCACCAGCAAACCTCCTCAGACCGCCAGTATGACCAGCGGTCTAATACTTCCACATCGACGCTGCGCGCACAACCACGCGGTTGCCGGCTTCACCACAGCTGAGCCCGATGGCTTGCCGCAAAGGTGCAGGAGGCCAGGCGACGCACCGAGGTGCCGTGTTCCAACTGACCGTTCTGGGTCCGTCGGAGCAGTCCGGCCGACCGGAGATTTCCGATAGGCGTCTGGGCTGCCGCGTCCGGTCGAAGGAGCACCGCATGAGCACCGCCACTGCTCCCACCGTCGCCCCGGCAGGCGTCACCGCCGATTGGACAGGCGACAAGCTGCCGGCCGCACACTTCGCCGACGCCATCGACCTACCCACACCGAAACGACACGAAGACCGCATCCGTGCCGGACTCGCCGACGTGAACCGGAAGCTCGCTACAACGCAAGACAAACGAAGGCGTCTGGGACTAGATCAACCGTCCCAGACGCACTTTCTCGTGGTGGAGCCTGCCGGACTCGAACCGGCGACATCTCGCTTGCAAAGCGAGTGCTCTCCCAGCTGAGCTAAGGCCCCCCGCGGCCACGCGAGTAGATGTTAGCAGAGCGCGAGCGGCAGCGTGCGCGCCGTGCCGGCCGCGCTACTCGTGCCCGGTCGGCCGCGCGAAGATCATGCGGCCCATGTTCGTCTGCAGGCTGGACGTGACGACGACGTCGATGGTGGTCCCGACGCGGTCGCCGGCCCCCTCGACGACGACCATCGTGCCGTCCTCGAGGTAGGCGAGCCCCTGCCCCGACTCGCGGCCCTGCCTGACGATGCTGAGGGCCAGCCGCTCGCCGGGCAGGTAGGACGCCTTGACGGCGCTGGCCAGTTGGTGGACGTTCAGGACCCTGACCCCTTGCAGCGCTGCGACGCGCGTGAGGTTGTAGTCGGTGGTGATCAGGTCGGCCCCCAGGTGCTGGCACAGGCGCACGAGCCGGTCGTCGACCGGCCCCTTGCCGACGTCTTCCTGGGTGACCTCCATGGTGATGCCGTCGGTGGCGGCGATGAGGTCGAGCGTCTCGAGCCCGCGCCTGCCGCGCTGGCGCTTGAGCTCGTCGTCCGAGTCGGCGATGCGCTGCAGCTCCGTCAGCACGAAGTGGGGGAGGACCAGCCTCCCCTCGAGGAAGTTGGCGTGGATGACCGCCAGGAGGCGGCCGTCTATGACCGCCGAGGAGTCCAGGACCTTGCCGTTGGCTGCACCACCGTGCGCCGGCGCCGTGCGCCCGTCCACGCTCGGCAGGAAGGGCAGGAGCTTGCGGTTGGCGACGAAGAAGCCGCCGAGCCCGACGACCAGCACCACGGCGACGAGCAGAGACCAGTACCAGGTGAAGCCGGGCACGCTGGCGAGGATGTTGTTGATGAGCACCGTGACGAGCAGGCCGAGGGTAGCGCCGGCGAGCGCGGCGAGCGCGGCGTCGGGCCGGATGTGCGAGGCGCGCTCCACCACGTACTCCCAGGCCCTACCGGCGCGCGCGGCGGGCCCCCCGCCGAAGAGGTACGCCGTTAGCGCCCCGAGGATGGTTAAGAAGAGGAGGTTGTTGGGGCCGAGGAGGATGCCGCGGCCGACGAGCCAGTTCCCCACGAGGTAGCCGACCACCCCGCCGAGCAGGGTCAGCGCGCCCCTGGCGATCGCCTTGCCGAGCGCGGCGCTGCCCGCGTCGCCGTTGGCGCCCTCGCCATCCGCCTGTAGGCGTAACCTGTCGCTCTTGTCGGCGGTCGTCATCGTGGACCCCAGAGTAGCAACAGGGCCTCTTGCAGCGTCCTTACACCGTCGGTGAGGTCGGCCGACAGGGGCCCGACGAGGCGGGGGTGACCGGCGCGGCGCGCCTCTTCGAGGCGCCTGCCGAGCTGGCTGACGGAACGCAGTTCGCCCGCTAGGCCGATCTCGCCCACGAAGGCGACGTCCTCGGGCGCGGCCCGGTTCGTGACGGCGGAGTAGACGGCGACGGCGACGGCCAGGTCGGCCCCCGGGTCGGTGATGCGCAGGCCGCCGGCGACGTTGACGAAGACGTCGAGCGCCTCGAGCGGCAGGTCGATGCGGCGCTCGAGCACGGCGAGCACGACGTCGACCCTGCGCGCGTCCAAACCCTGGACGACGCGCCGCGGCGCCGCGTACGGGCTCTTGGACGCGAGCGCCTGCACTTCGAGCAGCAGGGGGCGCTGGCCCTCGAGGGCGGCCACGACGACGGAGCCGGGCGCGCCCTTGGGGCGCTCGGCGAGGAACGCCTCCGACGGGTTGGCCACGGCGAGCATGCCGGAGCGGGTCATCTCGAAGACGCTCACCTCGCCCGCGGGTCCGAAGCGGTTCTTGATGGCGCGCACGACGCGCAGGCCGGCGGCGGACTCGAGGGCGAAGGTGGCGTCCACCACGTGTTCGATCACCTTCGGGCCCGCGATGGAGCCCTGCTTGGTCACGTGGCCGATGAGGACTAGCACGCAACCGGCGGACTTGGCGGCCTCGACCAGGAGCGCCGTCGAGTCGCGCAGGCTCGTCAGCGTGCCTGGCACGCCGCCGGGCTCGGCGGTGAGCGTCTGGATCGAGTCGACGATGACGAGGTCGGGGGCCGCGGCGCTCAGGTGGGCGGCGATGACGGCGGCGTCGTTCTCACGCGTCAACTGCATGGCCGAGGCGACGCCGATGCGATCGGCCCGCATGCGGATCTGCGCGGGCGACTCCTCGCCGGCCACGTACAAGACGGTGCGGCCGGCGCTCACCGCGTGCTCGGCCAGCTGGAGGAGGAGCGTCGACTTGCCTATGCCCGGCTCGCCAGCGAGCAGGGCGGCGGAGCCGACGACCCAGCCGCCCCCGAGGACCCTGTCCATCTCGGCGTCGCCGCTCGAGAACCGCACCAGCGCGGCGTCGGCCACGTCGCCGAGCCGCGTGGTGGCAAGCGCGCGGTGCGAGCCCCCGCGCCCGCTCTTCGCCGGCTGCGCCGGCGGCTCCTCCAGCACCAGACTGCCCCAGGCGCCGCACGTCGGGCACCTGCCCATGCTCACGGGGCTGCGCGCGCCGCACTCCTGACACACGTAGCCGAGCGAGCGCGCCATCAGGCGAGGCGTCCGGCCTGCGGCGGCACGTTACGAACGCCTAGACGAGCGAGACCGGCCGCGCGAACACGGCGGCGCCGTCCTCGATCGTCACGATCAGCGGCTCCTCGCCGCCGTGCTCGAGGAGCTCGAGCGAGAGGGGGTCCTCGATGAACTCGCGGATGACGCCGCGCAGGGGCCGCACGCTCTCCCCCTTGGGGAGGCGTTCCACGAGGAAGGAGGCGACCTCGGGTCCGAACGTCACGTGGACGTCGCGGCCCTGGAGCTCGTGGCGGATGTCGTCGAGCATCTGGTTCGTGATGATGACGATGTCTTCCTTCGTGAACGAGTCGAAGGCGATGACCTCGTCGAGCCGGTCGAGGAACTCGGGGGAGAAGATGCCCTTGAGCGGCTCCGTGCTCTGCTGTGCGCCGTCCTGGAAGCCGATGAGGCTCCCGGAGCGGTTGAAGCCCGTGTTGCTCGTCATGATCAGGATGACGCGGCGGAGGTCCACGGTGCGGCCGAGGCCGTCCGTCAGGCGGCCGTCGTCGAGGACCTGCAGGAACGTGTTGTAGATGTCCGGGTGCGCCTTCTCGATCTCGTCGAGGAGCACGACGCTGAAGGGCTGGCGCCTGACTGCCTCCGTGAGCCTGCCGCCCTGCTCGTGGCCGACGTAGCCCGGAGGGGCGCCGATGAGCTTGCTTATCGAGTGCGGCTCCTGGTACTCGCTCATGTCGAGGCGCACTAGCGAGCGCTCGCTGCCGAAGAGGAGCGTGGCGAGTTGCTTCGCGAGGTAGGTCTTGCCGACGCCGGACGGACCGACGAACAGGAAGGAGGCCGCGACGCGGGTGCGCCCGCCGAGGCCGACGCGCGCGCGCCTGAGCGCCGCGCCGAGGGCGCGGATGGCGTTGCGCTGCCCGACGACGTGCCGCTTGAGGTGCTCCTCGATGTGGGCGAGCTTCTCGTTGTCCTGGTCGTCGACGTAGATGCCGCCCCAGGAGTCGACTACGGCCTCGAGGTCCTCGCGGCTCACGATGGGCGTGCCGTCCGGCTCCTCCAGGACGGGGAAGCCGAGCGACTTGTTGAGGCGCGTCCGGGCGGCAGCCTCGTCGATGAGGTCGATGGCCTTGTCGGGGAAGTTGCGGCCAGGCAGGCTGCGCTCGCCGAAGCGGACGGCCAGCTCCAGCATCTCCTTCGGGATGACGACGCCGTGGTGGGCCTCGTACTTGTTGCGCAGGCCGACGAGGATCTCGAGCGACTCCTCGGGGGAGGGCTCGAGGACGATGACGGGTTGGAAGCGCCGCTCGAGAGCGGCGTCCTTCTCGATGTAGCGGTGGTACTCGCCCGTCGTGGTGGCGCCGATGACCTGCACCTCGCCGCGGGAGAGGGGTGGCTTGAGGATGTTGGCGGCGTCGAGCGTGCCCTCGGCCCCGCCCGCCCCGACGAGTGTGTGCAGCTCGTCGATGAAGGCCACGACGCGGGCGTTCTTGAGCTCCTCGATGATCTGCCTGAGCCGCTCCTCGAACTCGCCCCGGTACTTCGTGCCGGCAACGACGTTGCTGAGGTCGATGGAGAGGACCCTGACGTTGAGCAGCGTTGGTGGGACGCGGCCCTCGACGATGGCCTGGGCCAGCCCCTCGACGATGGCCGTCTTGCCGACGCCCGGCTCGCCGATGAGCACCGGGTTGTTCTTCGTGCGGCGTGAGAGGATCTGGATGACCCTGCGGATCTCCTCCGTGCGCCCGATGACCGGGTCGAGCTTGCCGTCGTGCGCCTCGCGCGTGAGGTCGCGCGCGTACTCGTCGAGGAACGGCGTGTTGACGGCGCCCGCCTGGTTCTTCGGGTCGGCGGCGGCGAGGATGCGCCAGCGCACCGCGTCGACGTCGCGCGTGAGGTTCTGCAGTATCCGGTAGGCGACGCCGTCGCCCTCGCGGATGATGCCGAGCAGGATGTGCTCCGTGGCGATGACGTTCGAGCCGAGGCTGCGCGCTTCCGAGCCGGCGAGCTCCATGACCCGCCTGGCGCGCGGCGTGATGGCCGCCTCGTTCTTGGGCAGGCCGTCGCCGCGGCCGACCATCTCCTCGACGAGGAGCCGGAAGTTGTCGAGGGTGGCGTCGAACTCTTCGAGGATCTTGCTGGCCGTGCCCCCCTCGCGCATCAGGCCGAGGAGGAGGTGCTCGGGGCCGATCATGCCGTGCCCGAGCCGCGTGCCTTCCTCGCGCGCGTAGTGGAAGACGAGCTTCGAACGGTCGTCGTACCTGTTCATGCACCCACCGGGTAAGCGGTCGAGGGGGAGCCCGCGTGGCGCGGGGTCGCTGGAAGCGGGATCGTCGGAAGCGGACTGCGCCGCGTGTACATGCCGCAATAGTACCCGCACGGGCCACAGGGCGGCTGCGACTTCGTTACCTTTTCCTTCACGGAGCCGTCAGGATTCGCGCGCGCGCGGCTCTCTACTCGCCGGCGGCCAGGCGAACACCGGCCCCGTTCGCGGCTTCGTGCCCCGGCCTGCGTTTAGAATCCGAAGGTCGGCACGGCGCTTGCGAACGGTCGCCGTGCGGCCATTAGGAGTCGCATGCTGTTCCAAGAGATCCTCTCGCGTCTCGACCGCTTCTGGGCCGACCGCGGCTGTGTGGTCGCCCCGCCGCAGGACACCGAAGTCGGCGCCGGCACCTTCTACCCGACGACCTTCCTCCGGGCGCTCGGTCCGGAGCCGTGGCGGGTGGCCGGCATCGCGCCGAGCCGTCGGCCCGCCGACGGCCGTTACGGCGACAACCCGTACCGCTTCCAGTACTTCTACCAGTACCAGGTCCTCCTCAAGCCGTCGCCCGACGACGTCCAGACCCTGTACCTCGACTCGCTCTACGCGCTCGGGATCGACCCCAACGCCCACGACATCCGCTTCGTGGAGGACAACTGGGAGTCGCCCACCCTCGGCGCCTGGGGGCTCGGGTGGGAAGTCTGGATGGACGGCATGGAGATCACGCAGTTCACGTACTTCCAGCAGGTGGCCGGCTTCGACTGCAGGCCCGTCTCCGTGGAGTTGACCTACGGGCTAGAGCGCCTCGCCATGTACTTGCAGGGCAAGCGCCACGCGTTCGACGTCGAGTTCGCGCCCGGCGTGACGCTCGGCGACCTGAGGCGCGACATGGAGGTCCAGCACTCCCGCTACAACTTCGAGGAGTCCGACCCCGAGCTCCAACGCCTGCTCTTCGACAAGTTCGAGGTGGAGGCCTACCGGCTGCTAGGCAAGGGGCTCGTCTACCCGGGTTACGAGTTCGTGCTGCGCTCCTCGCACGCCTTCAACCTCCTTGACGCGCGCGGCGTGCTGTCGCAGACGGAGCGCCAGGGCTACGTCCAGCGCGTCAGGCGCATGGCCGAGACGACGGCCAGGACGTACTTGCAGCCGGCCGACGACGGCGAGGCCGGCCAGACGACCGCGCCCGGGAAGGGGGCGTAGGCCGTGGCCGAGCTGCTGTTCGAGATAGGTACGGAAGAGCTACCGAGCTGGTACGTGGCGCGCGGCGAGGCCGGGCTTAACGACCTGCTGAGCTCGCGGCTCGCCGCCGCCCAGCTCGCGCCCGAGAGCGTCCGCGTCTACGCGACGCCCCGCCGCCTCGCGGCCTGGGTGCTGGGCTTGCCCGAGTCGACCCCGCGGCGGGTCGAGGAGCGGCGCGGGCCGCCGGCGAACGTGGCGTTCACGAGCGCGGGCGAGCTCACCAAGGCCGCCTTGGCGTTCGCCGCCAAGAACGGCGTCGTGGCCTCCGACCTGGTGCGGCTGGACGACGACAGGGGGAGCTACGTCTACGCCAACGTGCCCGTCGGGGGCGAGCCGGCCGCCGAACTCCTGCCCGAGCTGCTCGCCGGTGTGGTCCGCGACCTGCCCGCCCCCCGCAAGATGCGCTGGGGCGACGAGCCGACGCCCTTCATCAGGCCGATCGCGTGGTTGGTCGCGCTCCTCGACGGGCGGGTCCTGAACGTCGAGGTCGCCGGCGTGCGGGCCGGGAGCCGTTCGCGCGGCCATCGTTTCCTCGCCCCCGGCGAGTTCGAGGTGGGCGGCGGGGCGGAGTACGCGGCGGAGCTGGCGCGGCGGTTCGTCGTCGCCGACAGGGCCGAGCGGCGGGCCGCGACATGGCAGGCCGTGAGGACCGTGGCGGGGGAGGCGGGCTTCACGGCGGACGAGGCGCCCGCGCTACTCGACGAGGTCACCGACCTGGTGGAGAGCCCGTTCGCCATCCTCGGCAGGTTCGGCGACGAGTTCCTCGAGCTGCCGGAGGAGGTCCTCGCCACGGTGATGATCAAGCACCAGCGGTTCTTCCCGACCAGGGCTGCGGGCGGCGCCTTCGCGCCGGCGTTCGTCGGCGTGGCCAACACCCGCGTCGCAGACGAGGGCGTCGTGCGCTCCGGTTACGAGCAGGTGCTGGCCGGCCGGCTCTACGACGCGCGCTTCTTCTGGCGCTCGGATAGGCGCAAGAGCCTGTCGCAGCACGCCTGGGGCCTCTCCGGCATCGCCTTCCAGAAGGAGCTCGGCAGCATGGCGGACAAGGCCGCGCGCGTCGGCGTGGCCGCCAGGCTCCTCATGGACGCGCTCGGGATCGCCGGCGCCGAGGCGGAGGCCGCCAAGCAGGCGCTGCCCGTCTTCCGCTCCGACCTGGCCACGGAGATGGTGTTCGAGTTCCCGGAGCTGGAAGGCGTCATGGCGCGCGCCTACGCCCTCGCCGAGGGGCTGCCCGCCGCCACCGCCGAGGCGCTGTACGGCGGCGTGAGGCCGAAGACGCACGAGGACGGCGTGCCGACGACTCCGGCGGGCGCGGTCCTCTCGGTGGCGGACAAGGTCGACAAGCTCGTCGGCTTCTTCGCCCTCGGCAAGCGCCCGAGCGGCTCCGCCGACCCCTTCGCCCTCCGCCGGGACGGCCTCGCCGTCGTGCGCGTGCTGGCCGAGCGCGGCTGGCCGCTGCCCGTCACCACCGTGGTCGAGGCCGCCGCAGCCGCTTACGCCGACGGCCCCGTGAGCGTGACGACCGAGGTGCAGGACGCGGTCGTCGAGTTCCTGTGGGACCGCGTCGCCTCGCTGCTCACGGACCGCGGCGCGAGCGTACCGGTCGTCCGCGCCGCCATCCTCGGCTCCGTGACCGTCGTGGGCGCAGCCAGGCGGGCCCTCCTCCTCGAGGCCCTGCTTCAGCGCGAGGAGATGCCCGACCTGCTCGCCCTCTACAAGCGCGCCGCCAACCTCTCGCGTTCCGAGGCCATTCCGGAGCCCGCGGGCACCCCGGTACAGCCGGCCGCGCCGGGGCAGGGCGTGAAGCTGGAGCTCTTCCAGGAGGAGGCGGAGCCGCGCCTGCTCGAGGCGCTGCCCGGCGCCCTCGCCGGAGTGCAGGCGCTCCTAGGCGCCGCCAAGGCGCAGCTGCCGGGCTGGGACATCCGCGACGCCGCGCCGGTCGCACTGAGCGGCCTCGAGGGCGCCATGCAGGAGGTCGTGAGCCTCAAGGCGCCGCTCTACGAGTTCCTCGACTCGGTGCACGTGCTCTCGGACGACCTGGACGTGCGCCGCAACCGCTTGACCCTGCTCGGCGAGGTCGTGCGGATCCTGCGTCAGCTCGGGAGCCTGGAGCAGCTCGCGGTCGGCTGAGCCGCGCGGCGTCCAAGCGCATGCGCAGGCCCCGGGCGCGAACCCGGGGCCTGCCATATGGCGTTCGAGGTGCTGGGCGCAGCGGTTGGTGCCGAAGGTGGGACTTGAACCCACACGTCCTTGCGGACACATGACCCTGAATCATGCGCGTCTACCGATTCCGCCACTTCGGCTCGCGCCCAGCGCGCGGCCCTTCGAGGCCGCGGCTGCTGATAGTAACACGCACGAGACGGCGCGCAAGGGGTGGCGTCGCGCGCCTGGAGGGGCGCGAAGGTGGAAGCTCAGCCGACGAGCTCGCCGTCTCGCAGGAAGGGCTCGCCGTCGAGCGTGACGCCGCCTCCGCCCCGCAGGTCGCAGATGAGGTCCCAGTGGATGCTGCTCTCGTTCTTGCCACCCGTCTCCGGGTAGGAGGAGCCGAGCGCGAGGTGGACGGTCCCGAGGATCTTCTCGTCGAACAACGTCTGCAGCGTGGGCACCGTGATGTGCGGGTTCGTGCCGATGCCGAGCTCGCCCAGGTAGCGCGCGCCGGCGTCCGCTGCCAGGCGCGCGTCGAGCAGCTCCTGGCCGCGCCGCGCGCTCGCGGAGACGACCTTGCCGCCCGCGAAGCGCAGGGTGACGCCCTCGACGATCGTGCCGGACACGCTCGACGGGATCTCGAACGTTATGACGCCCTCGGCCGACGACTCGATCGGGCCCGTGAAGACCTCGCCGGAGGGCATGTTGCGCTTCCCGTCCGAGTTGGCCCATGTGCGGCCCGTCACGTCCAGGCGTAGGTCGGTGCCCGGGCCCGTGATGTGCACCTCGCGGCCGAGCGCCAGGCGGTCGGCCAAGCGCTGCTGCGCCGCCCCGAGCTCGCGCCAGCGCGCGGCCGGGTCCGGGTCGTCCAAGAACATGGACCCGAACACGAAGCGCTCGTAGGCCTCGCTGCTCATGCCGGCGGCCTGGGCCGCCGCCGGCGTCGGGTACAAGGTGCCGACCCAGCGCGTGTGACGCGTCCTACGGTTGGTCACCGTCCGCAGCCGCTTCCCGAGCGCCGCCTGCCTCGACGGGTCGACCCCCTCGAGCTCGAACGCGTTCGTTGGGGCGTTCACGCGGATGTAGGCGTCCATGCGCTCCATCTCCGCCAGGAGGGTGGCCGGCTCGGAGGCGAGGAGCTCGTCGTCGGCCAACTCGAGCAGGTCGGCGGTCTGCTCCGGGTAGACGAGGCGCAAGTGCGGCTCGCCGCCGGCGCTCAGGACGCGGCGCGTGACGGCGCGCGCGAGGTCGAGCGCTGCGACATCGACCTGCACGAACACCTGATCACCCGGGACGATGCTCGTGCAGTAGGTCACGAGCAGGTCTGCGTGGCGTTCCAGGATGGCATGGATCATGGGGCGAACCGTAACACCGCGGCCCACGCGTCGCGGCGTCCTGGCGCCGCCACGGCATGCGGGTCGCCACGGCCGCGGGCGTGGCCGCGGCGCCCACCGTGCCCACGCCGGTGGGCGCTCGCACGCTGCGTCCGGCGCCGCTATCATGCGGGCGGATGAGCGACGACAGACAGCGTAGGAAGCAACCGAGCGCGGACGCGCGCAAGCGCCGACCGCCTCAGCGGAAGCGGCCGCAGGCGCCTCGAGAGCCCGAGGAGAGCCTGGCAGGAGAGCGCGTGCAGCGCCTGATCGCCAGGACCGGCATCGCCAGCCGACGCGGGGCCGAGGACCTGATCAGGCGGGGGCGCGTGCGCATCAACGGGCGCGTGGCCCAACTCGGCGACCGCGCCGAGCGCGGCGACGACGTGCGCGTGGACGGCAAGCAGGTCGGCGAGCCTCAGGAGCACGTCACGTACGTTCTCAACAAGCCGGCCGGTTACGTCACGACCGCGCGTGACGAGCGGGGCCGCGCCACGGTCTTCGACCTCCTCCCCCCGACCCCAGGGCTGCACTCCGTCGGCCGCCTCGACCGCGACTCCGAGGGGCTGCTGCTCCTGACGACGGACGGCGACCTCACGCTCCGCCTAACCCACCCGCGCTACGAGCTGGAGAAGGAGTACCGGGTGTGGACCAAGGAGGGCCGCCTCGACGGCGTCACGCTCAAGAAGCTCCTGGTCGGCATCGAGCTGGAGGACGGCGTCGCGGCTGCCCGCAGCGTACGCCCCGCGCCGGGCGGGGCCGTCGTGGTCCTCACGGAGGGGCGCAAGCGCGAGGTGCGGCGCCTCTTCAAGGCCCTCGGCTACCCGGTCGAGCGGCTCGTCAGGGTGCGCGTCGGGACCGTGAAGCTCGGCGACCTCGCCTCCGGGGCGTTCCGCGAGCTCGGCGAGAAGGAGCTGCGCTCCCTCGGCTACGTGCCGGCCGAGCGCGACGCCTGAGGACGCGCCGGCGGGTCGCGGCCGTGGCCAGGCCCGCCCAGGCGGACGTGTGGGGCCGCCCGAGGTCGCGCGACGCCTCGATCCCGTACCGCTGCGAGCGGCAGGGCGGTACCCTGTGGGGTCCCGCGCGGCGCCGGCCGCGCGCGCAAGGCGGCCGTCGCCTTGAGGAACTGGAGTTCTAGGTGAGCGAGAGCATCTTCCATCTGGGGACGGGTCCCGTGCACGTGAGCGCCGAGCAGATCGCCGAGCGCGTCAAGGAGCTCGGCGCGCAGATCGCCGCGGACCATCCGACCGGCGAGCTGCACCTCATCTGCGTCCTGAACGGCGCTTTCATGTTCATGGCCGACCTGGTGCGCGCCATCGACCGGCCCCTGACCGTCGACTTCCTGAGCGTGTCCTCCTACGGCTCGCGCACGGAGTCGAGCGGCGAGGTGCGCCTCGTGAAGGACCTCGACCAGAGCCTCAAGGACCGCCAGGTCGTGCTGGTCGAGGACATCGTCGACACGGGGCTGACCATGCAGTACCTCCTCGCGTACCTCAAGGGCCGGTCGCCGAGGTCGGTGAAGGTCGCCACCCTGCTCAGCAAGCCTTCGAGGCGCAAGGTCGAGGTGCCCGTCGACTACGTCGGCTTCACGATCCCCGACGCCTACGTGTACGGTTACGGCCTCGACGTCGACCACCGCCTGCGCAACCTCCCGTTCGTCACGAGTCAGGCGACCTGATGCTGCGGTACCGCCGCAGGGCGGTCGTGCTGCTCGTCGTCCTCACGGCCGTGCTCCTGAGCCTCACCGTCTACGCCGCCCTGCGCGACACCACGCCGCCGCAGCTCTACGTCGAGGCGCCGGCGCGCCTCCCCGTCGGCGCCTCGCTCGCGCTCTTCGCCAGCGCCGACGAGCCCGTCACACTGACCCTCGAGTACGCGGGGGGCACCCTCCAGGTCGTCGAGCAGGAGACGACGTTCGACGTCCCCGCGGCCGCCGGCGCCAACGTGGCCCACCTGGTCGCCGTTGACGGCGCCGGGAACGAGACGACGTACGACGCCCTCGTGATAGGCGTGCCGGCCCTCGCGCCGGTGCTCTCCGTGGCAAAGGGGGCGGTGTCCGGCGACCCGCTCGGGATATGGGTCCGCGGACTGCCTGGCGCCGCCGCCGACCCGCTCTCGAGCGCCACCGTCACAGACGTGAGCCTCACCGTGGCGGGTGAGTCCGTGCCCTTGCGCCGGCTGGAAGCGGAGGACGGCACGGCCGGGTACCGCGGCGCGGTAGCGACCGTCATGACCGTCGACCCGACGACGCTGGACGTCGACATGAGCGTCGTCGACGAGTTCGGGCGCGTGGTCACGGCCCGGCGCCAAGTCGTGCTCGAGCCCCTGCCCGTCACGGTCGAGCAGCTCCAGATCGCCCCCTCCGTGCTCGCGGTCGTCACCCCCGAGGGCCGTGACCTCGAGGCCCAGACCATCGCCGCGGCCTGGGAGAACGCCAGGCCCGACCCCTTGTGGACCGAGCCGTTCGTCCAGCCCATCGAAGGCGTGACGTCGAGCGGCTTCGGCGACGCCAGGCGCTACGCGCAGGGCGGCCCCGTGTCGTTCCACTACGGGCTCGACCTGGCCGCGCCCCAGGGCACGCCCATCCACGCCACGAACGACGGCGTCGTGGTCGTGGCCGGCCCGTACCCCATCAAGGGCGGCTGGACGGCCATCGACCACGGCGACGGCGTGTTCAGCTACTACTTCCACCAGTCGAAGATCCTCGTCGCCGTCGGCGACGTCGTGAAGCGCGGCGACGTCATCGGCGAGGTCGGCACGACCGGCCTCTCCACCGGCCCGCACCTCCACTGGGAGATGCGGGTGCGCCAGGCCGCCAGCAACCCGCTCGCCTGGGTAGGCAAGACCTTCCCATGAGCCTGCGCGCGCCCGCCGCCTTGCTGGGCGCGCTCCTCGGCTTCGCCACGGCGTCCGCCCCCATGCGCCCACAAGCGCCGGCCGGTCGGCTGGGCTGGGACGAGGTCGTGTGGTACGAGGTCTTCGTCCGCTCGTTCCAGGACTCCGACGGCGACGGGATCGGCGACCTGCGCGGCCTCGTCGCCAGGCTGCCTTACCTGAGCGAGCTCGGTGTCGGCGGGCTGTGGCTCATGCCCACCTACCCGAGCCCGAGCTACCACGGTTACGACGTCACCGACTACGAGGCTGTCGCCCCCGAGTACGGCACGCTGGACGACATGCGCGAGCTGGTGGCCGAGGCGCACGCCAGGGGGCTACGCGTGATCCTCGACTTCGTGCCCAACCACACCTCGCGGCTGCACCCCTGGTTCCTCGCCGCCATGGGCGGCGACGAGCACTACCGCGCCTACTACCGCTTCGAGCCCGACCCGCCGCCCATCCGGGGCACGCGCGGCGGCAGCGCCTGGCACGCCACGCCGGCAGGCGACTACTACCTCGGCCTCTTCGGGCCGGGCATGCCGGACCTGGACCTCACGAACCCGGAGGCGACGGCGGCGTTGTACCGCGCGGCGGACTTCTGGCTCGAGCTCGGCGTCGACGGCTTCCGCATTGACGCCATCCAGCACCTCGTCGAGGGCGAGGACGGGCAGATCTCGAACACGGCTGCGACCTACGCCTGGGTGAGGGGGTTCGAGGAGCACCTGCACGCGGTGGCGCCGCACGCGTTCCTCGTGGGCGAGACGTGGACGGAGATGCCGGCCATCGCGCGCTACCACCGCGACGCCGACCTGGACATGTCGTTAGACTACCCGCTCTGGAAGGCCGTGCTCGCCGCTCTGCAGTCGCGCAGCGCGGCCGACCTCGCCGCCACGCTCGCGCAGGAGGGCGACCTCTACCCGGCCGGCGCCGTGCGCGGCACGTTCCTCACGAACCACGACCAGACGCGCCACTCCACGCGCCTCTCCGTGCCCCGGCGCGACGAGCCCCGGCTGGCGTTGGCGGCCGGGCTCCTCCTCACGCTGCCTGGCACGCCGTTCGTCTACTACGGCGAGGAGCTCGGCATGCCCGACGGCCCGGGCTCGGGCGACGTCGAGAAGCGCACGCCCATGCGCTGGGCGCCGGTGGGCGCCGACGGCGCCTTCGGGTTCACCACGGGGAGCCCTTGGACGGACCCTGGGCCGGGCCTGCCGGGGGTGAGCGTCGCGGAGCAGGTCGACGAGCCGGGCTCGCTCCTGAACCGCTACCGGCGCCTCATCGCCGTGCGCAACGAGCGCGACGCCCTGCGCTCCGGCGTGTGGAACGTGTTGAGGACCTCGTCGCGCGCCGTGCTCGCGGTCGAGAGGGTCGGGTCGGCCGAGACCCTCCTGGTCCTGGCGAACCTCTCGGCGCGCGCCGTCGAGCTGGAACCGGGTGAGCTGGGAGGCTACCTCGGGACGGACCTCGTCACCGGCGCGGAACTCGAGGCTGGGGTCGCCGGTGGACCGTCGCTGCCCGCGCTGAGCCTATACGTCCTGCGTACCCGCTGACGTTTGCGGTCGCCTGGCCCTACCCCGGCCCGACCGCGTCGATGCGCCGGCTCGGCACGTGCCGTCGGCGGCGTTCCACGCCACCGGCCTCGCCGCGCGACGCTCTCGTATACTTGTTCCTCATGAACGCAACGACCGGCGCGGCCAAGCCGCGTGTCTTCTCAGGCATCCAGCCCACCAGCATCCTCCACCTAGGCAACTACGTGGGGGCCCTGCAGCAGTGGGTCGCACAGCAGCACGAGCGTGACAGCGTCTTCTGCGTCGTCGACCTGCACGCCCTCACCGTGCCTGAGGACGTCGACCCGGCGCGGCTGCGCGAGCAGACGCGCAGCGTCGCCGCGCTCTACCTCGCCGTCGGCATCGAGCCGGAGCGCAACGTCATCTTCGTGCAATCGGCCGTCCGGGAGCACACGGAGCTAACGTGGCTCCTCAACTGCGTCACGCCCCTGGGCTGGCTCTACCGCATGACGCAGTTCAAGTCGAAGTCGGAGGGGCGCGAGAGCGTCGGCGCGGGCCTGCTCGATTACCCCGTGCTCATGGCGTCCGACATCCTGCTCTACGACACGGAGTTCGTCCCCGTCGGCGACGACCAGGTGCAGCACATCGAGCTGACCCGCGACATCGCCCAGCGCTTCAACGCCCTCTTCGGGGAGGTCTTCAAGCTCCCAAAGGCCCAGGTCCCTACCCTCGGGGCCCGCATCATGGGGCTGGACGAGCCGACCGTCAAGATGTCCAAGAGCATCGCTTCCCACCGCCCGGGGCACGCCATCAACCTCCTCGACGACGCCAAGACGGTCAAGAAGACCGTCATGGCCGCCGTGACCGACTCGGGCAGGGAGCTGCGCTTCGAGCACGCCTCGCCCGGCGTGCGCAACCTCCTCGCCGTCTACCAGGTCCTCACGGGGAAGGGCATGCAGGAGATCGAGGGGGAGTTCGACGGAGCGGGTTACGGGCACCTCAAGAAGGCGCTCGTCGAGGCCGTGATGGCCACCCTCGAGCCCATCCAGGCCCGGTACCAGGAGTACATGGACGATCGCGCCGGGCTGGACGCGCTCTTGGCCTCGGGCGCCGACCGGGCGCGGGAGATCGCGGCCGGCACCATGCGGCGCGTGCGGGCCGCGATGGGGGTCGGCTGACGGAAGGGGCCAGCCCGGCGGGACCGGCGGCATGACAGCCGCGAGGGTCCTGTTCGTGTTCCTGGACGGAGTCGGCCTAGGGTCGGACGACCCCGCCACGAACCCGGTCGCGGCCGCGGCCACCCCCTTCATCGAGGGTCTGCTCGGCGCCAAGTTGACGGCCGCCGCCGAGCCCGTTACAGGGCGTGAGCTCGTCTACCGACGCTTGGACGCGACGCTCGGCGTGGAGGGCCTGCCGCAGTCCGCCACCGGCCAGACGACGCTCCTGACGGGCGTGAACGCCGCCGCCGTCATGGGCCGGCACTACGGGCCGTGGCCCGGCCCGACGCTGCGGCGTCTGATGGAGGAGCGGGGCACCCTGTTCACGGAGGCCGCGCGCCTCGGTGGGGCCGTGCTTGCCAACGCCTACCCGCCGGGGTACCTCGCCGCCGTGAGCGGCGCGGCGGGCGGCCGACGCCAGCGTCCGAACGCCCCGACGTTCGCCGCCATGGCGGCCGGCCTCGGCCTTCGCGACCTGAACGACTATAGGGCGGGCGGCGCCGCGGCCGCCGACCTCAGCGGTGAGCGCTTCGCGGAGATGGACCCGGGCCTCGCACCGCACGGCGCCGCGGGCACGGCGGCGGCGCTCCTGGGGCTGGCGAGGGGCGCCGCCCTCACCTTCTTCGACGTCTGGCCGACCGACGCGCTGGGCCACGCCAAGGACTTCGCCGGCGCCACGCGCCTGCTGGCGCTGCTCGACGAGGTGCTCGCCAGGCTCGTCGGGCAGGGCGTGACGCTCGTGGTCACGTCCGACCACGGCAACCTCGAGGACGCCGGCTCCGGCCAGCACACTCACGCCGAGGTCCCGCTCCTGGTCTCCGGTCCGCGGGCGGAAGCGTTCGCGGGCGCGGCCTCGCTCCTCGACGTGGCCCCCGCGATCCGCGCCGTGTGGAGCGGCAGGACGGCCTGAGGCGCCGCAGGTCCGGCGCCCCCCTGGCGACCGGGCTACGCCAGCCCGAGGATGATGATCAGGGCCTCGTACCAGGCTCCCGCCAGGAGCAGGAGGCCGGCGAGCGGCAACATGAGGAGCAGCTTGCGGAAGCCGCGGGCGAAGGGCCCGGCCGGCGGCGGCGTCCGCCCGGCTGAGGGACCGGGTGGGGCGCTCGCGGTGGTTGCGCGGTCGGTCGCTCTCTGGCCCGCGCTCGCTGGTTCGCCGGACGCTTGGCGCCGCCTCGGGTCGGCGGCCCCGCGCGCGTTGCGGCCTCTGAGCAGGGTGGTGAGGAACATGCCGCCGCCGGCCACGACCAGGAAGTAGGCCGTCAGCTCGAGGACGAGCAGCAGCACGAGCAGGACGGTGTAGCCGAGGCCGCCGCTCGCGAGGAGCCCGAACGGGATGCCTTGCGCGAAGAACGACAGGCCGGCGAAGAGGTAGGCGGGCAGCGCGAAGAGCGCCGCCAACGGCAAGAGCACGGACGTCGAGACGACGACGAAGTTCTGGAAGTAGGTCGTGGCCGCGGCGCGCACGACGTTGCCGCTGCCGTAGGCCTGCGTGGCTCCGACGCTGCCGATGGCGGCGTTCAGCACGTCCAGCACGGCCTGCTCGCACTCCTGCGGCAGGGTCGTCCCGACGTAGGCGCCCAACCCGAAGAGGGCGTAGAGCGCGACCAGGGTGCCGACGACCAGGCGCCTGTGCTCGCGGATGGCCGCCAGGCCCGCGGCGAGCCACCGGCGCAACGTGGAGCCGCGGCGCGTCAGCGCGAACAGCACGAGGAGCGAGAACGCCGCGAACACCCAGGCGGCCGTCGACGTCTGCAACCAGGCGCGGACCCCGACGGGCTGGTTCTGCTGCAGGAAGCCGACGTGCTCGGCGCTCCACAGGCCCCGGCTCTCCGCCATGACGACCTCGACCACGTCGAGCTGGCCCCCCGTGCGTACCGCGGCGTAGGTGAAGCGCCGCTCGCCCTCCACGTCGGACGGGCGCTCGATCCGGTCCTCCACGCGCACCTGCGTGCCTGGCGGCGGCGCCGGGTTCGTCACGAGCTCCGGGAGCATGCGGCATAGGGCGGAGGGCTCCAGCGTAGCCAGGCTCTCGAGGGCCACCGGCTCCCGCTGCAGCCACGCCTGCACGGCGGCGTCCGCCATGGCGGGCACAGGGTCGGGTGCGGTCGAAGCTCCGGCGGACTGGGAAGCCGACCGCTCGGTAGGTTGGGGCGGCTGGGCATCCTGCACGGCCTGCGCGAGCGCCGGAACGGCCAGCCAGAGCGTCAGGGCGATGGCGATGGCGACTCGAGCTGTCTGGTGTGGGCGAATGGGCACTTGAGCGACTCCTGGGCCGCCACTGCGGGCGGGAACCGCGCCAGCATACCGTCTCCGGCCGCGCGCCCGGACTAGACTTGCGAAGCGTATGGCTAGGAAGCCCGCCATCTGGTTCCTCAACGCCGCGCGGCGCGCCCTGCTGGCCGCGGCGCCGTCGCTCGCCGACCCGGACGACGCCTGGGCGCGGCGGCGCCTGGCGCCGGCCGAGTACGCCCTCTTCGAGCGGTTGCCGCCCGAGGAGCGGGCGCATGGGGTTGAGGTCGCGAAGTGCCTGGCCAAGGCGCGCCCGGACGACCACGAGCTGTTGGCCGCCGCGCTCCTCCACGACGTGGGCAAGCTCGGCACGCCCCGAGGCGCCGTCGTGCGCGCCCTCACGCACGTGCTTCCGCCGAGCGACGCGGCGCCGGAGCCGCGCCTCGCCGGACTCGCGGGCGCTCGGCAAGCGCGCGTCCACCATGCCGACTACGGCGCCGAGCTCTTGCGCCGCGCCGGCTCATCGGCGCGGGTGGTCGAGCTCGTGGCGCGCCACCACGCCGCCGCCGGCCCGGGTCGTCATGCGGGGCGGGCGCCGGCTCGCGGCGTCGCGCCAGGCGCCGGTCGCGCTGCGGGACCGGACCCCGACGGCCGTCTCGCGTCCGACCTGGCCGCTCTCGAGGAGTGCGATGCCAGGACCTGAGGCCTCGGTCGCCACGCCCAACCTGGACTGGCTCTTCGCCTTGCAACGCTTCGGCATGCACCCCGGCCTAGGGCGGATGCGGCGTCTACTCGAGCTCGTCGGTTCGCCCGACGCCGCGCTGCGCTGTGTGCTCGTGGCCGGCACCAACGGCAAAGGGAGCGTGGCGCGCGCGTTGGCGGCCTGTCTCCGCGAGTCGGGGGAGCGCACGGCCCTGTACACGAGCCCCCACTTGCAGCACGTCGGCGAGCGCGTCCGGGTCGATGAGCTGCCGAGCACCGATGCGCAACTCGAGGCCGCCGTGGCGCGCGTGAGGGCCCCGGCGGAGGAGGTCGGGGCGACGTTCTTCGAGGTCCTGACCGCCGCCGCGCTCGTCCGCTTCGCCGAGGCCGGCGTGCGCTGGGCCGTGCTCGAGGTCGGCCTGGGCGGGCGGCTCGACGCCACCAACGCGGTGGAGCCGGAGCTCGCGTGCGTGACGACCGTGGCGCTCGACCACACGGTCGTCCTGGGCGATACCGTCGAGGCGATCGCCGCCGAGAAGGCCGGGGTGCTGCGAGCGGGCGTACCGGCCGTCTCCGGCGTCCTCGGCGCCGCCGGCGACGTGATCGCGGAGCGGGCCGCCCTGCTCGGAGCGCCGCTGGCCGTCTACGGCAGGGATTTCTGGGGGGAGGCCGCCGCGCTCACCTGGGAAGGCACCGCGTTCACGTGGCGCCGCGCCGCCGGGGGCGACGGCGACGGCATGCGCGTCGTCTCGCCGCTCGTCGGCCGGCACCAGGTCGCCAACCTCGCCCTGGCCCTCGAGGCCGCGCGCGCCGTCGGCGTGGCGGCGGCAGCGGCGGTGCGGGCCGTGGCGGGCGCCGGCTGGCCCGGCCGGTTGGAGCCGCGCGAGCGCGAGGGTCGCCGGGTCGTGCTCGACGGGGCGCACAACCCAGCGGCCGCGGCGGCGCTCGCGGCGGCCGTCAGGGAGCTCGAGGGCGAGGTCGCGGTGCTGGTGTTCGGCGCGTCGGCGGACAAGGACGTGCGCGGCGTCCTCGCCGAACTCGCGCCCCTGGCCAGGACCGTCGTGCTGACGCACGCCGTGCGCAGCCCGCGGGCCATGGACCCGGCCGCCATCGCGGCCGAGCTGCCGCCCGGAGCGGGCGCCCCACTGCTGGCGGCGGACCCGGAGCGCGCGCTCGCGCTGGCTCTCGCGTCGGCGGGGCCGGGTGAGACCGTGCTGGTGGCAGGCAGCCTGTTCCTCGTGGGAGAGGCGCGCGACATCCTGATGGGCGGACCCGTGGAGGACCGCCTCCGTTTCCAGTGATGTCGGTCGCGGCGTAGCGCTTGCCTCGCGACCGCGACCGGCGCGGCGGTCAGGGGACGGCCGTCAGCCCGGCGGCGCGGCGCCACCCTTGCGCGGCGCCCGCAGCCAGGCGGTGAGATGTTTGATCAGTACGACCGCCGTGATGGGCAGCACCCACGTGACGACCGCGAAAGCGTCCTCCCGCGCCCACCCCGCCTTGTCGAGGGCGAGGAGCGTGAGGACCGGATAGGCGAGCATGGTGATGACGGCCGCGATGCCGGAACGGCGCGTGACGAGGTATGCGGCGACGATCAACACGAGCGCGGCCAGACCGGCTTGCGGGTAGAGGGGTAGCGACACCCCGAGGGTCGTCGCCAACGCCTTCCCACCCTTGAAGCCGACGAAAGCCGACCAGGCGTGGCCGAGGACCGCGCCGAACCCGGCCGCCAAGGGGGCGGCCAGCGTCAGGGGGATGGTCGAGGCCGGCGCCGTCGTCATGGCCGGATCGAGGGCCGGCATGGCGGTGAGGTTGGCGACGAGCATGCCGAAGCCCGTGGCCGTTGCCCCCTTCGCCACGTCCAGCACCAGAACGAGGACCCCGAGCCAGACGTTCAGGTTGCGCGCCGTGTTCATGGCGCCCATGTTGCCCGAGCCGAGCGCGAAGACGTCCTTCCCCCGCGCCTTCGCGACGAGGGCGGCCGTAGGGATGGCGCCGAGGAGGTAGCCGCCCGCCAGCGCGGCGAGCAGCGCGATCACGCGGCTCCCGCGTGCGCGGCGGCCGCGAAGCTGCGCAGCTCCCGCACGTGGTACGTCACGTAGGCCTCGAGGAGCCCCCAGTGCCGGTCTCGGCGCGGCATCTCGGATGCGAGCGCTTCCGCCATGCCGCCGCTCACCAGCAGTCGCAGCTCCCCGACCTCTGCCGCCGTGAGGGCAGGCCCGCTCCGGTCGCGGTCGCATGTCAGGCCGCCGGCGGCCACGTCGAGGGCGACGAGCGGCGCCGGCGTGCCGCAGGCCACGCACGCCGCCAAGCGCGGGGCAAGACCGGCCACGCCGAGGAGGCGCCAGGCGTAGAGCAGCGCGACGAGCTCCGGGTCGTGGTGGGAGGCGAGCCCCCGCAGTCCGGACGTGAGGTAGTCGTAGACGCGCGCTTCCAGGTGGACGTCGACCGTCAGGGCGTCGGCGAGCTCGCACAGCAGGTGGGCGTACGGGTAGGTGTTCGTGTCGCTCAGGCCCGGCAGGGCGCCGTTGAGCTGCACTTGCGTGAGGAGCGCCAGGTCCTCGTCCTTACGCCGGTAGAACTGCACCGTAACGTCGTGGAAGAGGGAGAGGCGGCCGACGTTGCCTCCGGGCAGCGTGCCCTTGCGCGCGACGGCCCGCCATTTGCCCAGTCGGCCTAGGAGCGTGACCACGAGGTCGCCGGACGGGAGCGCGTGCCGCTTGATGACGACCCCGTCGGTGACGGTGTAGCGCCTCATCCCGCCAGTCTAGCGCGCCGCATGCCACAGCAGGACCGCGGGGCGGGCCACGCTGCGCAAGGTAGCCCGCAGGCCGGCGGGGAAGGCGAGGCCGTCGCCGGCCTTCAGGACCCGGAAGTCGCCGGACGGCAGGTCGACGATCACCTCGCCGCTCAACACCACGAGCCATCTGGCGCGCTCCCCTGACACGGCGCACGGTGCGCTCAGGCTCTGCGCTTCCACCGGCCAGCCCGGCACCTCGATGGGCGCGCCGCCCGCCGAGCGTGCGAGCGCGGCCAGGTTGAGGCCGCGGCCGAGGGCCTCTCCCGCGGCGCCCATGGTCAGCGCTCAGCCGCCGCTTTCGCGCTTCGCGCGGTCCCTGCCGAAGCTCATGCGCAGCTTGAACATGGCGCGCTTGTTCCGCGCCTCCGCGTCGTCGACGCCGATGCCGAGGCGGGCCGCTGCCGCCGGCACGTCGAGCGCCGCGCCGCCGGCTCCGAGCGTGAGTGCCGCCACGGCCGCGTCGGCCGGTTCGAGCTCGCCTAGGTAGGCCGTGAGCTGCTCCGGCGTCGCCTTCGTCTTGGCGGCAGCCTTGCTCGTCGCCTTGCCGCCGGCTTTGCCCTTCCTCGCTCCTGCCTTGCCCCCGCCGCTCGCCGCCTTCGTCTTGGTGCCCTTGGCGGCGGCCTTGCTCGTCGCCTTGACGGCGGTGGACTTGGTAGTGGGCTTGGCGGCCTTGGCCCTGCCCCGCCCCCTGCCCTTGGCGGGCCCGGCGGCTTCGCGCGCGTCGAGGAGCGCTACGGCCTCGTCGAGCTCGAGCGCCTCCGGCGCCACGTCGCGCGGCAGGGAGGCGTTGACGCTGCCACGCTTCACGTACGGGCCGAAGCGGCCCTCGTACAGCTCTACGGCTTCACCCGTGCGCGGGTCGGTCCCGACGACCCTGAGCGCCGCGCTGCCGCGGCGCGCCTTCTGGGCGAGGAGCTGCAGCGCCCGCTCGAGGTCAACGTCGAGCACGAACTCGGCCTTGGGGATGGAGGCGAAGGTGCTCCCGTGCTTCACGTACGGGCCGAAGCGGCCGATGCCGACATCGACGGCCTTGCCGTCGTCCGGGTGGTCGCCGAGGCGCGCCGGCAGGGCGATGAGCCGCAGCGCGAGGTCACTCGAGACCTCGTGGGGGTCCACGCCGGGGGGCAACGACACGCGCTTGGGCTTGCCGCCGTCCGAGCCGGCCTCGCCGAGCTGTAGGTACGGGCCGAACGGGCCGCGCTTCAGGAGGACGGGCGTGCCGGAGCCGGGCTCCGTGGCGATCGTCACGTCGCCCATGTTGCCCTCGGTCAGGTACCGGGTGAGGTCGGCCTTGGTCAGGTCGCCGGGCGCCGCGTCCGGCGGCAAGGAGGCCGTGCGCGTCTCGCCGTCCAGGGGGCCCTCGACGTACGGTCCGTAGCGTCCGACCCGCACGACGTACGGGTCCCAGGCGGCGTTCTCGACCGTCGAGATCTGGCGCGCGTCGATGGCCTCCAGCGCGTCGTCCACGAGCCGCACGATGCCCTCGCTGCCGAGGTAGAAGTCGCGCAGGTACGCGCCCGAGGCGCGCTCGCCCGCGGCGATGTCGTCAAGGACCTGCTCCATCTGGGCCGTGAACTCGGTATCGACGAGCTGCCTGAACTGGCGCTCCAGGAGGTTGTTGGTGGCGAACGCCGTGAAGGTCGGCACGAGCTGCTGGCTCTGTTTGCGGGCGTAGCCGCGCGCCTGGATCGTGTCGATGATGCTCGCGTACGTGCTCGGCCTGCCGATGCCCTCGGCCTCGAGGAGCTTGACGAGGGACGCCTCGGTGAAGCGCGCGGGCGGTTTGGTCTCGTGCCCCTCGGCCGTCACCCCGGCGCAGTCGAGCCCGTCGCCCGTGGCGAGGAGCGGCAGCGGCTGGTCGCGGTCGTCGAGCGCTGCTTCCGGGTCGTCCGAGCCCTCGACGTACGCCCTGAAGAAGCCGGGGAAGAGGACGGTCCGGCCGGTGGCCCTGAACGTCAGCTCCTCCATGCCGGCCTTGCCGGCGTTGATGCGGGCCGTCACGAACTTGAGGCGCGCGTCGGCCATCTGGGAGGCGACGGTGCGCTTCCACACCAGGTCGTAGACGGCGGCCTCGACGCCCTTGAGGCCGTGCTCCTGCGCGGTCCTCATCTCGGTGCCCGCCGGCCTGATCGCCTCGTGGGCCTCCTGGGCGTTGCGCGCCCCGCCCTTGTGCTTGCGCTCACCGGCGCTGAGGTAGTCGGCGCCGTAGCGCCCCGTGATGGCCGCCCGGGCCGCGCTCAGGGCCTCCTGCGACAGGGAGGTTGAGTCGGTGCGCATGTACGTTATGTAGCCGTTCTCGTACAGGCTCTGCGCGACGCGCATGGTGTCCCTGGCCGAGAGGCCGAGCTTCCGGCCGGCTTCCTGCTGCAACGTCGAGGTCGTGAACGGCGCCGCGGGCGAGCGCGACTGCTCGCGCTCCTCGAGGCCGGCGACCTGCCAAGCGGCCGTCTCGGCGGCGGACGCGAGCTCGCGGGCGCGCGCCTCCGTGAGGACGATCGTGTCCACGCCTGGCCGCAGCTCGGCCTTGAGGCGACCCGTGTCCGGGTCGTAGTCGCGCCCGCCCGCCACGCGCACGCCGGCGAGGTGGGTGAGCGTCGCGTCGAACGTCGTGCCCCCGTGCCCCAGCTTGGCGGCCATGTCCCAGTAGGCGGCGCTGACGAAGCTCATGCGCTCGCGCTCGCGCATGACGAGGAGCCTGACGGCGACGCTCTGCACACGCCCGGCGCTCAGCTTCGGCGCGATCTTGCGCCATAGCAGCGGGCTGATGGCGTAGCCGACGAGGCGGTCGAGCACGCGCCGCGTCTCCTGGGCGTCGACCAGGTTCGTGTCGATGTCGCGGGTCTTCCCGAGCGCCTCGAGGATCGCGCGCTCGGTGATCTCGTGGAACACCATGCGCTTGACGGGCACGTCGGGCTGCAGGACCTCGACGAGGTGCCAGCCGATGGACTCGCCCTCCCGGTCCTCGTCCGTCGCGATGTAGACCTCGTCCGCCGCCTTGAGCGCGGCCTTGAGGTTGTTGACGACGGCGCGCTTCTTCGGCGAGATCACGTAGATCGGCTCGAAGCCGGCATCGACGTTCACACCGAGCCGGGCCCAGTCGGTCTTCTTGTAACGGTCCGGGATCTCCGCCGCGTTGCTCGGCAGGTCGCGGACGTGCCCCATGCTGGCCTCTACCTGGTAGCCGGCCGGCAGGAACCGCTTGATGGTGCGTGCCTTGGTTGGCGACTCGACGATGACGAGTCGCGTCGTGGCGTGTTTGGACGGCAAGATGTCTTCCCCTACCTCCCGCGAAGCGCCGACATTATACGTATGCCCTTCGTGAGGTCAAGGGCGCTTCAGACGGGCCGGCGGTTGCTGATCGCCCGTCCGAGGGTGACCTCGTCGGCGTACTCCAGGTCGCCGCCGACGGGCAGACCGTAGGCGATGCGGCTCACGCTCACGCCCTCCGGCGCGAGCAGGCGCGCGATGTAGTGCGCCGTGGCCTCGCCTTCGACGGTGGTGGAAGTGGCGAGCACGACCTCGCGTAGGCCCGCCATGCGGCGGCTCAGCGCGTCGATGGTCAACTGCTCCGGCCCCACCCCGTTCATCGGGCTCAAGGCGCCGTGGAGCACGTGGTAGAGGCCCGCGTACTCGCCCGAGCGCTCGATGGCGAGTAGGTCGGCCGGCTGCTCGACGACGCAGAGGAGGCCGCGGTCGCGCCGCGGGTCGGAGCAGACGGCGCAGCACTCCTGGCCGGCGCTCATGACGTTGAAGCACACCGGACAGCGCGCCAGGCCGGTCTTGGCGCCGACCAGCGCCTCGGCGAGGTCGCGGACCTCCTCCTCGGGGCGGTTGAACAGGTAGAAAGCGAGCCGCTGCGCGCTCTTCGGTCCGATGCCCGGTAGTCGGCCCAGCTCCCGGATGAGGGTGAGGAGCGCCGACGGGAAGCGGACGCTCACGCCGCCCACCTGGCGCGACCGCGCCGCCGACCCGCCGCGCGCTCGGGCGACGGCTGGGTCAGAGCATGCCTCCCAGACCCTGCATGCCGCCCATGGCGGCCCCCATCTCGCGCTCCTGCAGCTCCTTGGCCCGGCGTTGCGCCTCGCCGACGGCCGCCGTGACGAGGTCCTCGAGCATCTCGACGTCCGCCGGGTCGACGATCTTCTGGTCGATGCGGACCTTCGTCACGGTCCCGTCGCCCGTGGCCTCGACGCGTACGAGGCCGGCGCCTGCCGAGCCCTCCACCGTCATGGACGCGAGACGCTCCTGCGCTTCCGCCACCTTCGCCTGAGCGCGCTGCGCTTCTTTCATGAGCTTCTGGATGTTCACTAGTTCTCCTCGATCGGCCCTGTCGGCGAACGGCGCCCGGGGCGCGTCGGCGTTGCCGTCACTCGTCGCTACCGGGAGGGTCCGGCTCTTCGGCGCCATCGTAACCGGCTCCGTACTCCTCGGTCGTTCCCGCCGCTTCCTCCGCCTGCTCGCCCGTCGCGGCGACCGGCCTGAGCGGGCTCACTTCGAGGACGCGCCCGGGGAAGAGCTCCTGCAGCCTGGCGAACGCCCTGCCCTCCACCGTGTCGCCGGCGACGTGGGTCGGGGACGTGGGGGCGCCGCGCGCGGCGCCCCCACGCTGCCTGCCGCCGCTCCGCTCGCGAGGGGCGTGGCGTTCGGGGCGCGCGCCCTGCCCTTCCTTGGCACCGGCTGCCTGCCCCTCGGTGTCCGGCCGGTCGTCCGCGGTGCTCGCCCGAGCGACCTCGTCCTGACCGAAGGCCGGCTCGGCGGAGTCCGACCATAGGTCGCCCGTGGCGCCGCCGAACGACGACTCGACGTCCTCGGGTATGAAGTCCTCGATCGCGCGCGGCGCGGCGGCCTGCGCGGGCGGCACGGGCGTCGCCGGGGCCGTGGGCTGCGCCGCTTCTGGCGGCGCGGGTTCCGGGGTCGCTACCTCGTCGGCGCCTTGCGCGCGGGCGCGAGGGCGCGGCTCTTCATCGGTCGGTAGCTTCGGCGGAGCGGTCGGCGCGCGCTCCGTCAGACTTTTTTTGGACCACCGCCCGGCCCGTCGACTTCGATCTCGAAGGCCGCGCCCGCGACGTCCGTCACCAACGCCCTCAGCTCTTCCAGGCGCATGAGGAGCTGCTTGTGGTGGAACTCGTTGGTGTCGGGGTAGGCGATGCGGATGGTCCTGCCGACGATCTCGACCCGCGCGGGCGCCAGGAACGCCTTCAGCCGCACGTCGGCCTTGCTGCGCACGGCGTGCCAGGAGAAGCTCGCTTCGCCCTGAGTGCGTTCGGGCTGCCTGGGCCTGGCGTCCGCGGCGGCGGTCGGTTCGGCGGTCCGCCTCGGCCCGGCCGGCGCCGCGGCTCGCGCGTCGTCGGTCGGCGCACGTTCGTCCGGTGCGCGTTCGTCCGGTGCGCGTTCGTCCGGCGTCCGGCCGTCCGGCGTCCGGCCGTCCGGCGTCCGGCCGTCCAACGTCTGGTCGCCCGGCGCCGGTTCCTCGGGCGCTCGCGCGGCCCGAGCCGCGACGCTTCGCGCCGCGGTGTCCTCCGGCGCGTGTGCCTGCGGGACGGCGCCCCTCCCGGAGAGGGTGGGTTGCTCGTCCGACGCCGTCCTGGCCGCGAAGGCCGCCGGCACGTTGCCGCGCAGCGCGTTACGCGCCTTGATGAGCGCCACCTCGAGCGAGTAGAGGTCGTCGTGGCGCACGAACCGCTCCTGCTCGTCGTCGAGCGCGTGCAGCAGGCGCAGGAGGTCGTCCTCGGCGAGCTCGAGCCACGGCGTTCCCGCTAGGCGGGCGTGCAGCGCGTCCCTGAGCGTGCGTGCGAGCTGCTCGGCCAGCGTCCGTGGCGCGAACCCGGCGCGGTAAAGGCCGGACGCCTGCTCGAGCAGCCCCTGCAGGTCGCCCTCGGCGAGCGCTTCCGCCATGGCTCTCAGACGCTCATGCGGAGGCAGACCGAGGGCGTCCTCCGCGCGTTGCAGCGTGATTGACTCGCCGCCTGCGAGGAGCCTGTCGAGGAGCGACTCGGCGTCGCGCATGCCGCCGTCGGCGCTCCGCGCCACCAGCTGGAGCGCCGCCGTCTCCGCCGCCACCCCGGCGGCGGCGCTGAGCCGCGCCAGCTTGCCGACGATCTCCCCGTCCGTCAGGCGCCTGAAGCGGAAGTGCTGGCACCGTGACAGCACGGTGGGCGGCAGGCGCTCCGGCTCGGTGGTGGCGAGCACGAACAGCAGGCTCGGCGGCGGCTCCTCGAGCGTCTTGAGCAGCGCGTTCGCCGCGGCCTTGCTCAGCATGTGGGCCTCGTCGAGGATCCACACGCGCGTGCCGCCCCTGATGCTGGAGAGCATGGTCCGCTCCCGCAGCTCGCGCACGTCGTCGACGGAGTTGTTCGAGGCGGCGTCCATCTCGATCACGTCCGGATGGCTGCCTGCTTGGACGAGGCGGCACGATTCGCATACGCCGCACGGACGCTCGCCTTCGCCGGCCTCGCAGTTGACCGCCATCGCCAGCAGGCGCGCGCTCGTCGTCTTGCCGACGCCGCGCGGCCCGGAGAAGAGGTACGCGTGGCCGACACGCCGGCGCCTGATCGCGGCCGTGAGCACGTCCTTGACGTGGTCCTGGCCGACGACCTCGTCGAACGTTACGGGCCTTGCGCGCTGGTAGAGGGCGGACATCTCGCTTCAAGAATCTACCATCGCCCCACCCGCGAGCCCGTTGCCGGGTTCCGTGGTCGGCCGGGGCCGGGGTAGTAGCATTCGCGCATGCACGGACGATCGAGCGCGCCGGGGAGGTCGGAGGGGGTCGCCATCGCCCTCGGGGGCGGCACGGCGCGCGGGCTCGTGCACGTCGGGGTGCTCAAGGCCCTCGACGACTCCGGTACGCGCCCTACCATGCTCGGCGGCACGTCGTTCGGCGCCGTCATCGCCGCCCTCTACGCTTTGTGCGGCAACGCTTACGAGCTCGAGCGCGTCGTACGCACCCAGGACATCGGCGAGGTCTGGCGGCAGGGGATCGACTTCGGCCTGCATCGCGGCGCCGTCGTGCATGGCAGGCGCTTGCGGGATTGGCTCGACAGGAAGTTCTTCTTCGGGGCCACGTTCGAGGACCTTCACGTCCCGTTGGCCGTGGCCACTACCGACCTCGCTACCGGCGAGCTCGTCATCGTGGACAGCGGCCCGCTGGCGGACGCGGTGCGGGCGAGCTGCGCCCTGCCCGGGCTCTTCGCCCCCGTGCCTTGGCGGGACCAGTGGCTCATCGACGGCGGTTTCGTCGAGCCCGTGCCGTTCTCGACCCTCGGGCGCGGGGACGGGGTGCGCAAGCTCGGGGTGCACGCGGGGGTCGACGTGCGCAGCTCCAAGGTGGTGAGGGCCATCCGCGCCTTCAACGTCACACCCTTCGGTCGCGCCTTCCTCGCGCACGGCGAGCGGGTGACGCCTCGCGGCCCGATCGGTCAGATTTACCGCGGGCTCACCATCTCCCTCGGCTCCTACAGCCGCGGTTTGCGCGTGCCGGCGGACGCCACGCTCCTACGGGTCGAGCCGCACATCTCATGGTGGGACTTCCATAAATCGCCTGACGCCGTCCTGGCGGGAGAGAGGGCCATGCGCGAGCTGCTCGGGAGCGGTCTCCTCGCGGAGCCCGTCCCAGAGCCCACCGCGGTAGCCTTGCCCTGATGCCGACAGACGTCCGTCCTCCAACCGGCTCGCTGTTCCCGGACCTGACGAGCGCGCCGTGGTGGGCGCCCCTCGAGCTGCTGAGCCGCCAGGGCGCGGCCACGGGCGGCCACGCCGCCGAACTCGCCCTCGACCTGGCCGTGGCGCTGGCGGTCTCCGGCCACGCCGACCCCGCCACCGCCGTAGCCACCGGCCTGCTCTCCGGGCGCTCCGTGCTGGCCGAGTACGCCGGGCGACCGCTTCCCGCCGGCCTGGCCGCCTTGGCGCGCCGTGAGCTAGAGCACGTGGCGAACGTGGTGCGGCGGGCCAACGCGGGCCACGGCGCCGAGCGGGCCTCCGCTCCGCACCTCGCCGAGCTCGCCCAGGCACGCCTCGAGCCGTGGGCCGCGGCCCACGTCGCCAGGCTGGCCGCGGCGTTGACAGGCGGCGCGTCGCCCGACCCGACCGTCACCTACCTCGACCTGCTCGGAACCGTCGGGAGCGGCCCGGCGGCGCTCCATCCCGTGACGCGGTGGCGCTCCGGTAGCCTCGAGCCGGTGCTTCACCCCGACCTCCCCGACTGGTCGGCGCTGGTGGGGCTGGAAGGTCCGCTCGGCTCCCTGGCCCGGAACACCGAGACGCTGCTTGCCGGCGGCCGGGCGAACGACTGCCTCCTCTACGGCGCGCGGGGGAGCGGCAAGTCTACGGCCGTTCGGGGCCTCGCTAGGCGTTACGTCGAGCGCGGCCTGCGCCTCGTGGAGCTGCAGCCCGAGCGGCTCGACTCCCTGCCGGAGCTCGTCGAGCTGTTGAGGCCCCAACCGCTCGCGTTCGTGCTCTTCGTCGACGACCTCGCTTTCGAGGCGGACGACGGGCGGTACCGGCCGCTCAAGAGCCTGCTCGAGGGCGGCGTGACGCGGCGACCGGGGAACGTCGCCCTCTACGCCACCTCGAACCGCCGGCACCTGGTGCGCGAGCGGTTGCGCGATCGGCCCGACCCGCTGGACGACGACGTGCACGCCTGGGACACCCACCACGAGCGCCTCGCGCTCGCCGACCGCTTCGGGCTCGTGATCACTTTCCCCACGGCCGATCAGCGCGCCTACCTCGAGGTCGTGCGCGCCCTGGCGGCACGGTCGGGCGCGGCGGCGCACGGCGCCGAGCTCGACGAGCTGGCCCTTCGCTTCGCCGAGTGGAACAACGGCTACTCGGGGAGGGCCGCGAGACAGTTCGTCGATACCCTGCCCAGCGGACGCTGAGGACGTGCTCGACTAGCCGGCGGGTCTGTCGTCACTTCTGGAACGGGGCCGCTCGGCGGTAGCGTCGTGATGGTATGGGCGCGCCAGCGGAGAAGGCGACTGGTAGAGGCCGGCAGCGGGAGCGTCGGTCGGCCGCCGAGGGTGGGCACCCTCCCGAAGGGCGGACGGACGCCCCCTGGGCCGAGGCGCCGGAGAGGGCGTTGGCGCGGTTCGGCGTCGATCCGGCGCTCGGGCTCGGGCCGGACGCGGTCGAGGCGGCGAGGCGCCGCTTCGGCGGAAACGTCCTCGACGTAGGGGGTCGGCGGTCCGCGGTCGCCGTGCTCGTCGAGCAGTTCAAGTCCGTTCTCGTCGCGTTGTTGGCCGTGGCCGCCGGTCTGTCCGCGTACTTCGGCCAGGTCGCGGAGGCGGTCGCGGTCCTCGTCGTGCTCGTCCTGAACGCCCTGATAGGTTTCGTGACGGAGCTGCGCGCGGTGCGCTCGGTCGAGGCCCTGAAGCGGTTGGGCACGGCGCACGCCCGGGTCAGGCGCGCCGGCAGGCTCCAGACCGTCCCCGCGGAGGACCTCGTCCCAGGCGACATCCTCCTCGTCGAAGGCGGCGACGTGGTGAGCGCGGACGCGCGCATCCTCAAATGCAGCAGGCTCGAGGCCGACGAGTCGAGCCTTACGGGCGAGTCGGTGCCCGTCGCCAAGGAGCCCGCGGCGGTGGCGGCCCTCGCGCCGCTGCCGGAGCGGTCGTCGATGCTGTACAAGGGCACGGCCGTGACCCGAGGCGGCGGCGAGGCGGTGGTCGTGGCGACGGGCATGGCGACGGAGCTCGGCCGGATCAGTCGGCTCGTCACGGCGGCCACCCGGGCTCCGGGGTCGGACGGCGGCACGCCCCTGGAACGGCGCCTCGACGGCCTCGCGCACCGCCTCGTCTGGCTGACCCTCGGCGTCGCCGTCCTCGTCACGCTGACCGGCCTTGGCAGCGGCAAGGAGTGGCTCGTGCTCCTCGAGACGGCCATCGCATTGGCGGTGGCCACGGTGCCGGAGGGGCTGCCCATCATCGCGACCTTGACGCTTGCCCAGGGCGTCAGGCGCATGGCGCGGCGCAACGCCCTCGTCAACCGGCTGGCCGCCGTGGAGACGCTCGGTGCCACGAGCGTGATCATCACGGACAAGACGGGGACGTTGACGGAGAACCGCATGGCGGTCGCGAGCGTCTGGCTGCCCGCGGGGGAGGTGGGGTTCGAGGCCGGCGGTCCGAACGGCGACGGCGTTGCCGCTGGCACCGGCGACCTCGGTGATCCGCACGTCGGCAAGGCGGGCGGGCGTGGCCTTGGCGAGCAGCTACGACACGCCCTCGCGGCCGCGGCGCTCTGCGTCACGGCCGAGCTGCCCTCCGCCCAGGGGGCGCCGGGGGAGCCGGGGGCGAACGACGGCGGGGTGGGCGACCCGCTGGAGCTGGCCCTGCTGCGCGCGGCGAGGGCGGCCGGTCTCGAGCGCAGCGAGCTCTTGGCGCGCCACCCCGAGCTGCGCCAGGAAGCGTTCGACCCCAACACGCGCGTCATGGCGACCACCCACCGGCTCGGTGACGACCCGGGCGCGGGAGGCGCGCCTGCAGAGGGCAGTGGCGACGAGCGCCCCGGCGCCACTCGCATGTGGCAGATCGTGAAGGGGGCGCCCGGCGCCGTCGTCGCAGCGTGCGCCACGCTGGCCGACGGTCGGTCGACGCCGCTCGACCCCGCCGGGCGCGCGGCGTGGCTGGAGCGCAACCGCGCACTGGCCGCGCGCGGCCTGCGCGTGCTGGCGTTGGCGGAGCGCACGGGCGGCGTGGCGGAGGGCATCGGGACCGGGGCCGCGGGAGCGGAGGGTCACCACGACCTGGCGCTCATCGGCCTGGTCGGCTTGGCCGACCCGCCGCGCCCCGAGGTGCGGGGCGTCCTCGAACGTTGCAGGGCGGCGGGCATCCGCGTGGTCATGGCCACGGGCGACCAGGCGGCCACGGCGAGTGCCGTCGCGGCGGCCGTCGGCCTGGAGGCGCCGCAGAGCGTGGTGGACGGCAGGGTCATGGCGCAGCGCCTGGCCGACGGCGCGGCGGGGGAGGCAGAGCTCCTGACGGCCTCGGTCTTCGCCCGCATGGCGCCCGAGCAGAAGCTCGAGCTGATAGCCATGCACCAGCGGGCCGGGAACGTGGTGGCCATGACCGGCGACGGCGTCAACGACGCACCCGCTCTGCGGCAGGCCGACATCGGGGTGGCGATGGGGCGCGCGGGCACCGACGTCGCGCGCGAGGCCGCCGACATGGTCCTCCTGGACGACGCCTTCGGCACGATCGTCGCGGCCGTCAGGGAAGGGCGGATCGTGTTCGAGAACATCCGCGCCTTCGTCCTTTACCTGCTCTCCTGCAACCTGAGCGAGGTCCTGGTGGTCGGGCTCGCGGCCGTTCTGGGCTACCCGCTCCCGCTCCTGCCGCTCCAGATCCTCTTCATCAACCTGGTGACCGACGTCTTCCCGGCCCTAGCCCTCGGCGCGGGGCGGGGCGACCAGGGCGGCTTGGCGCGCCCTCCGCGCCCGGCGACCGAGGCGCTCCTGGCCAGGCGGCATTGGCGTGCCGTCGTCGGCTACGGCGCCGTGCTGACCGCCGCGACCCTCGTCGCCTTCGGCGTGGCCCTCGAGCTACTCGGCGCCGCCGTGCCGGAAGCGGTGACCGTGGCGTTCATCGCTCTGGCCCTCGGTCAGGTCTGGCACGTGTTCAACATGCGAGAGCCGGGCACACCGGCCCTGCGGAACCAACTCACGCGCAACCCCTGGGTGTGGGCGGCGACGGTCGGCTGCACCCTGCTCGTGCTGCTCGCCGTGGCGCTGCCGCCCTTACGCCTCGTCCTGCAGGTGGAGCCGCTACCGCCGGCGGGATGGCTCCTGGCCGTGGCGGCCGCCCTCGCGCCTCTGCTCGTCGGTCAGGTCGGCAAGGCTTTCGGGCTCGGGCGGGTCGTGTGATGACCGGCTCGCCCGATCTCGTTACCGCAGTTCACGCAACCGGCCTAGGGCGCCTCCCCGGCCAGGGCGGCGGCGAGACGGTAGCTGTCGCCGCGGGTGAGCCCGGCCTGGGGCTCCGGGCCGGTCGCGAGCCCCGCGATCCGCAAGTCCTCCCACGCCGAACTCGGAGGGCAGGTCGTGAGCAGGCACGCGGCGCGGGCCAGGACCTCGCCCGCGATCTCGGACGTGAGCGGCGCGCCGGCGTCGTCGGCGACCAGCTCGAGCGTCAGCTCCACGAGCTCGCCGCCGACGTCGGTCCTGAAGTAGAACCGCGTGGAAACGTTGCTGAGGAGGTACGCGAACGACAGCGCCGAGACCTGCGCGTCGAGCTTCGGGTCGTTGTCGTAGCCGCCCACGGCCAGCCCGCGCGCGAGCAGCGTGCGGAACGCGCCGTACGCCTGATGGTCGACGGGGCCGACGGCCCGCCGCGCGCGGGCTTCGGGGAGGTAGGCGCCGCGTCCCGCCAGCGCTTGCCGCACGCCCATGACTAGGCCCTGGTCGTGGGCCACGGTGCTGGTCGGCACGGCGAGGCGCACCGCCGTCGCGGCGGCCACGCCCGCCGCCTCGCCCATCGCCATGCCGAACGGCACGACGCGGGCGGAGGCGAACGCGACCGGGTCGTAGCCGGCGCTGCGCCCCACCACCCAGAGGTTGTCGACCGCTGCGGTGGTCAGCATGCAGAGCCGGCCGCCGTACATCTCGGGGGCGCCCCAGACGAAGCCGGCGTCGTGCGCCGTGAAGCTCTGCGCGTCGAGCGGGTAGCCGCCCGCCGCCACGGCGTCCGCCGTGACCAGGTTGTCGAGGACGGCGTCCGCGCTGAGGACGCAGTCGGCCAGGAGGTGCCGCGACTCGCGCACGTACAGCTCGGAGGCCGCGCCGGCCAAGCGCGCGGTCTCGAACCCCGGTAGGTGCTCGCGCAGGTAGGCGACGATGGCCTCGCCCTCTACGAGGCCGCGCGCGCGGCCTTCGGCGAGGCTCTCCGGATCGAGCGGGTCGAGCCCGTACAGGAGGAGCGCGTTGACGAGGACGCTGCCGTCGTTCTGCAGGCCGAGGTTCAGGCCCCTCAGGCGCGCGTCGGGTCGGGTCGGCACGTAGGCGGTCGGCACCCCGCCGAACGAACCCCAGGCCACCGTCTCACGCATGTTGGCGTAGCCCCGCCCGCGCGCGCTCACCCCGCGCCTGAGCGCTTGCCAGTCCACGCCGGCAACGTTCAGGACGAGCGTGTCCGCCTGCCGTTGCGACACGCCGAAACGTTCCCAGCCGATGTCGAAGGGGGCGGCCGTCTGGGCGGCGAGATCGGCGTCCGCGCTCGCGTCGACGACCTGCAGCGCGTTCACCTCCACGCCCAGGTCGGTCAACTCGATCCCCCGCAGCACGCCGTCGACGTAGCGTGGCGCTACCCGCCCAGACTCGGTCCACACCTCGACGCCGGCGTCGGCGAGCATGCGCTGGAAGGCGCGTTCCGCGACCGGGACGTCGAAGGCGTCCATGGCGCCGACCATGCGCCACCAGCGCTGGAACAGGCCGCGCTGGTAGTTGAAGGGTTGCGTGCGCATGTCGAGCATGTTGAGCTCGCCCAGGACGAACAGGCCCCCGAGACGCGCGTCCGCCGTCACCATGAGGGTGCGCGCGCCCTCCTCCGCCGCCGCGACCGCCGCCGTGATGCCCTCCGGCTCGCTGCCGTAGACGACCACGTCGAAGTACGCGATGCCGCCGTCCGTCGGGAAGGAAGGTCCGAGGACGCGTTGGGCCGGCGCCGGGCCGCTCAGGAGCAGCGTCAGCATCGCCAGCGTTCGAAGGGCGGCCGTCACCGCTCGCGCCCCCTCACCACGAGCTCTTGCAGCACGCACTCCGCCACCGCCGCGGCCGAGGCCGGGCGCGCGAGCCCGGCGCAGTTCACGCGCATCTCTGCGATGCGGTCCGGAGCGGCCAGCAGGCGTTTCAGCTTGTGTCCGAGCGTCGTGATGGGGGCGACGCGCACGGCGGCGCCTTGTTCGAGAAGCACGTTGGCGTTCACCTCTTCCTGCAACGGGTAGGGGCTGGCGATGATCATGGGCAGGCCCGCCGCCAAGGCCTCGCTGCTCGTCATGCCGCCCGGTTTCGTGATCGTCACGTCGGCGGCGGCCATCAGGGTCGGCATGGCGTCCGTGAACCCCAGGACCCTGACGCTGACCGGCGCCGACGCCCCGGCGGCGAGGTCCTTGGAGCGCTCGAGGAGCTCCTGGCTATGACCGCACACGATCACGACCTGGAGCGGCGAACGCAGCGCGATGAGCTGCTCGACGACCCCGCGCAGCGTCTCCCCGCCGAGCCCGTTCGCCAGCAGGAGGAGCACGTCGCTGTCCTGAGCGAGTCCGAGGGCCGTGCGCGCGGTCGCCTTGTCCGGTAGGGCGGCGAACCTGGGGTCGATCGGGATGCCCGTCACGCGTATCCGGTGGTCGTCGACGCCGGCGGCCAGGAGCTGGGCGCGCACGTCGTCGCTGGCGACGAAGTAGCGCGCTATCCCCGGCTGGAGCCAGAAGGCGTGGGCCGAGAAGTCCGTGATGACCTCGGCCTGGGGCAGCGGACGGCGCCTGCGTATGCGGCCGGAGACGATCTCCGCGCCGAGGAAGTGCGTATGCACGAGCGCGTCGGGCCGGTAACGGTCGATGAGGCCGGGGACCTCGTACGAGAGGAGGCGCGTGACGCGCGCGCGCAAACGCTCCTGCACGCCCTTGTACTCGCTCGGGTTGCGATCGAAGCGGCGCCCGAGCCACTCGACCAGGTCAGGCATGGTGCGGATGAGGTCGAGGTAGGCCTGCCGGTATAGCCGCCTGAACGGCAGCGACGAGTACTCGAGCAGGTCGATGTGCTCCGCGTGCGCGCCCTGCGCGCAGAGGGCCGTGTGCAGCGCCTTGCCGGCGGCCACGTGGCCGCTGCCTACCGAAGCGGACAGGATCAGCACCCGTGGCGGATCGGTCACGGCCCGGAGCATAGCAAGGGAACCCGCGGGCTTGGGAAGCGGGGCGTGAGCCGCGCCGGTCTCCGACGCACGCATGAACGCCCGCATAGGAGCCGCCTGCCAAGTTCTCAAGAAGCCGGTGATAGCATGCGACGCGGAGGGTCCGAATGCCACGAATCTGGCTGCTGCTCGCCGTCATCGGCGTTACTCTCGCGGGGTGCGTGCCTACCTCGGCGCTTAGGATGGACGACCTTTACGTGTACGGAGCCGAGAACGCTCGGCTGACCTACTTCTACGGCGAGGCCGGTCAGATCCTGTACGACGGAGGGAGCCTGACCCTCGCGGAGCCGTCCGACTCGACCACCCCGACGGGCGGGTACGCGGTCAAGGGCGCGCTCCTGGCCGATGGCAGGCCGTTCCTACGCGCCGCTGTCCAGCCGCTCGGCGTCGAGCCGATCGTCGTCAGCCGCATACCCTTCACCACCGACTTGCAGGTGGCCGTCCAGGCCGACGTCGAAGAGGTCGTCTACTACGACGGGCAGTCGTTCCTCCGCCTGCTGCAGGCCGAGGAGGGCGGTACCGTCCGACCGGTCGTGCCTAGACCGCGGCTCAACGGGCTACGCGGGCTCGGTCAACTCACGAACGCGGAAGCCGACGCGCTGGCCGCCGCGCTCACGGCGAGCGGCCGACCGTTCGCGCTCGCGTCGCTGCCGCTCGCCGGTCTGCCCAAGCACGCCGTCGACGGCCTCTCCGAACACCGCCGCACCGGCGTCTACGTCCAGCGCGATATCGCCACCGACGCGGCCGCGTATAGACCCGCGCCGGAACGCCTGACGTGGGACGTGGTCGCGAGTGGCGACCAGGCCGTCGGCTTCACCGCCGCGAGCTACCAGCTCGTCACCAGCCAGACCGAGCTCGTCTCCCTCTGGCAGCGCGCCTACGGGAGCCGCCTGACCGTACCGCCGCTGCCGAACCTCGACTTCCGCCGCGAGACGGTCATCGCCGTCTTCATGGGCAGCCGCTCGACGGGTGGGTACGGGATGGACGTCAGGGACGTGAGCGAGGAGGACGGAGAGCTCTACGTCGACCTGGCCATCACCGAGCCGGCGCCCGGCGCCATCACCACCCAGGCGCTCACCAGCCCCTGGCTCCTCCTGCGCGTCCAGCGCAGCGGCTACGCCGCGGCCTGGCTACGCGATCCGTCCTCGGGCAACCTGATCGGGGTGGCGCGCGCGGACCGGTGAGCGCCGGGCCGCGCCTACGGACCGACCCGCCTCATGGCGGCTGGGCCGGCGCGGAGGCGCCCGGCCCAGCCGCTTCACGCTCTGAAGGGCCTCAGGTTAGGACCGTCGGCTCGAAGAGGCGCCGGTACTCCTCGTTCGCGTAGCGGTCCGTCATGCCGGCGATGTAGTCCGTGACGGCCCGCTCAAGCCCCAGCGTCTGCGCCTGGCCGACCACGTCCGGTGGGAGCATGTCGGGTAGCTCGACGTAGGCGTGGTAGATGCGCTCAAGCACGAGGTGCGCTTTGTGGGTCATCCGGATGAGGCGATGGTGGAAGTAGAAGTTCTTGTAGAGGAACTCCTTGAGCTGGGCCAACTGCTCGCCCATGGCCTCCGACGGTCCGAGGAGCTTGCTCCCGGCGCGGCGCACGTCGTCCAACGTGCGCACGCCGTGCTCCGTCAGGCGCGCGTCCGTGGCGTGAACCACGTCCGTTATCACGTCGCCTAGGAGCTCGCGGATCAGCACGTAGCGTTGTGGCGAGTCGAAGCGCTCCGGGTTCAAGCCCAGGCGCGTCATCAGCTCGCCCACCACGGGAACCGTCGCGACGTCCGTCGGCTTCAGGTGGCCGGAGCGCAGCCCGTCGTCGAGGTCGTGGGCGTTGTACGCGACCTCGTCGGCGACGTTGACGACCTGGGCCTCGAGCGTGGGCTGCACGTCGGGCTCCCAGCTCGGGTCGGGCACGTCGTACTTCGTTTCGTGCTTCATGATCCCCTCGAGCGTCTCCCACGTGAGGTTGAGGCCCGGGAACCCCGGGTAGCGCCGCTCGAGCTTCGTCACGATGCGTAGGCTCTGCCGGTTGTGGTCGAAGCCCCCGACGCCGGCAGCCAGCTCGTTGAGGGCCTTCTCGCCCGCGTGCCCGAACGGTGGGTGCCCCAGGTCGTGCGCCAGCGCGATGGTCTCGGCGAGGTCCTCGTTGAGGCCGAGCGCGCGCGCGATGCTGGTGGCCACCTGCGCCACCTCGAGGGTATGGGTGAGGCGGGTGCGGTAGTAGTCGCCCTCGTAGTTGACGAACACCTGCGTCTTGTACTCCAGGCGCCTGAACGCGCTCGTATGGACGACGCGGTCGCGGTCCTTCTGGAAGGCCGTGCGGTAGGCGCTCTCGCTCTCGGGGTGGAGGCGCCCGCGCGACTCGGCCGCCAGCGCAGCGTAAGGGGCGAGGGTCTGACGTTCGCCCCGCTCGAGCTGTTCACGCGTCATGAGCATGGTGGCGTTATCGTACCAAGCCATGCCAGGCACTCAGCTCGACGCTTACCTCGCCACGTGCGTCTCCACGGCTTACGACGCCGGGCGCCTGACCCTCGGCTACTACTCCGCCAACGTCGCGGCCGAGTACAAGCCGGACGACTCGCCCGTGACGCGCGCGGACCGCGCGGCGGAGGAGCTCATCCGCTCCCGCCTCGAGGCCGCCTACCCGGACCACGGCATCGTCGGCGAGGAGACGGGCAGCACCAGGGAAGGCGCCCCCTTGCGGTGGTTCATCGACCCGATCGACGGCACCAAGAGCTTCATGCGCGGCGTGCCCCTCTACGCCGTGCTCCTCGGGCTCGAGGCGGAAGGCGAGATCGTGGCGGGCGCGGCGTACTTCCCGGCCCTCGACGAGCTCGTCTACGCGGCAAGGGGCAGGGGCGCCTTCCTCAACGGTCGGCCGGTGCGCGTGCGCGACACCGAGACGCTCTCGCGCTCGTTCGTCGCGTTCACGGATGCCGGGTCGTTCGAGCGGCATGGCCGCAAGGCTGCTTGGGAGCGCGTCCAGGCCGCCACGTACCACCGGGTGGGGTGGTCGGACGCCTACGGCCACGCCCTCGTGGCCACCGGACGCCTCGAACTCATGCTCGACCCCATCCTGAACGCGTACGACGCCGGCCCGTTCGGGGTCATCCTGCCCGAGGCCGGCGGCTACTTCGGCGACTGGCGCGGCAACCCGGGCATCCACGCCGGCGAGGGCCTCAGCACGACGGCGCGGCTGCTGCCGGAGGTGCTCGAGCTCATCGCGCGCGGGGAGTGAGGGCCCCGCGCAGCGGCTCCCGCGGTCCGCTCTTCCGTTACGCGGGCGGCGGTCGGTCGGATAGTAGACTCGCGGCTGGATGACGAGCAGCGCAGGCAGACACCCGCGACGTGAGACCCCGACGACGTGGGTCGGGTCCGTGCCCATGGGCAGCGGGCACCCCGTCGTCGTGCAGTCCATGACGAACACGGCCACCTCCGACGTGGCCGCCACGGTCGCGCAGGTCGAGGACCTGTGGCGCGCCGGCAGTGAGATCGTGCGCATCACCGTCAACGACGCCGCCGCGGCCGAGGCCGTGCCGGAGATACGGGCGCGCCTGGACTTCCTCGGCATCGGCGCGCCGCTCGTCGGCGACTTCCACTACAACGGCCACCAGCTCCTCACGGCCTACCCGGCCATGGCAGCCGCGCTCGCGAAGTACCGCATCAACCCAGGGAACGTCGGCCCTGGTAAGCGCCACGACGCCAACTTCCTGACGATCATCGACGTGGCCAAGGACAACGGTAAGCCCGTGCGGATCGGGGTCAACTGGGGCTCTCTCGACCAGACGCTCCTCGCGCGCATGATGGACGAGAACGGCCGTAGCGGGGCGCCCGCGCCCGCGCAGGAAGTCCTCATCGAGGCGCTTGTCGCCTCCGCCCTGCTCTCCGCCGAGGTCGCCGAGGAGCACGGCCTGCCGCACGACCGCATCGTCATCAGCGCCAAGGTGAGCAGCGTCCCAGACCTGTGGGACGTGTACAGGCGCCTCGCCGCCAGATGCGACTACCCCCTGCACCTTGGGCTCACCGAGGCCGGCATGGGCTTGAAGGGCGCCGTCGCCAGCACGGCCGCCCTCGCCCCGTTGCTCGCCGAGGGTATCGGCGACACCATCCGCGTCTCGCTCACCCCAGACCCCGGCGCACCGCGCGAGCGGGAGGTCGAGATCGCCCGCGAGGTGCTGCAGGCGCTCGACCTGCGCCGCTTCGCTCCGAGCGTGACTGCCTGCCCGGGCTGCGGGCGTACGACGAGCACCCTCTTCCAGGAGCTGGCCCGCGACATCCAGGCGCACCTCAAGGCGTCCATGCCCGTGTGGAAGCTACGTTACCCGGGCGTGGAGAGCCTGCGCGTCGCCGTGATGGGCTGCGTCGTGAACGGGCCCGGCGAGTCGAAGCACGCCGACATCGGCATCAGCCTGCCGGGCACGGGCGAGGCGCCGCGCGCGCCCGTCTACCAGGACGGCAAGCTCCTCACCACCCTCCAGGGGCCGACGCTGGTCGAGGACTTCAACCGGCTGCTGGACGAGTACGTGGCGCGGCGGTACGGGGTCGCGGCCTCGGACTGATCCGGCGGGCTCCGCCGTCAAGCGATGTTCGCGGTGCGCGCGCTTGACCGCCCGTCGGTGGTCGGAGCCCTCATCAGGGACCGGAGGCATATCCTGAGCCGCATGAAGATCTACACGCGCACGGGCGACGACGGCAGCACGGCCCTCTTCGGAGGCTCGAGGGTCGGCAAGGACGACGTTCGCGTCGAGGCCTACGGTACCGTCGACGAGGCGAACTCCGCGCTCGGGTTGGCGCGGGCAGAGCTGGCGGCGGAGGCGGCCGGTCGTCGCGCGGCCGGCGGCGGCGCCGTCACCGACGCCACTATCGCCGCTGCCGCCGGCTTCGCGACCCTCGACGCCGACCTTGCCGCCCTCCAGAGCCTCCTCTTCGACCTGGGGGCGGACCTCGCCACGCCGCTCGGCACGAAGACGCGCGAGTTCGTGCGCGCTGTCGACGCCGAGGACGTGGCCAGGGTGGAGGAGATGATCGACCACTACACGGCGGAGCTGCCCGCGCTGACGCACTTCATCCTGCCGGGGGGCACGGCGGCGGCCGCGGCACTGCAGCTGGCCAGGTCGATCATCCGCCGCGCCGAACGCGGCGCCGTGACGCTCGCGCGGAGCGAGGACGTGGGCGAGCAGGTGCTGCCCCTACTCAACCGACTCTCGGACCTGTTCTTCACCCTGGCGCGCGTGGCGTGCCTGCGGGCGGGCGTGAGGGAGGTCGTCTGGGAGGCCAGGAGGCCCGAGCGGCCGCGGCGTTGACGTGAGCCTGTCGGTACGAGTCAGGGCCGGAACGTGATCCCGAAGTCGACGTGGACGGAGTTGAAGGTGGTCGTCGCGTCCCCGCCGTTGATGGGCACTCGCACCCACGCGAAGACGTAGCGCGTCTCGAGCGACAGTGCCAGCCAGTCGGTCAGGAAGTACCTTCCCTGCACGCCCAGCTGGGCGCCGACGCCCGTCAGGTAGTACCTGCTGCCCGGGTCGACCTCGCTGCGCGTGCCGAGCTCCTCGCCCCTGATGACGCTGGCGGGGTTGGTGATGGCCGGGCCCGCGCCGGCGCGCAGGACGAGCTCGGAGCTCGCGTCGACAGCGAACGTGTAGGTCACGTTGCCGAAGAACACGTTGTGGCCGTCGGAGAGCTCGAAGTGCTGCACCACCCCATCGGGGTCGACGCCGCTAACGTAGTAGGCCTTGTCGTGGAGGAACTCGAGCTCGTAGCCGAGTAGGCTGGCCGGCGGCCGGTAGGAGACGCGGAAGGCGTAGTAGCTCTCCGCCAGGTCGACGAGGCCGTGGATGGGCAGCCAGGGGCGCGTCTCCCATACCACGTGCTCGATGACGGCCGTCGCGAAGCCGTCCTGCGCCACCGTCAACGTGTTGGGCACCTTGGCGCTCGTGCCGGTGGAGACCTCGAAGCTCCAGCTGCCCGCATGCGCGGTCGCGCATGCCAGCAGGACGCATAGCCATCTCAACATCGCAAGCCCCCTCTGATCCCGCGTCCCGGTGGACGGCGCGGGGCGGTCTCCTCGTCGTCCTTCGCTTACTTCCGCCCGCTCAGCTCCGTTACCTTGCCGGCCCCGCGCCGGTCGAGCTCACGCGCGATGCCCGTGAGGACCTCGCCGACGAGCGCCGGCCCGTGGTAGATGAACCCAGTGTAGACCTGCAGGAGGTCGGCGCCGGCCGCGAGGCGGTCCAGGGCGTCGCGCGCGCCGAAGATGCCGCCGACGGCGACGATGGGTAGGGAGGTTCGGCCACGCAAGAGCTCCAGCACGGCGAGCGCGCGCGCGGTGAGCGGCCTGCCCGACAGGCCGCCGGTCTCGTCGCGATGCGGCGAGCGCAAGCCTTCGCGCGCCAGGGTCGTGTTGGCAGCCACCAGCCCGTCCACGCCGACCTCTTCCGCCGTGGCCACGAGGTCGACCAGCTCGGCGTCGCCCAGGTCCGGCGCCAGCTTGAGGAGCACGGGCTTGTGGCCGAGGGCGGCGCGCAGCTCGGCTACGACGCCGAAGAGCTCGGCGAGCGGTTCGCTCCGTTGCAGGGTGCGCAGGCCGGGCGTGTTCGGCGAGGACACGTTGACGACGAGGTAGTCGGCGTGCGGCCAGACCAACGTCAGCGACGCCCGGTAGTCGGCGGCGGCCGCGGCGACGTCGGCGGCGCGCGACTTGCCGACGTTGACGCCCAGGATCGCGCTCCCCGCCCGCCTGCGCAGCTCGCGGCGCTCGAGCCGCCCCAGCCGCTCCGCCATGGCGGCGGCTCCCAGGTTGTTGAAGCCCATGCGGTTGATGAGCGCCTCGTCCTCGAGGAGGCGGAAGAGCCGCGGTCGCGGGTTGCCCGGTTGGGCTAGCGCAGTGACGCTGCCTACCTCGACGGCCCCGAAGCCGAGCGCGGCCAGGGCGGGGAAGGCCACGCCGTTCTTGTCGAGGCCGGCGGCCAGGCCCAGCGGGTTCGGGAACCGGAGCCCGAAGAGCTCGACCTCGAGCCGGGGGTCGGGGGCGGGGGCGATGAGCTCGAGGACGCGCGGCGCCAAGACGCTGCGGCTGGCGAGCGCGAGGGCGCGGATGACGAGGTCGTGCGCCTTCTCGGGATCGAGGCGGAAGAGGTACGGCTTCGCGAGGTCGTATGCGTTCACGTCCCTCCAGTGTCGCACGGGACGCGCGGGGCACCGTGGTAACGTCTGCCAGTGGTGGAGTTCCCGTCGGCCGAGGACAGGGCCACCGAGGAGCAGTTCCTCGTCGCCCAGGAGCACTTCTCCGGCTCCCTCGGCGAGCTCGCCCACGCCCTGCGGACCGGCTCGCTCGAGCCGCGCCGGATAGACCTCTACCGACTCGTTCGCGACTACCTGAGCTACTTCGAGCGCCACGCCGAGGCCGACCTCGAGCTGGCCACGGAGGCGCTGCCGCGCCTGGCGCAGGTCATCGAGCTCAAGACGCGCCTCTTGCTCCCCAAGCCTCCGAAGGCTCAAGAAGACGAAGAGGAGGACGCCGTGGCCGTCGCGCTCGAGGCCGTGGCGCTACTCGAGGAGCTGGAGGAGGCGATCCTCTTCCTGAGGCGCCGCCGCGAGGAGCGACGGCTCGTGGTGCCCGCGCGCGCGCCGGCCCCCGACTACCCCCGCAAGGAGCGACCGCTGCGCGTCACGCCGCGCGACCTCGCCCGGATGGCCGGGCGGTACCGCGTGGGCGGCTACTTCGAGCTGGCGCTCGAGCGCCTCACCCTCGCCAGCATGGGTCGCTTCATCCTCAAGACCCTCCGGGGCCTGGGGAGCGGGCGCCTATGGGACATCCTTGGCGCGCGCGACTGGCCCACGCGCGCGGTCGGCCTGGCCGCAGTGCTCGAGCTCGTGCGCGAGGGCAGGGTGAGCGCCTCGCAGGACGAGCCGTTCGGTCCGATCGTGGTGGCGGTGGCCCAGGCCGGCTCGGAGGGCAGGTCGGCCCGGGCGGACGACGACTGGACGGAGCACGAGGCGGAGGACGCGCAGCTGGGCGAACCGTTCGAGGCGCCGGCGGCCTAGAGGACTCAGGCCAGCGCCTTGCCCCGCTCCCGCTTGCGCATGTTCGGGTCCAGGACGCGCTTGCGCAGCCGCAACGACTGCGGCGTGACCTCGAGGAGCTCGTCGTCGTCCAGGTACTCGAGGGCCTCCTCGAGCGACAGGCGCTTGGGCGGCGTGAGGAGCAGGTTGTCGTCCGAGCCGGCCGCGCGCACGTTCGTGAGCTTCTTGTTCTTGCAGACGTTCACGTCGAGGTCGCCCATGCGGGCGTTGGCGCCGACGATCATGCCGACGTACACCTCGGTGCCCGGGTCGATGAAGAAGATGCCGCGGTCCTCGAGCTTGTAGATGCTGTACGCGAACGTCTCGCCGGCCTCCATCGAGACGAGGGAGCCGTGGTTGCGGGTGACGACCTCGCCCGCGAACGGCTCGTAGCCGTCGAACGTGTGGTTGAGGAGGCCCTCGCCCTGCGTCATGGAGAGGAAGAGGTTGCGGTAGCCGAAGAGGCTGCGGCTCGGGATGCGGAACTCGAGGCGCGAGCGGTCCTCGCCCGGGTCCATGTTCACGAGCACGCCGCGGCGGGCCGTGAGCGACTCCATCACGCTGCCCATGGCGCCGTTCGGGATGTCGACCACGACGCGCTCGAACGGCTCGAGGGTGGCGCCGTCCTCCTGCTTCATGATCACCTCGGGCCGCGAGACGCTGAACTCGTACCCCTCGCGGCGCATGTTCTCGACGAGGATGGAGAGGTGCAGCTCGCCGCGACCGCTCACGCGGTAGCGCTCGCTGCCGATCGCCTCGACGCGCAGCGCGACGTTCACGAGCAGCTCGCGTTCCAGCCGGTCGGCCAGATGGCGGCTGGTGACGTACGTGCCCTCGCGGCCGGCGAACGGCGACGTGTTGGGGCTGAACGTGACGCTCACGGTGGGCTCGTCCACCTGCACGGCGGGTAGGGCCACGACGTTGTCGGGGCTGCACAGCGTATCGCCGATCGTCACGTCGTCCAGGCCCGAGAGCACGACGATGTCGCCTGGCAGGCCGACCTCAGTCTCGATCCGGTTGAGCCCAAGGTGCGTGTAAACCTTCGTGATGCGCGCTTTCTCCGGCTCCTTGCCGGGCGCCACGCGCACTACCGTCTCGCCGGGCTTGATCGTGCCTTCCAGCACGCGCCCAAGCGCCAGCCGGCCGAGGTAGTCGGAGTAGTCGAGGTTGGCAACCTGGAAGCGGAACGGCGCGTTCTCGTCCGCCTTGGCGGGCGGCACGAAGTCGTGGATGACCTGGAAGAGCGGCGCCAGGTCGGTGCCCGGCTCCGCGCCCTCGAGCCACGCGCGCCCCTCGCGGGCGATGGCGTGGACGATGGGGAAATCGAGTTGATCGTCGTCGGCGCCCAGGTCGACCATCAGGTCGAAAGTGAGCGAGGCGACCTCGCCCGGCCGGGCGTCGCGCCTGTCCACCTTGTTGATGACGACGATGGGCTTGAGACCGCGCGCGAGGGCCTTGCGGAGCACGAAGCGCGTCTGCGGCATGGGACCCTCGGCGGCGTCCACCAGGAGGAGCACCCCGTCGACCATCGTCAGGGCGCGCTCCACCTCGCCCCCGAAGTCGGCGTGCCCGGGAGTGTCGACGATGTTGATCTTCTCGCCCTTCCACTCGACGGCCGTGTTCTTGGCGAGGATGGTGATACCGCGCTCGCGTTCGATGTCGCCGGAATCCATGACGCGTTCCGCGACCTGCTGGTTGGCGCGGAAGACGTTCGATTGGCGCAGAAGCCCGTCGACCAACGTGGTCTTACCGTGGTCGACGTGGGCGATGATGGCGACGTTCCTATGGTTCATTGGCTCTCCGTGTCCGACTAAGCCCGACGGTTGACGTGGGCGGAACGGGAGAGTATAGCGGACGAAGGGCTAGCCCGAGGGTTGCTGAGAGGAACCAGGCCGCCTAGACATACGCGACTCAGGGCATGATGCCGTTGGCGACTCCTGGCGCTCGGATCGAGGCGACATCACGTCGTCGCTAGGTACCGCCCGGTCCAGCGCGTCCGTATCTCACGCCTAGCCTCGAGACCTGGCCGTGGCTCGCACGGCAGTCACCGAAGATGGGCGAGAGGACCCCATCGAGGGCCTACGGGTAAGCTGTGCGGATGACCGACCGCCAAGCCGACATCGGGCTCGTAGGCCTCGCCGTCATGGGCCAGAACCTCGTGCTGAACATGAACGACCACGGCTACACCGTGGCCGTGTACAACCGCACCGCCTCCGTCACCCAGGAGTTCATGACCGGTCCAGCCGCCGGCACGCGCATCTCGGGTCACACCGACCTCGCCTCGTTCGTGGCGGCCCTGAAGCGCCCGCGCAAGGTGATGCTCATGGTCAAGGCCGGCGCGGCGGTGGACGCCGTCATCGCCGAGCTGCTGCCACTGCTCGAGCCGGGCGACGTCATCATCGACGGCGGCAACTCGAACCACACGGACTCCACGAGGCGCGCGCGCGCGTTGCGCGAGGCCGGCTTCCTGTACGTCGGCACTGGCGTGTCGGGCGGCGAGGAGGGCGCGCGTTTCGGGCCGTCCATCATGCCGGGCGGTCACGCGGAAGCCTGGCCGCTCGTGAAAGGCATCCTGCAGGCGATCTCGGCCAAGGTCGACGGCGCGCCCTGCTGCGAGTGGATGGGCGAGGACGGCGCCGGGCACTTCGTCAAGATGGTGCATAACGGCATCGAGTACGGCGACATGCAGCTGATCGCGGAGGCGTACCACCTCCTGTCCGACGTCGGCGGCCTGGAAGCGCGCGCCATCGGCGACCTGTTCGGCCGCTGGAACGAGGGCGTGCTCGACAGCTACCTGATAGACATCACCGCCCAGATCTTCAAGCACGTCGACGACGACGGGCGGCCGCTGGTCGAGAAGATCCTCGACTCCGCCGGCCAGAAGGGCACGGGCAAGTGGACGGCGACGGACGCCCTGAGCCTTGGCGTGCCGCTCACGCTCATCAGCGAGGCGGTGTTCGCCCGCTACCTCTCGGCGCTCAAGGACGAGCGGGTGGCCGCCGCCGCGGTGCTCGCGGGGCCGTCGGGCCGGCCGCCGGCCGCCGACCTTGGTGGGCTCGAGGCCGACCTGGAGCAGGCCCTGTACGCCGCGAAGATCGCGTCGTACGCGCAAGGCTTCATGCTCCTGCGCTCGGCGGCCGCGGAGTTCGGTTGGCACCTCGACTACCGCGCCGTCGCGCGCATCTGGCGCGGCGGCTGCATCATCCGCTCACGCTTCCTGAACGACATCGCGGCCGCCTACGAGACCGCGCCGGACCTGAGCAACCTGCTCGTCGCGCCGTTCTTCGTGCGGGCGCTGGAAGGGGCGCAGGGCGGTTGGCGCCGCAGCGTCGCGCGCGCCGTGGCGGCGGGCGTGCCCATGCCGGCCATGGGGGCGGCGCTGGCGTTCTTCGACGGCTACCGGCAGGCCCGGCTGCCCGCCAACCTCATCCAGGCGCAGCGCGACTTCTTCGGCGCGCACACCTACGAGCGCTTGGACCGGCCGCGCGGCGAGCACTTCCATACGGACTGGACGGGGCACGGTGGGAAGACCACGTCGGGGACTTACGACGCTTGAGAGGGTCGGTCGAACCGGATGAACAGGCGCTTGAGTCCGACTCGGCATAGGTAGTCACCGTCGATGCTCCATATGCAACGCGACTACCGCCTTGACGCGGACGAGACGGTAGTCTAGCCGGATGGTGCGGCTCGGGATGCTTGCCCGAACCCATTACGCATCGCGAGGAGCCTAGGTGTCCGGACCGACTCAACCAGAACCGACTCCGTCGGAAGCGACGCTATCCGACTCCACCCCACCCCAAGTTACGGTCTACACGACCTCCTGGTGCCCCGACTGCCAAGCTCTCAAGGTGTTTCTGAGCGCCAAGGGCATCCCGTTCACGGAAGTGAACATCGAGGAGGACCCGGAGGCCGTCGAGTTCGTCATGCGGGTCAACGCTGGCAAGCGCAGCGTGCCCACCGTGGTGGCCGGGGGCGTGGCCGCGAGCCTCTCGGGCTTCTCGCCCATCAAGGCGCACGAGTTCCTCGCTTGCGCGGGCCTGGCCACGCTCTGAAGGGGCGCGCTCCGAAGCGGCGCTCGGAAGCCGCGCTTCGGACCAGTACCGGGAGCCGGGAAGGGCTCCGCTTGCGCTTCGGCGCACATGGTAGCCTCCCGGCCATGATGGTCACCGCTGCCGGCCCGGATCCGCACGACGGCTCGCAGAGCGACGCGCGGAAGGCCGAGCGCGTCCGGGACATGTTCTCCGACATCGCCCCGACCTACGACCTCCTCAACGGCGTCCTTTCTCTCGGTACCGATAGGCGCTGGCGCGCTCAGGCAGCACGCGCTGCCCTCGCCGGGGTGCCGGTCGGCGGTGCCGTGCTGGACGTAGCCACGGGCACGGGCGATCTCGCCCTGGCCCTGAAGCGCGCGCGGCCGGACGCGCGGGTCGTCGGGGCGGACTTCGCCGCCCCCATGCTCGAGCTGGCGGGCCGTAAGGCCGCCGCGCGCGGGGTGGAACTGGAGCTCGTCCAAGCCGACGGCACGGCCCTGCCTTTCGAGGCCGGCTCCTTCGACGCCGTGACCATCGCCTACGGGCTGCGCAACTTCGCGGACCCGGACGCCGGCCTCCGCGAGTTCCGCCGCGTCCTCAAACCCGCCGGTCGCCTGGTCGTCCTCGAGTTCCCGCCCCCGCCCAGGGGAGCGTTCGGGACGCTCTTCAGGTGGTACTTCACGCAGGTACTGCCGCGCCTCGGGGCGCTCGTCTCCGGCGAGTCCGCCGCCTACTCCTACCTGCCCGAGTCCGTGCTCGCGTTCTTCACGCCGGATACGCTCGCGGCCCACATGCGTGCCGCGGGCTTCGGGGCGGTAGAGTACCGACTGCAGACGCTCGGCGTCTCCGCCCTGCACGTCGCGCACGTTCAGGGCGCCGCACCGGAGAGGCCGGCATGACGGACGATCTCGAACTGGGTCACGACTCGGACCTGAGGACGCCCCCGCCGGCCGGGGCCCTTGTCGTTCCGACTCGCGGCATGGAACCGCTGGGCACGGACGCCGGCTTCGAGGTCAACACGGACGCGGCGCTCTTCGATTCGAGCTTTCACGACGGCGAGGACGCGCACGCCAGGCGCTTCGGTCTCGCCATCGAGCACGTGAAGGGGAGCGTCAGGGGCCGGACGTTCGACAACGACGTCATGCGCCTGCGCGTCGGTCCGGGCGGCTTCTACGCCCAGTCGCGGCGCTTCGAGGCGGCCTTCTACGGCGACACCGGCAAGGCGACGGTGTCGTTCGTGAGCGAGGCCGAGGCCGCTGCCATCGTCTGGGAGGCGGTCGCGCACTACCGCTCCGAGGAGGCGCGCTCGCTCCTATGCGTGTACTCGAGCGACGAGGCGCCCGACTTCTTCCTCGGCTACCGGGTCAGCGACGACCAGCGCTACGAGATCGGACGCCTCGCCCGGGTCGTGCCGCTCCACATGCGGGTGCTGTTCTCGGCGGCCGAGACGGTCCCCCTCGTCGGCGCGACGAGCGGCGCGGTCGTCTACCAGCGCACCAGCACCGGCAAGCACGTGGTCGTCAAGGCGCCGGGGCGCCGCAGGCCCCTGATGGTCGGCGCCGGCCACCACTGAGGGCGGGTAGCTACGTGCGGCACGACCTCGTGATCGTCGGGGGCGGCATCACGGGCTGTGAGGCGGCGTACGCCACGGCGCGCGCCGGCCTGAGCACGCTCCTGGTGACGACCAGCCTCGACACGCTCTACGCGCTTGCCCACGACGTTTACGAGCTCGAGGTGCCAGGCGGCAGCCTGCTGGCGGCCTGCGTGGGGCGGAGCGGCGCGGTCCGGGTTCGCGCCCCCGAGGTGCGTCGGGCGGCCAAGCGCCTGCTCGAGGCCGAGCCCCGCGTTCACCTCCTGCAGTCGACGGCCTCCCGGCTGATGGTCGAGAACGGGGTCGTGGCGGGCGTAGACACCTGGGAGGGGATCGCCAGGCACGGCGCGCTCGTGGCTTTGTGCGTGGGGAGCTTCCTCGGCGCGCGCCTCACCGTCGGCGCCAGCGAGGAGCATGCCGGGCGCCTGAGCGAGATGGCCTACGACGACCTGCTCCACGACCTCGTGGGGCGCGGGTTCGAGTTCCAAGACGAGGAGCTGGCGCTCGATGGGCTCGCCGGGGCGCTGCCGTACGTCGTGCGCTTCCGGGTCCTGGCAAGACGCGAGTGGGCCGAGGCGACCTACCGCCTGGGGCGGTCGGAGGGCCTGTACGCGGCCGGCGCCTGCGTCGGGCGCTTCGGCTACGCGACGGCCGTCACGGACGGCATGGCGCTCGGTTCCGTGTTGGTCGGGGCCTTCAGCGCCTCCGCGGGGCGCCAGCCGCGCTGCTCTTGATGGAGCGGGTATCGTCGAGCGCCCTCGTGTAGCGCTCCATCTTCGTAAGGTCCGCCGCGAGCGCCCACCGGACCTTGGCGCCTTCCGGGGTGGTCGCCAGCAGGCGGTACTGATACGGGGGCCGGGGCGAAGCCGTGCTGATGACGTAACGTTCGCCCTTGTACAGGACTTCCTCGCCGACAGAGAAGCTGACCATGCGCCAAGCCTAACCCTGGGATGGCCGCGCAGGCAGGGGCTTTGGACCCTGCGACCGTCCGCTCCACCTACCCCGCCGCGAACAGCGGCTCGGGCGGGGCGGGGAAGAGCCCATTGGCGTGTGCGAGCCCCAGCAGCCTACGCACGGCGCGCTCGCCCTCCTCGCCGACGTCGCGCGAGTACTCGTTGACGTACAGCCCGATGTGCTTGGCGCGCACGTCGGGCGCCATCTCCTGGGCGTTGGCGGCGACGTAGTCGGCCGACGCACCCGGCTCGCGCCAAGCGCGTTCCAGGCTCGCCCGGATGAGCCTGGTGAGGTGCGCGTGGGCGTCGGCCCCGAGCGAGCGCCGCGCCACGATGGCCCCGAGGGGCACGAGGCCGCCCACCTCCGACTCCCACCAAGCGCCGAGGTCGACCAGCGCGTGCAGCCCGTGCGACGCGTACGTGAAGCGGCTCTCGTGGATGATCAGCCCGGCGTCGACCTCGCCGCGCGCCACGGCCGGCATGATGGCGTCGTAGCGCAGCTCGGTTAGCTCGAGACCCGCGGGGCGCCAGAGCTCGAGCAGCAGCTTGGCGGTGGTGCTACCGCCTGGGACGGCCACGCGTCTCCCCGCCAGGTCGAGGCCGGGAACAGCGGCGACCACCAGCGGCCCCACGCCGCGCCCGAGCGCGCCGCCGCTCCTCAGCAGCACGTAGTCGTTCGCGACGTAGCCGTACGCGTGGTAGCTGATCTTCGCGACGTCGAGCATGCCGGCCGCGACCGCGCGGTTCATGGCCTCCACGTCGTCGAGCACCACGTCGAACTCGAAGGTCCCCGCCTCGGGCAGCAGGCCGTGGGTGAGCGCGTGGAAGATGAACGTGTCGTTCGGGCACGGGGAGTAACCGAGGCTGAGGCGGGTGCTCAACGGTGGCCGCCCCCGCCGACGAGCCGTTCGTGCTCCTCCATGAGGCACTTGTCCTGCACAACGGTGATGCCGGCCGCCTCGAGCTCCGCGGCGGCCTCGTCGTTGCGGATGCCGAGCTGGAACCAGACGACCCTCGGCAGCGGGCGCATGGCCAGGATGTCGGGCAGGTGAGGCGGGATGTCCGTGGCGCGCCTGAACACGTCCACCATGTCTACCTGCCGGCCGAGCTCGACGAGGGTGGCGCTCACCGTCTCGCCGAAGAGCTCCGCGCCCGCCGCCACGGGGTTGACCGGCAGGACGGCGTAGCCGTGCTCGGCCAAGTAACGCGGCACGAAGTGGGCCGGCTTGTCGGGGCTCGTGCTCGCCCCGATCACGGCGACGGTGTGGGTGGCGTAGAGGATCTCGCGCAAGCGCTCGTCTGTCGTGTCCATGCGCCCAATCTATCCCCCGTTCGGTGGCGCACGAGGTAGCGAGGGGAGGGGTCCGGAGTCGGGTGCGCCGCGTCAGGCCGCCGCCTCGCCGTGCCATGCTTGAACGGTGGGCGAGGAGCGCAAGGCCGCGCCAGGACCGGGCTCGCCGGCGCCGAAGCGGGCGCGGAGGCCCGTGCACCCTCGCAGGCCGGTTCCGCCCCCTTCCGTGCGCACTCGCGTCGCGCGCGCCGTGGCCCTCGGAACCCTGGCCGCGATCCTGGTCGGGGCGTTCCTCTACGTCAACGCCCCCGTGCTCGCCGCATGGTGGTACGCCCGGCAGTACGGCCTGAGCGCCGCGAGCCTGCCGGAGGCCGAGCCGCTCGGCGGCTCCGCGCGCGTCCTCGTCTTCTCCCCCCACCCGGACGACGAGGTCCTCTGTTGCGCCGGCATGCTCCTGCAGGCCATCGAGGCCGGCGCGGAGGTCTGGATCGTCCACGTCACGGTCGGCGACGCGTTCGAGCTAGCGGCCATCGTGCAGGAGCGGCGCCTTCGGGCCGTCGGCGACCCGATGGTGAAGCTCGGCGAGCGGCGCATGGCGGAGGCCCATGCCGCCGCCGCGGTGCTCGGCGTGCCGGAGGACCACCTCATCTTCCTCGGCTTCCCCGACCGCGGCCTCAGGACGCTCGTGCTCGGTGACCAGCACGCGCTCTACCGCTCGCGCTTCACGTTGCGCACGAGCGTGCCGTACGCGGAGGCGCGCTCGCCCGGCCTCGCCTACACGGGCTCGAACCTGATGGCCGAGTTGCGCGCCGTCCTCGACGAGGTGGAGCCGACGGTCGTCCTGGCGCCCACGCCGCGCGACGCGCACTCCGACCACCGCGCCGTCGGCCAGCTCGTCATGGAGCTCCTGGAGGAACGCGGGCAGCCGGAGATCGGCAGGTGGTGGATCGTGCACGGCGACTCCGAGTGGCCGCTGCCCAAGGGCGTGCACCCGAGCCAACCCCTCTTCCCGCCGCTGCGAGCGAGGACGCTGCCGTGGGAGCGTTTCGACCTCGAGCCGCGCTGGGTGGCCACGAAGCTCCTCGCCATCGACACCTACCGCAGCCAGGTCGAGATGATGCGGCGGTTCCTCGTATCGTTCGCGCGGCGCAACGAGCTCGTCAGCAACGCTCCGCTAGCTCCTTGAAGGCGCTCGCCGCTCCCCGTCGCTCGGCCTTCGGGGCCCAAGCTCGCCTGGAGCCGCCCGCCAGGAGCCGTTGCCCGTTCGCTCAGCCCTTGGCGCCGGTCAGGCGCTTGACGAGCACGAGGTGCGTCTCGTCGCGGCCAGTCCACGGACGCCAGAGCGGGCTGACACGGGTCGTCCACACCTCGAAGCCGAGCGACGAGTAGAGGCTCACGGCCTGCGCGTTGCGCTCGGTCGTCGAGAGTTGCAGGCCGCTCACGCCGCGCTCCGCCGCGGCTGCCAGGTAGGCGGTGAGGAGCGCGCGCCCCGAGCCCCGCCCGCGCGCCGCGCTGGTGAGCGCGACGTGCAGGTGCGCCGGGTAGGCGTTCGCGGGCGCCCCGCGCGTCGGGTAGCGCAGCGCCCGGAGTCCGTAGCGGAGCGCCCCGCGCCAACCGCGGCAGCGCCCCGTCAGCAACTCGCCGAGGAGCCCGGGAAGGAGGGGCAGGAGCCCCCGAACGTAGTCCGCGCCCCGGTCGACGCCGACGCAGTAGCCGACCACCCCGTCGTCGGTCTCGACCACCATGGCGTGCCCGGCCCGGAGGTAGGGGAGGACCCAGAACACGGCGAACGCGTCGCGACAGGGGAAGAATGCGGCAGCGGGACCGCCGAAGTAGGCGGTCCGGTACGCCACGTCGGCCACCGCCGCCTCGTCCGCCCGCGTCGCGACGCGCACGGTCGCCCCCTGGTGTTCGCGAGTCGGCACGGTTACGTTGTACCGCGCCGTCATGCTCTGCTAGACTCGAGCGCTGTGTGTGACGCTGGCGAGTGGTCTCACGGAAGTGGGCGCCATGCGTCTGGGCCACGTCACCGGCACAACTCACCCAGGAGGTGGAGTCCATTTCGAAAGAGTTGAAAGTGAACGAGCAGATCCGCGTGCGCCAGGTGCGCCTCATCGGTTCGGACGGCCAGCAGGTCGGCATCGTCGAGACCCGTGACGCGCTCCGGATGGCCCGCGAGGAAGACCTTGACCTCGTCATGGTGGGCGAGGCCGCGCAGCCACCCGTCGCCAAGCTGATGGACTACGGCAAGTACCGTTTCGAGCTCCAGCAGCAGACGAAGGAAGCGCGCCGCCGCTCCCGTCAGCAGGAGATGAAGTCGATCAAGTTCCGCGTCAAGATCGACGATCACGACTACGAGACCAAGGTCAACCACATCCGCCGTTTCCTCAAGGGCGGTCACAAGGTGAAGGTGACCATCATGTTCCGCGGCCGCGAGCGGACCCACCCGGAGTTGGGCCAGGGCATCCTCAACCGCGTCGCCGCAGACGTCACGGAGCTCGCCGTGGTGGACGCCGCCCCGGTGATCGCCGGGATGGACATGAACATGATCCTGCGCCCGGCAGGAGTCGCGGTGGAGAGCTGACGCTGACGTGCGAAGGCCGCGTCGACGCTCCACGCGCGAACGCACGCCGACACGCACTGTGCTGAGGCTCTTGCACGCTCACTAGTAGGCTCGAACGGGATGGCCCGGCCGGTGAGCCGCCCGTGAACCTGGCCAGTGACCGCCATGCCGACGACGGTCGCCGACATGGTGGTGAGAACCGTGGTGAATGGTGTACCCTCTATGGGCTCTCGCCCAAGGGGCGAAGGTCGCTTCCGAAGCGTCAAGCGCTTCGAAGCGTAAGTACAGGAGAGAGATAGCATGCCGAAACTCAAGACCCATAAGGGCACCAAAGCCCGTGTCAAGATCACAGGGCGAGGTAAGGTCAAGGCGATGCGCTCCGGCAAGCGGCACCTGAACTACAAGAAGTCGGGCCGCAAGATCCGCCAGGGACGCAACGACCTCGTCGTAGCCAAGCCAGAGGCAGAGCGCATCAAGGCGCTGCTGCCCTACGATTGAGGGGTTGAGGAATGCCACGCGCCAAGACCGGCATCGTTCGCCGCCGCCGCCACCAGAAGGTGCTCAAGCGCGCCAAGGGCTACTGGGGCCTGCGCTCCAAGAGCTTCCGTGTCGCGCAGCAGACGCTCCTCAACGCGGCCGACTACTCGTACCGCGACCGCCGCGACAAGAAGCCCCAGTTCCGCCGTCTCTGGATCGCGCGCATCAACGCCGCCGCGCGTCAGGAAGGCATGAGCTACTCGCGCTTCGTCGCCGGCCTGCGCAAGGCGGGCGTCCAGCTCGACCGCAAGGTCATGGCCGACCTCGCCGTGCGCGAGCCGGCTGCCTTCAAGGCGCTCGTCGAGGTGGCCGCCAAGGCTTGAGGGCCCAAGCGCCGATCAGCTAGCGGACCCCTGGGCGCCGCCGAGACCTCGGTCTCCGCGGCGCCCGGTTCTTTCGCGCGGCGTTCCCGACGGTATGATGCCGCGGTGACCCCTACCGATGCCGTCTGGGACGCCAAGATGGCCGAACCGAGCGCCCGTGAGCGCAAGAAGGCGGACCGTCGCCGGGCCATCCTCGAGGCCGCCCTGGCGCTGATAGAGGAGCGCGGGCTCAAGGGCGCAACGTTCGAGCTCATCGCGCAGCGCGCCGGGGTGGCGCGCGGGACCGTCTTCAACTACTTCCCGAACAAGGAGGCGATCCTGGTCGCCTACTTCGCCACGCAGCTCGGCGAGCTGGCCAGGCGGGTGGCCGAGCGGCGTGAGCGGCACGCGCTACCCGGGGAGCCCCCGTTCGACGGTCTGGCGGAGATCCGCTACCTCTTCTCGGAGCTGGCCGGCTTCGTCGAAGGGCACAGAGAACTGATCCTGCCCATCTCCTTCGAGCTCCTCGACCCCAACGCGGAGCGCTCGCGCGCCGCCTACCTCGCCATCCCGCTCGTCGAGCTGCTGCGCTCCGCGCTGAAGCGCGCCCAGGCCGCGGGCAGCGTCCGCGCCGACTACTCGGCCGAGCGCCTCGCCCGCACCCTCGCCAACGTCTACTTCATCACGGCGTTGCAGTGGGCGGCCTACCGGTATGGTCGCGACGCCCGCGAGGAGTTCGCAGTGGCCCTGCGGCTCGCGTTGGAGGGGCTGGTCGGCGGCTCGGCCGCGGCCGGCGCCTGAGCTGCTCAGGGCGTCACCGGCACCGACGGGATCTACGAGGAGGCCGCGACCCAAGCGACCGCCGGACCCTTGTCAGTAGCCGTTGCCGAGGTCCACGCGGTTCCGATCTTCCCCGCGCGCGAGGGCCGCGAGCGTGATCAACGCGTCGCGTGCGGAGACCTCGCGCCACTCGTCGACGTCGTTGCCCCGGTGGGGGCTCAGCACCACGTTGTCCAACTCCTGGAACGGGAAGCGGCTGGGGAACACGCGCACGAGCTCGTCGCGGCGCTCGGGGTAGTGGTACCAGACGTCCAGGCCGGCGGCGCGGATCCTGCGCTCCGCCAAAGTGCGGTATAGCCCTTCCTCGTCGATGACGCTGCCGCGCCCGACGTTGACGAGGACGGCGCCGCCCTTCATGCAGGCGAGCTCGTCGGCCCCGATGAGCCCGTCGGTCTCGGCGGTGCCCGGCAGGCTGACGATCACCACGTCGGCCTCCGCGAGGGCCTCGCGCAGCCGCTCGGGCCCGTAGGTCGGCACGCCGCCTTCCACCGGCCGCCGCCGCCACGCCCGCACGTCCATCCCCAAGGCGGTGAGCGGCGCCACGAGCGCCTTGCCTATGTGCCCGAAGCCGAGGAGCAGGGCGACCTTGCCGGGCAGGAACATGCTGGAGTGCGTGCTCGCCGTGTCGTCGCCCCAGTCGCCGCGGCGCATGGCGCGGTCCGAGGCCACGATGCGGCCGGCGCACGCCATGGTGAGCGCCAGTGCGTGCTGGGCCACCATCTCGGCGTTGTAGTGGGAGTTGTGGACGCTCAGGTGCGGTCGTTCCAGCGTGCGGGCCCGCAACTCCGCGGCCACCCCCGCGAACGGCACCACCACGTGGCGGAGCCGGGCGCCGTCGAGCAGCCGGGCGGGCGGCGAGCCGGCGACGAGCGCCTCGGCCCAGTCGCGGTCCTCCTCGCTCGCGTCGGCGGTGGCGAAGCGCAGCTCGATGGTTTCCGGCAGCGGTAGCTCGCGGACGGTGCCGGCCGTCTTGGGGCTGCACCACAGGACCTGGAGTCTCTTGCCTGTCATGACCGGATGCTACCGTGCCTGCGCTTATATCCTTGAACCCATGCGTGTCATCGACTCGAAAGCCGCCGCCCTGGCCTGGTGCGAGGCGCGGTTCGCCAGGGAGACGGCCGACGAAGCGCTCGCCGCGGCCGTCAGCGACATAGTGACCGAGGTGAGGCGGCGCGGCGACGCCGCTCTCAAGGAGCTCACCGCCCGCTTCGACGGCGTGGAGCTCGGCAGCGTGCTCGTGGCGCCGGAGGAGCTGGCGGCGGCCGAGGGGGAGCTGGCGCCCGACCTGGCCGACGCCATCCGACTGGCCGCGGCTCGCGTGGCGGCCTACTACCGCCTCCAGACGGAGGGCGGCTTCGTGCACGCCGACGCGGGCGCCGTCCTCGGGCAGCTGATCGTGCCGCTCGACAGCGTCGGCTGTTACGTGCCTGGCGGCACGGCGCCCCTGTTCTCGACGGTCCTCATGACGGCCGTCCCGGCCCGCGTGGCCGGCGTCAGGCGGATCGTCGTGGCGACCCCACCGGGAAGGGACGGCCGCGTGCCGGCCGAGGTCAGGTACGCCGCGACGCTCGCCGGCGTGCAGGAACTGCTGTGCGTCGGCGGCCCCCACGCCGTCGCCGCCCTCGCCTACGGCACACAGAGCCTGGCGCGGGTCGACAAGGTCGTCGGCCCCGGGAACCGCTACGTCGTCGAGGCGAAGCGCCAGCTCTACGGCACCGTCGGCATCGAGGCGCTACCCGGCCCGACGGAGACCCTCGTGGTGGCCGACGCCGAGGCGGACGTCGGTCACGTCGTCGCCGACCTGCTCGCGCAGGCCGAGCACGCCGCTGCCCAGCCCGTCCTCGTCACGCCGAGCCTCCCCCTCCTCGAGAGCGTGGTGGCGGCGCTCCCGGGTGCCCTGGCGGCCCTGAGCGATCCGCGCTCCGCGGAGGAGTCGTTGCGCGAGCGGGGCGCGGCGGTGCTCGTCGAGGACTTGGGTGAGGCCATCGAGGTCGCCAACGCCTTCGCCCCCGAGCATCTCTGCCTCCTCGTGAGCGACCCGTGGGCGCTCGTCGGCTCGGTACGTAGCGCCGGCGGGCTGTTCCTCGGCGGGAGCAGCCCGGAGGCGCTCGGCGACTACGTGGTCGGCCCGAGCCACGTCATGCCAACCGGCGCGACGGCGCGCTTCAGCTCCTTCGTCAACCTGCGCGACTTCCAGAAGGTCATCCCGTTCACGCAGTTGAGCCCTGCCGTCGTCGCGGCGCTCGGCCCGGCGGCGGCGCGTATGGCGAGGGCCGAGGGCCTGGAGGCGCACGCGTTGGCCGTCGAAGCCCGCTTCGGCGGCCGCGACGGGGGGTAGCTCTCGCGGCCGCCGAAGCGGCAGGCGTGACGCGTGTCGAGGGCCGCCGCAGCGCGTTCCGGCGCGGCCCGTCGCCTCAGAGGAACGGGTTGCCGGCCGCCTCGGCGCCGATCGTCGTCGGACCGCCGTGGCCCGGGTACACGAGTGTGGCCGGCGGCAGGCCGAGCAGCTCCCTGCGGATGCTGGCGATGAGCTCGTCGTGATCGCCGAGCGGGAGGTCGGTGCGGCCGATCGAGCCGTTGAACAGGGCGTCCCCGGAGAGTACGGCCCCGGCATCCGCGAAGTGGAAGGCGAGGTGCCCGGGCGCGTGGCCGGGCGTGTGCAGGGCGACGGCTCGGATGGCGCCCGCCGTCAACGTCTCGCCGTGGGCGACCGCCACGTAGTCGATCGGCGGCTGCTCGATCCGGACGCCCCAGCGGGCGGCCGCGGCGGCGGCGGCTCTCAGCACCGGCTCGTCCGCGTGGTGCATGTACACGGGTATGCCGGGCGCGCTCCGCCTCAACGCGGCCAGGCCCCCGACGTGGTCGAAGTGGGCGTGGGTGAGCCATATCGCCTTGAGCTCCAGTCCGCGCTCGCTCAGCGCCGCGGCCAGAGCCTCGCCCTCGCCGCCCGGGTCGACGACCACGACGTCCGCGCCTGCGATGGCGAGGTAGGCGTTGGCCTGCAGCTCGCCGAGCGGGACTGCGATCAGCTCCACGCCCGCCTCACTTCCGCTCGACCTCTTCGCCCCTGGCCCGGTCATGGGCGGCCGTCCGGGTCCCGGGCTTGGCGGAGCGCCTGGCGCGCAGGAGCGTGGCGACGATGTCGCCGTACATGGCGAGCCGTACCCTGAAGCCGCGCCAGAAGCCCAGTTTCTCCTCCTTCATCACTTGCGACACACCCTCGAGCGGCACGCTGACACAGCGCCAGCCTTCGGCGGCGGCGTACAAGGTGATGGCCACCTCTACGCCGTAACGGCTCCCTTCCAGGTCGGGCACCGCGAGGAGCAGCTCGCGGCGCACGGCCCGTTGCCCGTTCAACTGCGGCGCGACGTGCTGGGCGGCGGTGGTCCGCCAGCGGCCCCCCTCGAACGTGCCGCGCGCCATGTCCGCCCACCCGCCACATACCGGCTCGGCCAGCGCCACGACGTGCTCGGGCCGCAGCCCGACCAGGTCGGCGTCGAGCATCACGACGACCTCGCGCGTGCAGGCGTTCGCGCCGGCCACGAGGGCGCCGCCCTTGCCCCGGTTGCTCGGCAGGCTGAGGACCTCGGCGCCGGCGGCTCGAGCTGCCGCGGTGGTCCCGTCCGTCGAGCCGTCGTCGATGACGAGCACACGGCCGAGGCCGGCGGCCAGCGCGACCTGGACGACCCTCCCGACGTTAGGGGCTTCCTGGTAGGCGGGGATGATGACGTCCGCCGCAACGGGTCCGGGCGCGTGCGGGCGGTCGCGGCTTCCGGCCCGGGGGTCGGAGGAAGGCATGCTCAACCCGTGAAGAGGGCGCTCAGCTCGCGGAACGTCACGAGCACTATGAGGGCCATGACGAGGACTATCCCGGCGAAGTGGAACTGCTCCTCCTGCCCGGGGCGGAACGGCCGGCCGCGGATGGCGACGACCGTGGCGAGGAGCATGCGGCCGCCGTCCAGGCCGGGTATGGGCAGGAGGTTGAAGACCCCGAGCGAGAAGTTGATGACGGCCGCGAGCAGGAGCACGCTCGCGAGCCCGACGCGCGTGGCCTGCGAGACCATCGTGACCATGCCGACCGGTCCGGCCACCTCGGCGTTCTCGGCGCCCGTGATGGCGGCCCCGAAGCCCGAGACGAAGCCGCGCACCATCTCCGGCACCACGCGAAGCCCGAAGGCGGCGGACTCCGAGAGGGCCGTCCAGAAGCCCACGGGCGGGATGATCGCGGCGATCTCGACGCCGAGCTGGGCGGGTCGGGTGGCGCCGGCAGGCGGCCACGGCGTGCCCAACTCGACGCGCTCGCCGTCGCGGAGGAACACGAAGTCGAGGCGATCGGCGCCGCGCACCTGGTCGACGACCGCGTCCGGGCCGGGATCGGCCAGGCCGTTGACAGAGAGGATGCGGTCGCCGCCGCGTATGCCTAGCGCCTCGGCAGTGGAGCCGGGCACCACGCGGGCGATCTCCGAGCCCTCGACGACCACCTGGGCGCCCGTGATCTCGCGGAAGCCCGGCTGCATGGTCATGGCGGAGGCGAGCAGGACGCTGCCGAGGACGTAGTTGGCTATCACGCCCGCCACGAGCACCCAGAGCTTCGGGAGGAGGCGCAGCTTGGCCATGCCCTCGTCGGGGTGGTGCAGCGTGCCGTCCTCGTCCACCCGCGCGCCCATGCCGGGCAGATCGACGTAACCGCCGAGGGGCAGCAGGCTCAGCCGCCACTCGGTGCCGCGCCACTTGACGCGCGCCAGGATAGGGCCGATGCCGACGCTGAACGCCCGGACGGCCACCCCGACGCTGCGGGCGGCGAGGAAGTGCGCCAGCTCGTGTACGACGACGGCGCTCGTGAGGATGAGTGCGAAGGTCAGGGCAGTCAGCATCTCGCCTTGCTCCCAAGGCTGACCAGCAGTATGTCAGACGGAGCGGCCATCGCGAGTCGCTTCCTTACGCGAGAGCGTCCTGACCAGGTCCGTCTTGCTGAGCAGGCCGACGACCCGGCCGGCGGTGTCGACCACGACGAGGCGGCCTAGCCGCCCTTCCGCCACTTGCCGCAGAGCGTCGTAGGCGCTGGCGGTGGGGGAGATGGTCTCCGCCGGTTCGGTTATGTCCGCGACGCTCGCCTCCGGGTCCACCTCGACGGGGCCGGTCTCCACGGCCGGATCGGTCGTCGCCGGACCGGCCGCCGACCGGCCCGCCGCCGCCAGGCGGGCGAAGCCGAGCAGCGTGCCGCCCGAGTCGACGACGGGGTAGCCGGTGTGGGGGCGGAAGTGGATGAGCTGCGCGAACTGCGTCAGGCGCATGTCTGGCGCCACCGTGACGGGGTCGCGGGTCATGAGGTCGGCGACGGTGCGCCCGTCGAGCGCGCTCGCCACGATGGACGCCTGCGCCTCGAGGCGTCCGGCGTTGTAGATGAAGAAGGCCAGGATCACGAGCCAGAGCTGCATGGTGAAGAAGCCGTACAGGCCGAGCAGGACGGCCATGACCGCGCTGACGGACGTGGCGACGATGGTGGCGCGCTCCCTCGGCAGCGCCAGGGCCAGGAGGCTCCTGAGCACCCGGCCGCCGTCGAGGGGGATGGCGGGGAGCAGGTTGAAGAGCGCCAGCGCGACGTTGGTGACCCCCAGGTAGGCGACGACCATGAAGACGGCGCCGGAGCCGACCAGGGCCGGAGCCAGGCGCAGCAGTACGAAGCCGATGGCGAAGCTCACGACGGGCCCGACGATGGCCACGACGGCCTCGGCGCCGCGCTGCCTGGGCATGTCGTCGAACTGGGCCACGCCGCCCAGGAACCAGAGGCGGATCTCCTTGACCTCGACCCCGTAGCGGCGCGCCACGAGCGCGTGGCCCGCCTCGTGCAGCAGGACGCTGGCGAACAGCCCGACGGCGCCGGCGAGCCCGATGAGCCAGCGCGTCGCGCCGACGGTGAGCGCGCTCACGTCGACCTCGATCCCCATGGAGGCCTCGAACAGCTCGGCGTAGGCGGGGAGCTGGCCGCCGATGAGGTAGGCGAAGAGCGGCAGCACGAGCAAGAAGCTGTAGTCGAGACGCACCGCGACCCCGAAGAGCTTGAACGGCAGCAGCACGCCGGCCCTGTCCACGGCTCAGCCCCCTTCCAGACCGGCGACGCTCCTGGCCAGCGCGCGCGCGTCGGCGTCGGCGCCTGCGATCGCGTCCCAACTCAGCTCGCCCGTCGGCGCGGCGGCGAGCACGGCTTCGAGCACCCGCGGGATGGCGTCGAAGCCGATGCGCCCCGCCAGGAAGGCGGGGACGGCGACCTCGTCGGCGGCGTTCAGGTAGGTCGGCGCCAGCCCACCTAGCTCCCCGGCCCGGTAGGCGAGGCGCAGGCTCGGGAAGCGCGCGTGGTCCGGCTCCTCGAACGTCCAGGCGCCCGCGAGCGGCAGGGGGGCGAGGGGGGTAGGGAGCCGGTCGGGGGCGCAGAGCGCGTACTGGATGGGGAGGCGCATGTCGTGCGGGCCGACTTGCGCCTTGATGCTCCCGTCCACGTAGCGCACGAGGCCATGCACCAACGACTGCGGATGCACGACGACCTCGACGGCCGCGAGCGGCACCTCGAAGAGGAAGTGCGCTTCGAGAACCTCGAGGCCCTTGTTGAAGAGCGTGGCCGAGTCGATCGTCACCTTCTTGCCCATCGTCCAGTTCGGATGGGCGAGCGCCTGGGCTGGGGTGACGGTGGCGAGGTCGGCCGGTCCGGCGCGGAACGGGCCGCCAGAGGCGGTGAGCACCAGCGCGGCGACCCGGTTCATGTCCTCCCCGGCGAGCGCCTGGAAGAGCGCGGAGTGCTCGGAGTCGACCGGCGTGATGCGCGCGCCGGCGGAGCGGGCCAGCGCCCACATGAGCGGGCCGGCCACCACCATGGCCTCCTTGTTCGCGAGGGCGACATGGCGCCCCGCGCGCAAGGCCGCCGCCGTCGGCGCCAGGCCCGCCAGGCCGGGCACGGCCGCCACGGTCACGTCGGCATCCCACGCGGCCGCCTCCTCGAGCCCGGCTTGGCCGGTGACCAGGCGCGTGCCGGCGGGCAGCGCCTCGCGGACCTCGTCGGCCGCCTCCGACGCGCACGCCACGAGCCGCGGCTTGAACTCCCGGGCCTGGGCGGCCAGGAGCCGCCCGTTGCGGCCGGCGCCGAGCGCCACCACCTCGAAGCCGTGCCAGCGCGCCACCTCGAGGCACTGGGTGCCGATGGAGCCGGTGGAACCGAGGACGCTCAAGCGTTTCACCCGAACATCATCGCATGCGTCGGTGAGTAGTCCCGAGTCGGGCAACGCGGACGCCCGGGCCGCACGGTGGTACCATCTGGTACCAGACATAAGGAGGACGAGGATGCTAGTTCGCGAGTGGATGACGCCTGACCCGCAGACGGTGAGCCCGGACACGCCGGTCATGGAAGCCATGCAGCGGTTGCGCGAGGGCGGCTACCGCAGGTTGCCGGTCAGCAGGGACGGGCGGCTCATCGGCATCGTCACCGACCGCGACCTCAAGGAGGCCACGCCCTCCAAGGCCACGACGCTGTCCATCTACGAGCTCAACTACCTGCTCAGCAAGCTGCGGGTTAAGGACGTCATGCGCTCGCCGGTCGTCACGGTGCGGGCCGACGACCCCATCGAGCAGGCCGCGCTCCTGATGGAGGAACACCGCGTCTCCGGCCTTCCCGTGCTGGACGGCGTCAACCTCGTCGGCATCCTGACGATCACCGACCTCATGCGCGCCCTCGTCTCCTTCCTGGCCTTGCGCGAGGGCGGCACGCGCGTGACGGTCGACCTGCCCGACGAACCGGGCGTGCTCGCGCGCGTGGCGCAACAGGGAGCGCCGTCCAACATCGTCGCCGCCGTCACGACCGGCATCCAGCCCGGGCATAAGCGGCGCCTCGTGCTCCGCGTGGCCGGCGAGGACGCCAAGGGCTTCCCGGAGCGCCTCAAGGCGGCCGGCCTGGACGTGGTGGACGTCCGCTGACGAAACGCATGGGTAAAGAGGTGAAGAGCGCGCCGGAGGTCGACCGGCAGGCGGCAGAGATGGCCGCCCAGGTCGGCGGAGGGCGGGTCGCCTTCAGCGGCTTCCTCGAACCGGACGCTGCGGACGCGCTCCTGGCCGCCCTCCGCCGCCGCGGCGTTCATGCCGGTGCTTCGGGCGGCTACGCGGGGGCGGTCAGGCGCGTCGTGTACGCGGCGCCCGACGGGGTGCCGGAGGCGACCCCGCGCCTCTCCGCCCTCTACGCCGAGGGTTGCGCCGATCCGCAAGCGCTGCAGGTGGCTGCGCGCGCGGTCGCCGGCGAGGGGGCGGTCGGCGACGCGACCACGCACGCTGACGGCGCCACCGTCGTCCTCCTCGCCCCCGTGCCGCAAGCGCTGCTCGGGACCGTGCGCGTCGGCGGGGCGCAGTCGCGCCTCACGGAGGTGCCGCCGGGGCTCGCGTTCGGCGGCAGCGAGAAGCTGCAGCCGGCCGTCGTGCCGTCGCTGCGCGTCGACGTGCTCGGTGCACGCGCCTTCAAGGTGTCGCGCGCCTACTTCGCCAAAGGGGTCGAGGCGGGGCGCGTGAGCGTTAACGGCAAGCCGGCGGGCAAGTCGGCGAGCGCCGCCGAGGGCGACGAGGTCTTCGCCGCCGGACTGGGACGCTTCAAGGTGGTGAAGGTGGAAGGGGAGACGCGCCGCGGCAACCTCCGCGTCACGTTGCAGGTGGAGCGGTCCTGAGCGAAACGCGCCTAGCGCACTCGAGTCGCCCGGGCACTCGCCGGTGTTCGGGACTCGCTAGCGTCCCGAACCCGAACGTGTGCGGGCCAAGGCGCTAGCCTAGACCCGCACACGCTTCTTACCGCCGCTGCGCTCCTTGAACACCATGCGGATCGGCACCTCCGAGAACCCGACGTCCTCGCGGATCCGGTTGCGCAAGTAGTGCTCGTACGGCCGCGTGAGCAGGGTCTCGCTGTTGATCGAGAACACGAACGTGGGTGGCGCGACGTCCACCTGGCTCACGTAGAGGAGCTTGAGCGGCCGGCCGGAGAAGTTGGGCGGCGGCTGGCGCTGCGTCCATACCTCCAGCCAACCGTTGAGCTCCGACGTCCCGACGCGCCTATGCGCCGTGTCGTACAGCCGCACGGCCGTCGCGAGCAGCTCGTGCAGGCCGAAGTCCGTCAGCGCGCTCGTGTAGACGCGCGGGGCGAAGCTGAGGTGCTCCAGCTGCTCGTCGAGGCGCTGCCTGAACGGCTCCAGCTGGTCGTCGGCGACGAGGTCCCACTTGTTGACGGCCATGACGATGGGCTTGCCCCACTCCAGCGCGAGGTTGGCGAGGCGGAGCTCGTGGTCGCCGATCTCGAACGGGTCGATGACGAGGATGGCGACGTCGGCGCGCCGCAGGGCCATCTCGGAGCGCATGCGCGCGTAGTACTCCAGGTCGCCGACGTCCTTGCGGGCCATGCCGGCCGTGTCGATCAGCGTGAACGGGCGACCGCCGAACTCGAAGTGCACGTCTACCGAGTCGCGGGTCGTGCCGGGCACGTCGGCGACGATCACGCGCTCGTCGCCCACGAGGGCGTTCACGAGGCTGGACTTGCCTACGTTCGGGCGCCCGATGATGGCGACCTTGACAGCCTCCTCCTCGACCTCGCCCTCCGCATCGCCCATCAGCTCACCCATCAACTCACCGATGTGGTGGACGAGCTCCGTCGTGCCGATGGCGTGCTCGGCCGCCGTCACGAACGGCTCGCCGAAGCCGAGGGAGTACAGCTCGTAGAACTCGCCCGTCTCGGCGTGGCGCGGGTCGTCGAGCTTGGTCGCGACGAGCAGGACTCTCTTGTTCATGGTGCGCAGCCACTCGGCGACCTGGTGATCGGCCGTAACGGGGCCTTCCCGCCCGTCGACGCAGAGGAGCACGAGGTCGACGCCGACGAGCGCGGCGGCTACGCTCTGCCTGATGGGCGTTTCCCAGCGGTCGCCGGACCAGAGCCCCCCCGTGTCGAGGAGCCGGAAGGTCAGGCCGTCGTCCGTCGTGACGAAGCCCTCCTTGACGTCGCGGGTCACGCCGGGCATGTCGGCGACGATGGCCTCGCGTTTGCCGACGAGGCGGTTGAAGAGGCTCGACTTGCCCACGTTGGGGCGGCCGACTATGGCTACGTTAAACAAGCTGTGCTCCTGCCTTGACCGACCGGCCGTTGGCCCACGCCCGCGCGCTCATCATGCCCTTGCTCTCCGGCTTCAGGTCGCCGATCTCGACGAGGCCCGCGCCGCACGCCACCAGCAAGTTCTCGCCCGCGAACCCCAGCACCGTGCCGGGCGCGCCGCCGCCACGCTCGTCGGACGCGAGCAGGAGGGTGCCGACCTTGACGCGCTGACCGGCGTGAACGAAGCTCGTGCCCGGCCAGCCGGCGACGCCGCGGTGCCGGTCGTGCACCTGCCCGGCAGTGTCCGCCCACCGCACCTCGCCGTCTCGCGGCGTGAGGGGCGGGGCGAGCGTGGCGGCGTCAGGGTCCTGAGCCACCAGGGGGAGGCTCCCGGCCGAGAGGAGCGTGAGGGCTTCCGCCAGGACCTCGGCGCCGAGCGCGGCCAGGCGGGCGGAGAGGGCGGGGGCGTCCTCGTCTGTTTCTACAGGGGTGCGGCGCTGCAGCCTGATAGCGCCCGTGTCGAGCCCCGCGTCCGTCTGCATGACCGTTATGCCCGTCACGCGGTCGCCTGCGATGAGCGCCCACTGGATGGGCGCCGCGCCGCGCCAGCGCGGTAGCAGGCTCGCGTGGACGTTGAGCACGCCGAAGCGCGGTAGCGCCAGCAGCTCCGGGGGGAGGATGCGCCCGTAGGCCGCCGTCACGCCCACGTCGAGGTCGAGTGCGGCGAGGTGGGCGAGGAGCTCCTCGTTGCGCTTCACCTTGCGCGGTTGCAGGAGCGGTAGCCCGGCCGCTACCGCGGCGGCGGCGACGGCGGGTCGCCTCAGCCCGAGGCCGCGGCCGGCCGGCCGGTCCGGCTGCGACACGACGACGACCACGTCGTGCTGGCGCGAGAGGGCCTCGAACGTCGGCAGCGCGAACTCGGGGCTGCCGAAGAAGGCGACGCGCAGGGGCTTCACCGCCGTGTGCGCGTGCCGTTCGGCCGCGTGCCCGGCGGTTTGCCCGCCCGCTCGCCGCCGGCTCGGGCGTCGGCCGGCGCCCGGGTGCGCAGATCGCGCAGGAACGCCTTGGCCTGCCGCTGCATGTCCGCGAGCTCCCCGCGGTTCTCCTCGAGGAACGCGCCGCGCCTCGCGGCCGTCAGGTGGTCGAAGAACAGGACGCCGTCCAGGTGGTCCGCCTCGTGCTGCAGCACGTGCGCGAAGTAGCCTTCCGCGACCAGCGTCTTGTGTGCGCCGGTGAGGTCTTGGTAGTCGACGTGCACGACGAGGTCCCTCGGCACGTCCTCGACGGCGAGCCCGGGGATGCTCAGGCACCCGTCGCGCCCCAGCTGCCGGCCGGCGCGCCGCGTGATGACGGGGTTGACCATGACGTGCTCGCGCCGACCGTCCCCGTCCGCCTCCGCCCCGTCCTCGGTGTCAGGCACCTCGAGCGCGACGAAGACGCGTTTGAGCACGCCTATCTGGGGCGCGGCCAGGCCGACGCCTTCGGCGGCGTACATGGTCTCGAGCATGTCGGCGGCCAGCCGCGCGAGCTCCGGGTCGAACACAGTGACGGGATCGGCGCGGCGCCGCAGCACCGGGTCGCCGAACAGCCGGATGGGGTGAATCACCGCTCCTCCTGCATGACCAAGCCCCAACCTCACTGCGGTACGGGACTGTCTCCGTACTGCAGGGTGGCGGTCGGCACGGTCAACGCCACCACGCCGCTCGGAAGCGTCAGGTGGACGCTCAGAGTATACCGGCCGGCGGCGCGTTCCCCTGTAGGCGGGTCGACCGTGCCGGCGACGCTCTCGATGGCGGCGAGCGCTTCCGGCGTGCCGGCCAGGGTCACCGTCTCGGCGCTGAGCGTGACGCTCTGCGGCGTCAGCGCCGGTGGCGGTGTGAAGGTGAGGGGAACGACCTTCGTGCGCAGCAGGTCCGTGCGGGTGAACGTCACGGTCACGCTCGCCGGATCGAACGTGACCTCGGAGACGGGGTGACCACGCGCGTCCAAAGCGAGGAGCTCGACGTCGCCGCCGCGCGCCGGGGCCAGGGCGACGACCCTGGCGACCTCGTCGAGCACCTGGCTGCGGCCCTGCATGCTCACCGTGGCGGGTTCGGCGCTGGAGTCGAGCTCCGCGGCCGGCGGCGGGTCGCCGAGGAGGGCGACCTCTACGGGCATGGCGCGCCGCACGACCTGCTCGAGGAAGCCGATGACGTCGGAGGGGGTCACCTGCAGGAGCCGGATGTCCGGCGGCGTCTGGACCTGGATGCGGCGCTCGAAATCGGTGGCCGCGTCGCTCAGGTCCAGCGTGGCCCGCAACTGGTCGGCGCGCAGGCGGTCGACGCGCGAGCTGAGGCCCGAGACGCTCACCTCGACGGTCGCCGGCACGCCGACGGCCACCGTGCTCGCCTCGACGCCGTCCACCTCGAGGTCGACGAGGAACGACCGCTGGGTAGTGTTCGTGCTGGACGAGGTGATGATCGTCCAGAAGAAGAGGGCGACGAGGAGCGCGGCCAGCTTGCTCGGCCAGTTGCGCAGGAGGCGGTGGCCGAGGGCTACCAGGACGGCGAGCATGCCGCTCATGGCCTCACGTCCCCGAGCGCAGGCGGTAGCAGGGCGTGCGTGTGGGCGGCCTCGTGTGGCCTCATGGGGCGTACGCCTCCCTGAGCGCCTTCAGGACGTCGGCCGGGGCGATGTCGCTATGCAAGACGCCCTCCTGGGCGATGCTCACCGTGCCGCGCTCCTCGCTGACCACGACCACGAGGGCGTCGGAGACCTCGGAGAGCCCGAGCGCCGCGCGGTGGCGCGTGCCGTGCTTGACTGACCAACCCTCCCGCTTGTCCGACAGGGGCAGCACGACGCCGGCGTTGGTGACGAGGTCCTCCCTGATGACGACGGCCCCGTCGTGGAGCGGTCCGGACGAGGCGAAGATCGTCTGCAGCAGCGCGGCCGTCACCGGTGCTCCGATGGCGGTGCCCCGCTCCGCGTACTCCTTGAGCGGCGTGCGCCGCTCGACGGCGATCAGCGCGCCCTTGCGCTGGCTGGCGAGCTCCCTCACGGCGGTCATGATCTCGCTGACCGGGTCGGCGCTGACGGCGCGCTGCATCCGCCCGCGCCCGACGCGCTCCAGCA